>NZ_BADL01000260.1 GCF_000333615.1 Ideonella sp. B508-1 | reverse complement strand
GCCCAGCGGGAACAGGGCCGAGATGAGGGTGGCGGTCTTGGGGTCCAGGCCGGCGTCCTTGAACAGCACCGGCATCCAGTTGATCAGGGCGTAGAAGATGACCAGGCCCATGAAGTAGGCCAGCCACATCATGAAGGAGCCCATGCGGTAGGACGGCGAGAGCACGATGCTGATGCCGCTCTGCACCGCGCCGGACATGGGCGCCGGCTCGGGCAGCACGAAGCCCTGCGCCTGCGCGGCCTGTTCCGGGGCGATGCGGGCGAGCACGCGGCGGATGCGCTCCACCGGCCAGCTGTGCACGACCATGTAGCGTACCGATTCCGGCAGCACCGTCCACAGCAGCACGGTCAGCACCAGGGGCACCACGCCGCCGGCCAGCAGCACGCTGCGCCAGCCGAAGGCCGGGATCATCCAGGCGGCCAGAAAGCCCCCCAGCGCCGCGCCCAGCGGGAAGCCGCAGAACATCAGGTTGGTGATCAGGGCCCGGCGCTTCTCGGGGCAGTACTCGCTGGTCAGGGTGACGGCGTTGGGCATGGCCGCGCCCAGGCCCATGCCGGTGATGAAGCGCAGGATGGCCAGCTCCGTCAGGTCACCGGCAAAGGCCGAACCCAGGCAGGCCGCGGCGAACAGGGCCACCGAGCCGGCCAGCACGCGCTTGCGACCCAGGCGGTCGGCCAGCGGGCCGGCCGACAGGGCACCGGCGGCCAGGCCGAACAGGGCCGCGCTCAGCACCGGGGCCAGGGCCGGCTTGCTGACGCCCCATTCCTTGATCAGCGAGGGGGCGATGTAGCCGATGGCGGCGGTGTCGAAGCCGTCGAGCAGCACGATGAAGAAGCACAGCGCGAAGACCACCCACTGGTAGGGCGTGATCGGCTGCTCGTTCAGCAGGGTCTGCACGTTGACGTGCCGGGCGGTGTTCATGTCTGTCTCCTGGTGGAATGCGCGGGATGGGCCGCGGCCTCTGCGGGCGCGCTGGTGGTGGGTGGATGTCTGGGGTGTCAGGCCGGGGCCATGCCCTGGCGCTGCTTGGCCGGCGCGGTGGCGGGCTGCGCCATCCAGGCCAGCACCTGGGCGGCCCGCTCGGGGGCGGTGGCGCTTTGGCAGACCGCGCCGGAGAACACGGTGACGATGGGCGCGTCCGCCGGCATGGGGCCGGCCAGGGTGATGCCGGCCACGTGGATGAGTTCGCTGAGCTGCTGGAAGCCCAGGGCCACCTCGCCCCGTGCCACCAGGGTGCCCACCGGCACGCCCGCCGGGGCCTGCACCAGGCGGGGCCGCAGCGTCTCGCTCAGCCCCCAGTGGTCGATGTAGCGCAGCAGGGCGTTGCCGCTGGGGCCGGTGGAGTAGCCCAGCGAGGGCGCGGCCAGCATGGCCTGGCGCAGCGCGGCGGCGCTGGAGATGTCCGGCAGGGGCGCCCCGGCCGGCACGGCCACCGCCACCTCCGAGCGCACCAGGTCCACCCGGCTGCCGGGCAGGGCGTGCCCTTCGGCGATCAGCGCGTCGATCACGTCGCTGGCCAGCACCACGGCATCGAAGGCCTCGCCGGCGCGCACCCGCTTGGCGGCGTCCACCCCGCCGACCGACTCGACCGACACGGCCAGTTCCAAGGCCTGGCCGGCGGCCTCGGCCAGTTCGGCCAGCAGGGCGCGCGTGGCCATGGAGGAGATGATCTTCATGCGGGGGCTCGACAGCGATCTGGGATGAGCGGATTCTGGAAATGCCGAGCTATTCGTCCAAGCGCATGGCTCTACTAGCTGCTATACCATTTGGGCATGGCTTATCCGGGATTTCCCCATGAACCTCCAGCAGCTTGAGACCTTTCTGCATGTGGCCGAGCACGGCAGCTTCAGCAAGGCCGCCCTGGTGCTGGACGTGGCCCAGCCGGCCCTGAGCCGGCAGGTGCGGGCCCTGGAAACCGAGCTGCGCGAGACCCTGCTGGTGCGCACCGGCCGAGGCGTGACGCTGACGCCGGCCGGCAGCCGGCTGCTGGAGTACTGCCAGGACATCCTGCACCTGGTGTCCCTGGCCAAGGAGGACCTGAGCGCCCACCGCCATGAGCCGGTCGGCCAGATCACCGTGGCCCTGCCGCCCACGCTGGCGCGGCTCTACACCCTGCCGCTGATCCAGGCCTTTCCAAGAGGAGCTGCCGCGGGCCCGGCTGGCCATCACCCGAGGGGTTTTCCGTGCACGTGGGGGGAATGGCTGCAGTCGGGCCGGGC
>NZ_BADL01000261.1 GCF_000333615.1 Ideonella sp. B508-1 | reverse complement strand
GGCAGCCGGTCCTGCGGCACCGGGATGTCACTCACCCACTCCAGCAGGCCCTGGGCCCAGGAAACATCGAGCAGCCAGTCCACCAGCTGATCCTGCATGCGCGACCAGCTCGGGCCCAGGCCCAGCGGCAGGGGCAGCGGAAACAGCAGGCCCACCGGCCACAGCGGCAGCAGCACCAGGGCCCCCCGGCTGCGGCGCCAAAACCAGCGCTCCCGCGTGGCCTGCCAGCGGTCGATCAGGCGCAGGGCCTGCAGGGCGCCGCCCAGGGACGCGCCAACCACCGCGCCGGCCGTGTTGAGCAGCCAGTCCAGCAGCGACGGGAAGCGCCCGGGCAGGAACTGCTGGGTCACCTCCATCGTGTAGGACAGCAGCGAGGCACTGCCGGCCGCCAGGAGCCAGGCCAGCGGCCAGCGCAGGTGGCTGCGCACCCCGGCCAGGTAGACCAGCATGCCCAGCGGCGCATAGCCCAGGAGGTTGGCCACCATGTCGAAATGGTCTCGCCAGGGCGGCATGGGCAGCTGGACGATCTCCAGCCAGCCCAGGTGGCTGGGCCAGCTCCAGCCGCTGAAAGGAAAGAGGCTGGCGTAGACGATCAGCCCCGTGAACAACAGGGCCAGCGGGATCGCCGTGCTCAACTGGCCGCTGCCGCGCTGCGGCAGGGTCTCCCGTGCCGCTTCAGGGTGCGCCACGGCCAGGTTCCTCAGAAGGGCTTGACCACCACCAGGATGACGATGGCGGCGAACAGCAGCACCGAGGCTTCGTTGAACCAGCGGAACCAGCGGTGGTCATGGCGGTTGGCAAACTGCTCGAACTGGCGCAGGAACTTGCGGCAATGCACGTGGTAGCCGATCACACCCAGCACCAGCAGCAGCTTGGCGTGGATCCAGCCCTGGCCCTTGCCGATGCCGAAACCCAGCCACAGCCACAGGCCCAGCAGAATGGCCGGCACGGCCAGCAGGGTGGCGAAGCGGTAGAGCTTGTGGCCCATCAACAGCAGGCGCTCGCGCTCGGCATGGCTCTCCTGCGGCACCATGGCCAGGTTGACCAGGATGCGGGGCAGGTAGAACAGGCCGGCAAACCAGCTCGCCACGAAGATGATGTGGAAGGCCTTGACCCAGAGGTAGAGGTTGCTCATGCGGGGATTATGAGCCGCGCCCCGTGACGGAACCGAAACCAAAGCCCCAAAGAAAGAGCCCCGGTCGAGGACCGGGGCTGAAAAGCCTTGACGCTGTCATCACGTGAAGGCACCTGCTCAGGGAGGAAAAGCAGGGAGCCCGGCCCGGAGGCCCGACTCACTACAGATCGTAACACCCTGCCAGGGTCTGTACCATACAAAGCCGTCAGCAAAACATCACGAACGCGCGCGCCGCGCGTGCCCCGCGCGCCGAAGGATCACCGTGAACCTCCCTCTGTTTCCCGCCAACCGCCCGCGCCGCCTGCGTCGCGACGCCTTCAGCCGCGCCATGGTGCGCGAGCACCGTCTGAGCCCGGCCGACTTCATCCTGCCGGTCTTCGTGCACGACATCCCCGGCCGCGCGCCCATTCCCTCCATGCCGGGCGTGGAGCGCCTGTCCATCGACGAGCTGCTGAAGGTGGGCGAGCAGGCCCTGGAACTGGGCGTGCCGGCACTGGACATCTTCCCGGTGATCAACCCGGCCGCCAAGAGCCTGGACGCCGCCGAAGCCTTCAACCCCGAGGGCCTGGCCCAGCGGGCGGTGCGCGCACTCAAGGCCCGCCTGCCCGAGCTGGGCGTGATGACCGACGTGGCGCTGGACCCGTACACGGTGCATGGCCAGGACGGCATCATCGACGAGCACGGCTACGTGCAGAACGACATCACCAGCGAGATCCTGGTCAAGCAGTCGCTCTCGCATGCCGAAGCCGGCGTGGACATCGTCTCGCCCTCGGACATGATGGACGGCCGCGTCGGCGCGATCCGCAGCGCGCTGGAGGCCGCCGGCCACATCCACACCCGCATCATGGCCTACTCGGCCAAGTACGCCTCGGCCTTCTACGGCCCCTTCCGCGATGCGCTGGGCAGCGCCGGCAACCTGGGCAAGTCCGACAAGTTCAACTACCAGATGGACCCGGCCAACGGCGACGAGGCCCTGCGCGAGGTGGCGCTGGACATCGCCGAGGGCGCCGACATGGTCATGGTCAAGCCCGGCCTGCCCTACCTGGACGTGCTCTGGCGCGTGAAGCAGGAGTTCCGCCTGCCCACCTTCGCCTACCAGGTCAGCGGCGAGTACGCGATGATCAAGGCCGCCGCCCAGAACGGCTGGCTGGACCACGACAAGGTGATGATGGAGTCGCTGATCGCCTTCAAGCGCGCCGGGGCCGACGGCGTGCTCACCTACTTCGCCCTGGATGCCGCCCGCCTCCTGCGCCAGCACGGCTGACCTGCCGCCGATGCGGGTCTTCCACATCACGCCGGAGCGCTCGGACGCCCTGTCCGAGCCGCCGGAGGCCCTGCCGCCGACGGGCTATCTGTGGCTGAGCTTCAGCCGCCGGGCCTTCGAGGACGCCATCCCGATGCTGCAGCGCCAGCTGCAGCGCTGGGTGGGCGCGGGCCTGGTGGACCTGCACCTGAGCGACCTGCTCAACCCCCAGCTGCCCTCGCACTACGAGGACACCTCCTGGTACGACCTGCTGGTGTTCCGCCGGCTGGCCGCCGGCGGCGCCAACGGGCAGAACGGCAACCGGCCGACCCAGGCCGAGGACGAGGCCACGCCCCCGGTGCTGGGCCCGCTGCCGGCCACGGCCATCGACACCAGCCCGGTGGGCTTCGCGGTGTTCGACCGGGTGCTGGTGACGGTGCACCCGGAGGACTGCCTGGTGCGCGAATACTTCGCCCAGCGCCTGTCACAGCAGTCGCGCGAGACCGACCTGCGCGGCAGCGGCCGCCTGCCCACCAGCCCGGCCGAGCAGATGCTGCGCATGGTCAACCACATGGTGGACAGCTACCTGGAGCTGCGCCGGGTGCTGACCCGCCATTTCGCCGCCCTGCAGGCCGAGCTGCTGCGCCCGCGCAGCCGCTTCGCGGGCTGGCACATCATCCTGCAGTCGCGCGAGGCCCTGCACCGGCTGGAGGACACCAGCGAGGACCAGCGCAGCGCCATCCAGGAATGGATCGACGCGCTGGACGAGTGGCCGGCGGCCGAGAACGCGGCGGGGCAGCGCGAGCGCGAGCTGCTGCGGGTGCGCTCCAAGGACGTGCTGGAGCACATCGAGCGGGTGCTGACCCATGTGCGGCGGCTGGAGCAGGCCTCCGAGGCCGCGGTGCAGATGCACTTCTCGGCGGTCGGTCAGCGCACCAACGACATCATGCGCACGCTCACCGTGCTGACCGCCATCTTCCTGCCGCTGAACCTGATCACCGGCATCTTCGGCATGAACTTCGAAGGGCTGCCGCTGATCCACAAGCAGGACGGCTTCTGGATCGCGGTGGGCGTGATGGCCGCCACCGGCCTGGGGCTGGGCGGCCTGTTCTGGCGCAAGCGCTACCTGGGCACGCGGCAGTCACCGGACTGAAGCCGCCGGACTGAAGCGAAGTCAGGCGCCGCGGCGCTTGCGGTAGGGGTCCTTCAGGCCCAGGCCCAGCATGATCTCGGTCTCGTAGGCCTCCATGGCCTCGGCATCTTCCTCGCTGGTCTCGTGGTCCCAGCCCTGGGCGTGCAGGGTGCCGTGCACCAGCAGGTGGGCGTAGTGCTCGGCCACCGGGATGCGCAGCTCGCGCGCCTCTTTCGCCACCACTGGCGCGCACAGCACCAGGTCGGCCATCACCACCGGTTCCTGCGCATAGTCGAAGGTCAGCACATTGGTGGCGTAGTCCTTGCCGCGGTATTCGCGGTTGAGGGCCTGGCCCTCCTCGGCATCGACGATGCGCACCGTCATCTCGGCCGGCGCCGCCAGCGCATGGCGGATGCAGCGGATGACGGTGTGGCGCGGCAGCTGGTCGCGGTGGCGCGCATCGGCGAACTGCAGGGACAGGCTCAGCGTGGGCAGGGCAGCGGACATGGGCGGTTCAGGTCGAGAAGAAAAGGATCAGCGGCGCTCGGCCTTGCTCAGCTGTTCGCGCTGGGCCTGCTGGGCGTCGTAGGCCTCGACGATGCGGGCCACCAGCGGGTGGCGCACCACGTCGGCCGCGGTGAAGCGGGTCATCGCGATGCCCTTGACGTTCTTGAGCACCTGGGCCGCGTCCACCAGGCCGCTGGGCATGCCGCGCGGCAGGTCGATCTGGCTGATGTCGCCGGTGATCACCGCCTTGGCGCCGAAGCCGATGCGGGTGAGGAACATCTTCATCTGCTCCGGCGTGGTGTTCTGCGCCTCGTCCAGGATGACGAAGGCGTGGTTGAGCGTGCGCCCGCGCATGAAGGCCAGCGGGGCGATCTCCAGCGTGCCGCGCTCGAAGGCCTTGGTCACGCGGTCGAAGCCCATCAGGTCGTACAGCGCGTCGTAGAGTGGGCGCAGGTACGGGTCCACCTTCTGCGTCAGGTCGCCCGGCAGAAAGCCCAGGCGCTCGCCCGCCTCCACCGCCGGGCGGGTCAGGATGATGCGCTGCACCGTGCTGCGCTCCAGGGCGTCCACCGCGCAGGCCACCGCCAGAAAGGTCTTGCCGGTGCCGGCCGGGCCGATGCCGAAGCTGATGTCGTGCGACAGGATGTGCTGCAGGTACTGCAGCTGGTTGGGCGTGCGACCGGTCAGGTCGGCGCGCCGGGTGTGCAGCACGATGTCGCCCTCGGCCGCCGAAGGCGCGTGGGCCGGCAGGTCGCCCCGGCGCACGTCGTCCAGCGCCAGCTGGAAGGTCTCGGCGCTGATGGGCTTCTTGGCCCGTTCGTAGAGCGAGGTCAGCAGGCCCAGGGCCTTCTCGCTGTCGCGCTTGCTGCCCTCGATGCGGAAGGCGCCCTGGCGCCGGGTGATGGTCACCGGCAGCACCGCCTCCAGGAGGCGCAGATGCTCGTCCAGCGGGCCGCACAGGTGCGACAGGCGGGTGTTGTCCAGCGGGGAAAAGGTGTGTCGCAGCAGCATGGGCGCAATCAGGAGTCGGGCCGGGATTGTCCGGCAAACGATAATCCCCCGCCATGATCGGACGCCTCACAGGCATCGTGGCGGAAAAGGCCCCGCCCCAGGTGCTCATCGACGTCGGCGGCGTGGGCTACGAGGTCGACGTCCCGATGAGCACGTTTTTCAACCTGCCCGGGCTGGGCGAGAAGGTCACGCTGCTGACCCACTTCGTGGTGCGCGAGGACGCCCAACTGCTCTACGGCTTCCTCAGTGCCGAGGAGCGCCAGACCTTCCGCGAGCTGGTCAAGATCAGCGGCATCGGCCCGCGCACCGCGCTGTCGGTGCTCTCGGGCATGTCGGTGGCCGACCTGGCCGGCGCCGTCTCGCGCCAGGAAGGCGCGCGGCTGCAGAAGGTCCCGGGCATCGGCAAGAAGACGGCCGAGCGCCTGCTGCTGGAGTTGAAGGGCAAGCTGGGCCCGGACCTGGGCGCCCCCGCCGGTGCCAGCGTGGCCAGCGACGCCCAGGCCGACATCGTCCAGGCCCTGGTGGCCCTGGGCTACAGCGAGAAGGACGCCGGCCTGGCGCTCAAGAAGCTGCCGGCCGACGTCGGCGTGTCCGAAGGCATCAAGCTCGCGCTCAAGGCCCTGGGCTGAGCCCCGGGGAGGCCCCCCAGGCCGGGCCCGGGGAAGCCGGGCTCACTGGCCCTGCATGTGCATGTGGTCGTGCATGGGCATGGCGCCCGAAGCGCCGCCCATCGGCATGCCGGCAGGCGCGCCCAGCGCCCGCACGGGGGCCTTCACCTCCACCGTCTCGGTCTTGCCGTCCTTGTTCTTGACGGTCAGGGTCAGCGGCACGGTGTCACCGGCCTGCAGCGGCTGCTTCAGGTCCATCAGCATCACGTGGTAGCCACCGGGCTTGAGCTCCACGGCCTGGCCGGCCGGCAGCGCCAGCGCGTCGACCGCCCCCATCTTCATCACGCCGCCGTCCATCTTCATTTCGTGCACCTGCACCACGCCGGCCACCGGCGAGCTCACGCCCACCAGGCTGCCGCCCTGGGCAGAGGTGATGCGCATGAAGGCGCCGGTGCTCTTCTGCGTGGCCACGGTGCCGCGCACCCAGGGCTCGGCGACGGTGGTCTGTGCCAGGGCCAAGGTGGCAAAGCCCAGGCTCAGGGCGGCCACGGCGGTGGCCTTCATCCAGCGGGAGGTACGAACAGGGGTCATGGTCAGGTCCTCGGGTGAAAAAACGAACAGGGTCAAGCGACCCAGGCGTCGGCCGCTCGGCGGCGCTTGGGGTTGCGGTCGGTGCGGGTCATGCCGGCGGGCCATTCGACCTCGCGCAGCCGCGTGGGGCTGAAGCTCGCCACCTGGCGCTGCCGGTCGTCCAGCAGGTGCTGGCGGCGCAGGTGGCCCAGGATGCGCGAGACGGTCTCGGGCGCGGTGTCGATGATGGCGGCCATGTCCTTGAGCGTGGGCAATGGCCACACCGACACGTCGCCCTCCCGCCGCGAGGCCTCGGGCACCAGCAGCAGCAAGAGGTGCTTGAAGCGCTCCTGCGCGGTGCCGCTGCGCAGCCGCACCAGGTCCTCGACCCGGTGTTGCTGCTGGCGCAGGCCGTCGGCCAGCAGCGGCCAGCCGGCCAGCGACTCGGGCAGGGGCAGCGGCTGCAGCCGGCTCGCCACCAGGGCACGGGCCTGGTAGCGCGCGGGGACGCCGGTCAGCGCCGCCAACCCCACCAGGTCGCCCGGCAGCAGCAGCTGGATGAAGGTGCTTCCGGCGGATTCGGCGTCGGCCAGCCGGTCCAGGCGCAGGGCGCCCTCGGTCAGGCGCCACAGGCGCCGGTCGTCCTCGGGCGGGGCCAGCAGGCTGCCTGCGGCCAGGTCATGCGGCAGGCAGGCGCCCGGGCCGGGGGACGGCGTCCCCGCGGCGGTGATCAGGATGGGTTCCATGGTGAGCTTTCATCTGACGGATGGGGGCGCCCCCCAAGGGTGCGCCGCAGACGGCCGGGCCCAGGCCCGGACCCGGTCAGAGGAAAGCCGGTGGTGCGCGCGGCTGGGCCGAGGCCCAGGCGAAGAGCGGCGCCCGCGCCTGCCCGGCCAGTGCGGGCAGGCCATCGCGCAGGCCCTGCGGGGCCGGCATGTCCGGGGCGGCCGGTGGCAGCGCCGGGGCGGCGCCCAGGCCACACAGGGGGCAGTGCTGGAAGTGGTCCACGGCACCGGGCAGACTGGGGCCTGCCGGAGCCGCACCTGGCCCACGGGGGCCATCGGCCTGGGCCGAGCAGATGTCCGTCCAGGCCCCGCCCGTGGTGGCCAGGGCCACGGCATGCGAGATCGTCGGCGCGAACACCAGCCCGAAGATCGCCAGGAAGGCGACCCAGGACAGGCGACGGCAGCGATGGCGCAGCAGGCTCAGCATCGTGGCTTGATTCTAGTCATGCGGCTCCCCGGGGCACATTGCGCTTGGTCAGTCCCGGGGACGGCAGTGATAATGACTGTATGTCCATCCAGACCGACGACTTCGGCGCCTTCCCTCCTCCGCCGGCGCGCAGCGCCCGGGTGGTGACGGCCGACACCGCCACCCCGCAGGAGGAGGCCCTGGAGCGGGCCCTGCGGCCCAAGGCGATGGAGGAGTACGTCGGCCAGACCAAGGCCCGCGAACAGCTGGAGATCTTCATCGGCGCAGCCCGGAAGCGCAGCGAGGCGCTGGACCATGTGCTGCTGTTCGGCCCGCCCGGCCTGGGCAAGACCACGCTGTCGCACATCATCGCCGGCGAGCTGGGCGTGAACCTGCGCCAGACCAGCGGCCCCGTGCTCGAGAAACCCAAGGACCTGGCGGCCATCCTGACCAACCTCGAGAAGAACGACGTGCTCTTCATCGACGAGATCCACCGGCTCTCCCCGGTGGTCGAGGAAATCCTCTACCCGGCGCTGGAGGACTACCAGATCGACATCATGATCGGCGAAGGCCCGGCCGCCCGCTCGATCAAGCTGGACCTGCAGCCCTTCACGCTGGTGGGTGCCACCACCCGCGCCGGCATGCTCACCAACCCGCTGCGCGACCGCTTCGGCATCGTCGCCCGGCTGGAGTTCTACACCGCCGAGGAGCTGGCCCGCATCGTCACCCGCTCGGCCGGCCTGCTCAACGCGCCGATCGACCCCGAGGGCGCGATGGAGATCGCCCGCCGCAGCCGCGGCACGCCCCGCATCGCCAACCGCCTCTTGCGCCGGGTGCGTGACTACGCCGACGTGAAGGGCACCGGCCGCATCACCCGGGCCATGGCCGATGCCGCGCTGAAGATGCTGGACGTGGATCCGGTGGGTTTCGACCTGATGGACCGCAAGCTGCTGGAAGCGGTGGTGCACCGCTTCGATGGCGGCCCGGTGGGCCTGGACAACGTGGCCGCGGCCATCGGCGAGGAGCCCGACACCATCGAGGACGTGATCGAGCCCTACCTGATCCAGCAGGGCTTTCTGCAGCGCACCCCGCGCGGGCGGGTGGCCACGCTGCTGGCCTGGCGCCACCTGGGACTCACCCCGCCCGGCCGTGACGGCGAGCTCTTTCAGTCTTGACATAAGGCAAAACGTCACGCCGGGCCATTTCCGGCCGAACGCCGGCTCTTTTCCCGACTTCATCCCTCGGGGTTTTCACCGATAACACGGGCTTCCCCTCGGCAACGGTGCCGCGGGGTGCCTGCATTCGAGGGAGACATTCCATGAAGATGCCCACGTTCGCCCATGCCCAGTGGCGCGTCAGCACCAAGATCCTGCTGAGTGCCGGTCTGGCCTGTTCGATCCTTCTGGTCCTGCTGGGCGGCTTCTCGGCCCGGATGTGGACCCGCGAGCACGAGGACCAGGTGGCGGCCCTGCACCACGAGGCCGAGGCCCTGGCTCACACCATCGACGAGGTGGACGCCAGCGGCGCCGAGGCCGCCAAGAAGGCCTTCTCGCTGCTCAAGGAGAAGCTGCCACCGGAGCTGCTCACCACCGGTCAGGCCGACGGCAAGACCACGCTGATGATGGGCGGCATCCCGCTGGATGACGACTTCAGCGCGGTCGACGCCTTTGCCCAGTCCACCGGCGGCGTGGCCACCGTCTTCGTGCGCCAGGGCGAGGACTACCGGCGCCTGGTGACCAGCTTGAAAAAAGAGGACGGCAGCCGCGCCGTGGGCACGCTGCTGGACCGCAAGCACCCGGCCTGGGCCCGGCTCAACGCCGGCCAGTCCTTCTCCGGCCGGGCGGTGCTGTTCGGCCGCACCTACATGACCCTCTACGAACCGGTGGTGCAGGCCGGCAAGGTGATCGGCTCGCTGTTCATCGGCTCGGAGATGACGGTGCAGCAGAAGATGCTGGGCGAGGCCTTCCAGCGCGCCGGCCGCGGCGAGAGCCGGGCCTATGCCCTGGACCTGCGCGAAGGCCCGACGCTGGGCACCGTGTTCGGCCTGGCCTCAAGCGGAGCGCGACTGGCCGCCGACGCCCCGGTGGTGAGCGCCATCCGCAACGCGGTGAACGCGGGGCAGACCGCCGGCGACCTGCCCGGCTGGACCGAGGCCACCGGCCTGGGCCCGATCGGGGAGCGGCACCACCTGGCCTGGGTCTGGCAACCCAAGTGGCAGTGGGCCGTGGTCACCGAGATCCCCGAGACCGCGATGATGGCCGGCACCCGCAGCGACCTGATCACACTGTGGTGCGTGCTGGGCGGCGGCATGGCCCTGGCCGCCCTGGCCATGGGCTGGGCGGCCCGCCACTTCATCAGCCGCCCCCTGGCCGCCCTGCAAACCGACCTGGGCCGGCTGGCCGAGGGCGACTTCAGCCAGGCCGTGCATGAAGGCCGCCAGGACGAGGTGGGCCAGCTGGCCCACAGCCTGGAAACCGTGCGCCACCGGGTGGCGGCGCGCCTGCACGACGTGCGGCAGGCCAGCGATGCCATTGCCACCGCCAGCCGAGAGATCGCCAGCGGCAACGGCGACCTGTCCCAGCGCACCGAGACCACCGCCGCCCATCTGCAGCGCACAGCCTCGACGATGGAACAGATCACCGAGACCGTGCGCCACAGTGCGGCCAATGCGGCCCAGGCCAGCCAGCTGGCCCAGGCCGCCAGCGCCGTGGCCCAGCAGGGCGGCGGCGTGGTCGAGAACGTGGTGGCGACGATGCGCGACATCCACCAGGCCAGCCAGAAGATGGCCGACATCATCGGCGTGATCGACGGCATCGCCTTCCAGACCAACATCCTGGCCCTGAACGCCGCGGTGGAAGCCGCCCGGGCCGGCGAGCAGGGCCGCGGCTTTGCCGTGNNTGCCGGCGAGGTGCGCACCCTGGCCCAGCGCAGCGGCGGGGCGGCCCGCGAAGATCAGGGGCTGATCGACGCCAGCGTGCAGCGGGTCGNAAGGGGCAATGCCCTGGCCGGCGTGGCCGGTCGGACCATGCAGGGCGTGGTCGATTCGATCCGCCGCGTCAACGACATCGTCGGCGAGATCAGCGAAGCCAGCCAGCAGCAGAGCGTGGGCGTGAGCGACGCCGGCCAGGCCATGCGGGAGATGGACCAGGCCACGCAGCAGAACGCGGCCCTGGTGGAGCAGACGGCCGCGGCGGCCGACAGCCTGCAAAGCCAGGCCGAACAGCTGCAGCAGGCGGTCTCGGTCTTCCGCCTGGGCCGCTGAGCGCGCAGGCCCCGCCGGGGGCCCGCACGCCGCGGCGATCAGGGACGCTCGCCGCGGGCCAGCCGGGCCTGGATGTCGTCCAGCACCGGCAGGAGATCGGCCACGCTGTCCACCACCACATGCGCGCCTTCGGAAAGCAACTGGGCCCGGGCCTTTTCGCGCAGGGCCTGCTGCTCTGAGGCCGGCAGCGCCTCCCATTCCGCGCGGGACAGGCCCACCGCATTGCCGCTGACAGCCACGCCCACGGTCCAGCAGCCGGCGTTGCGCCCCTCGGCCAGGCCGACGCCGGTGTCGTCCACCTTGACCACGGTGTGCGGCGGCCACACGCCCAGGTCGGCAAAGCAGCGGTACATCATCAGCGGCGTGGGCCGGCCGGCGGCCAGGTCGCCGGCGCAGACCAGGTTGTCCGGCGTGTAGCCGGCGGCACTGGCCAGACGGGTGACCACCTCCATGATGGGCCGGTTGTAGCCGGTGGTGGAGCCGATCTTCAGGCCCCGGGCCCGCAGGGCGGCCACCGTCTCCAGGGCGCCGGGGATGATGTCGGCGAAGTCCGGGATGACGGCCGCGTTCATCGGCGTGAAGACCTCATAGAGCCGGTCCACGTCGGCGTCGGTCAACGGCCGGCCGTAGCGGGCCTGCCACTGGGCGGCCACCGAGGGCAGATCGCCCAGGGCGCGGATGTGGTCCCACTTGGCCATGCCCATGGGGCCGCGCGCCTCGGCAATGCTCAGCGTGATGCCGAACTGATCGAACAGGCGCACGAAGGCGCCCATGGGAGCACGGGAGCCGAAATCGAGGATGGTGCCGGCCCAGTCGAAGACCACGGCGGTCAGGGTGTTGGCAGGGGTGTGCATGGTGTGTTCCTGGTGGGTTCTTCAAGGAGCGTGGGCGTCCCGCGCCAGTGCCAACACCGGCCAGCCGCGCTGGCGTGCCTCGTGGGCCAGACGCGGGTCCGGGTCCACCGCCACCGGGTGGCCCACGGCCAGCAGCAGCGGCAGGTCGTTGATCGAGTCGCTGTAGAACCAGGCCCGGCCCAGGGCCTGCCCGGCCTCGTCAGGCGCCAGGCCCTGGCCGGCCAGCCAGGCCTGCAGCCGGGCGACCTTGCCCTCGCGCATGTTGGGGGTGCCGCAGAGTTCGCCGGTGAAGCGGCCCGCGCCGTCCACCGCCAGCTCGGTGGCCAGCAGCTCGGCAAAACCCAGCTCGCCCGCGCTGGGCGCGGCCAGCACCCGGTTGGTCGCGCTGGTCAGCAGCAGGCGGTGGCCCTGCGCCCGGTGCTGCTGCACCAGGGCCTGGGCCGAAGCCGGGATGCGCGGGCGCAGCACCTCGTCCAGGAAGTCCTGCAGCAGCGGCGCCCAGTCGGCCAGTGCACGGCCGGCCAGCGTGCCCGCGTAGAAGCGGCAGAAAGCCTCCACCCCCACGGTGCCGACGCGGTAGCCGGCGGCCAGGGCCGCGTTGCGCTCGGCGAAGTCCGACCCCAGCAGGCCGCGGGCCACCAGGAAGTCGCACCACAGCGTGTCGCTGTCCCCCGTCAGCAGGGTGTGGTCCAGGTCGAACAGGGCCAAGGTGTCGCCCATGCCTTCAGTCCGCCCGCGACAGGCCCATGCCGGCCAGGGTGTGGGCCACCGCGTCCACGGCCTGCTGCATCTCCTTAGGGCCGATGGCGCCGATGCAGCCGACGCGGAAGGTCTCGACCTCGGTCAGCTTGCCCGGGTAGAGCATGAAGCCGTGGGCCTTGGCCCCGGCGTAGAAGGCCGCAAAGCCGTAGCGCGGGTCCTTCGGCGCATGGAAGGTGACGATGATGGGCGACAGGTGCTCGGGCGCCAGGAAGGTGTCGAAGCCCAGGGCCGCCATGCCGGCCATCAGGGTGTCGAAGTTGGCGGTGTAGCGGGCCAGGCGGGCCGGCTGGCCGCCCTCTTCCTCGTACTGGTCCAGCGCGCAGGCCAGCGCGGCCACCACATGGGTGGGCGGGGTGAAGCGCCACTGGCCGGTGCGTTCCATGTAGTGGTGCTGGTCGTGCAGGTCCATGGCCAGCGAGTGGCTGCGGCCGGCGCAGCCGTCCAGGATGGCCCGGCGCAGGAACACGAAGCCCATGCCGGGCACGCCTTCCAGGCACTTGCCGCTGGCGGCCACCAGGGCGTCGAAGCGCACCGCACGGGCATCGATGGGCAGGGCGGCGAAGGAGCTCATCGCATCGACGATCAGCCCGCAGCCGGCGGCCTCGCACACGGCGGCCACCTCGGCCAGCGGGTTGACCACGCCGGTGCCGGTCTCGCAGTGGATCAGGCCGACGTGGGTGATGCTGGGGTCTTCGGCCAGGCGCTGGGCCAGCGCGGCCGGGTCCACCGGCCCGTCCTCGGCAAAGGACAGCACGGTGGTGCGCCGGCCCATCAGGGTGGCCAGCTTGGCCATGCGCTTGCAATAGGCGCCGTTGTCCAGCACCAGCAGGTGACCGTCGCGCGGCACCACGGTGGCCACCGCCGCCTCCACGCTGAAGGTGCCGCTGCCCTGCAGGGGCACGACGACATGGCTGTCGCTGCCGTGCAGGATGTCCAGCAGGCCGCGGCGCACCCGGGCGGTCAGGGCGTTGAAGTCGGCGTCCCAGGAGCCCCAGTCCTTGAGCATGGCCAGCTTGGTGCGCAGGCTGGTGGTCAGCGGGCCGGGGGTGAGCAGGATGTTGTCGCGGTCCATGGTGAGCGGCGGATGCGGAAGAGACAAGAGGGAGCGCGGCGTCAGCGCGCCGGCTGGCGCCAAGCCTGGGTGCGGCGCTGGGCCCAGGCGCCCAGCGCCAGGTAGAGCCCGTTGACGGTGAGGGAGGTGGCCATGATCAGCACCGCCATCGCGGCGGCCGGGCCGATCTCGCCGGCCTCGTCCAGGTTCAGGATGGCCACCGAGGCCAGCTTGGTGTCCGGCGTGTAGAGGAAGACCACGGCCGAGATCGTCGTCATCGCGTTGACGAAGAAGTAGCGCGAGACGTCGATGAGCGCGGGCAGGCAGATGGGCAGCGTGACCCGGCGCAGCGTGGTGGTGAAGGGCACCTTCAGCGAGGCCGAGACGGCTTCGAACTCCGGGTCCAGCGCCTTCAGTGCGGTCACCAGCGTCAGGTGGCCGGTGGTGTAGAAGTGCACCACGGTGCACAGCACCAGCAGCGCGCCGGTCTGATAGAGGCCATGCAGCGGGTTGGTCGGCGCGTTGAAGAAGAAGATGGAACCCAGGCCCAGCACCAGCCCGGGCACGGCCATGGGCAGCATGGCCATCAGGCGCAGCAGGGGGCGCAACGCGGCCCAGCCGCGGGTCTTCTCCAGCAGGTAGGCACCCAGGAAGACCACCACCGGCCCGATCAGCGCGGTGGCCGTGGCCAGCTTCAGGCTGTTGAGGAGCGCGTCGCCCAGCTCGGCGTCCACCAGGCCCATGGTGTAGTGGTCCAGGCTGAGCGTGAGGTTGTAGGGCCAGAAAGCCACGAAGGAGGCGAAGACCGCCATGCCGGCCATGGCCAGCATCAAGAGGGCGATGAGGCTGCAGTAGGCGGTCATCAGCAGATCGAAGCCGGCCGAGCGGCGCGGCACCAGCGGCACCGCGCGGGCGCCGACCTGGGCGGTCTGGCGGCGCTGCACCCAGTGGTCCACGCCGAAGGTCAGCAGGGCCGGGGCCAGCAGCAGCAGGGCCACCACCGCGCCACGCTGGAAGTCCTGCTGGCCGATGACCAGCTTGAACACATCGGTGGCCAGCACATTGAAGTCGCCCCCCACCACCTTGGGCACGCCGAAGTCGGTGATGACCAGGGTGAAGGTGACCAGCGCGGCCGAGATGAGGCCGTACTTGGCCCCCGGCAGCGTGACGGTGAAGAAGACCCGCCAGCGCGAGGTGCCCAGGGCGGCGGCGGCCTCGTACAGGCGCGCGTCGGCCAGGGCCAGCGCGGTGACCAGGATCATCAGCGTGTGCGGGAAGACGGCGAAGCACTCGGCCAGCACGATGCCGGGCGCGCCGTAGATGCCGTCGAAGCCCAGGGCCAGCCAGAGGTCCTTGGCCAGGCCCTGGTTGCCGAACCAGTAGATCAGGGAGATGGCCGACAGCAGCGAGGGCGCCAGCAGTGGCACCAGGCTGAGCGTGCGGAACAGGCCCTTGGCCGGCATGGCGCTGCGGGTGAGCGCATAGGCGAAGGTGAAGGCCAGGGGCAGCACGATCAGCGTGACCAGCACCGACACCCAGAGGCTGTGCCACAGGCTGTCCAGCAGGGCCGGCGAAGCCAGGTAGGCCATGAAGTGCTGCCAGGCACCCTGGCGCTGGCCGTCCACCACGCCGGGCTCGAAAGCCTGGCCCAGCAGGGCCAGCAGCGGCCCCACCAGGCCCACGCCCAGCAGGGCGGCCAGGGCCAGCAGGCCGGCACGGGCCAGCCAGTCCGTCCAGTGCAGGCGCAGGGCCGGGGCGGCGGCCGGCACCACGGCGCCCGCCTCGGCAGACAGGGAACGTGCGCTCATGCGGCCGCCGGGAAGACGCGCAGGCGGTCGCTGCGCAGGGCAAAGCGCAGCGTGCCGCCCTCGCGCACCTGGTACTCGTCCATCTGGTTGAGCGAGAACTGCAGTTGCAGCGGCGTGGGCAGGCCGGGCAGGTCCACCTCGGCCAGGCAGTTGCCACCCAGGAATTCCACCTGGCGCACCCGGCCTTCGCAGGCCTCGGGGTGGTCGGCCACCAAGCCGTCGAGCACCCGGTCCTCGGGCCGCAGGTAGAGCCAGACCGAGGCGCCGCTGCGGAACTCGGCCCCCTGCCCCGGCGGGCACTGCCAGCGGAAGTCGCCGCTGCGAAACCAGCGCTCGCCTTCGGCGATGGCTGGCAGGCGGTTGACCTTGCCGACGAAGTCCGCCACGAAGGCCGAGGCGGGCTCGCGGTAGATCTGCATCGGGGTGCCGACCTGCTCGATGCGGCCCTGGTTCATCACCACGATGCGGTCGGCCACCGAGAGCGCCTCCTCCTGGTCGTGCGTGACCATGATGGTGGTCACGCCCAGGCGGCGCTGCAGCGCGCGCAATTCCTCGCGCAGGCGCACCCGCACGATGGCGTCCAGCGCGGACAGCGGCTCGTCCAGCAGCAGCAGGCCCGGCGAGGTGGCCAGGGCACGGGCCAGGGCCACCCGCTGCTGCTGGCCGCCGGACATCTGGGCCGGGAACTTGGCCCCGCTGCCGGGCAGGCCCACCAGCGCCAGCAGCTCCGCCACGCGGGCATCGATGCGCTCGCGCGGCTGGCGCCGGTTGACCAGACCGTAGGCCACGTTGTCGGCCACGCTCAGGTTGGGGAACAGGGCATAGGACTGGAAGACGATGCCGTAGTCACGCTGGGCCGGCGGCAGGCGGGAGATGTCCCGCCCGTCCTGCACCAGCGTGCCGCCGCTGTGGGCCTCCAGCCCCGCCACGATGCGCAGCAAGGTGGTCTTGCCGCAGCCCGACGGCCCGAGAAAGCAGACGAACTCGCCCCGCTGGATGGACAGGTCGATGTCCTCCAGCGCGGTGAAGCCGCCAAAGCGCTTGCGAACCCCCTGCAGGGTCAGGTAGGCCGGGGACTGCGTCATGGATGCCCCCTCGGAATTACTTCTTCTTCTCGCTCTTGCCGTCGTAGCGCTGGGTCCACTCGGCCAGCACGCGGGCGCGGTTGGCGGCGGACTCGGCGAAGTCCAGCTTCACCAGGCGCTGCTCATAGTCGTCCGGGATGCCCTTGAGCTTGGGCGCCACGCCCGGCTGCGCGGTGATGGCGAAGTTCTTGCCATACAGATACATGGCGTCCTTGCTCGAGGCCCAGTCGGCCAGCTTCTTGGCCGCGGCCAGGTGCTTGGTGCCCTTGTGGATGGCGAAGGCCTCCAGGTCCCAGCCCAGGCCTTCCTTCGGGAAGATCAGCTCGATGGGGGCGCCCTTGGCCTTGTTGCTGTAGCCGCGGTACTCGAAGGAGATGCCGGCCACGTACTCGCCCGAGGCGGCCATGTTGCAGGGCTTGGAGCCCGAGTGGGTGTACTGGGCGATGTTCTCGTGCAGCGCGTCCATGTACTTCCAGCCGCCGCCCTTGCCGTTGTCGTCGCCCCAGAGCTTGAGCCAGGCGTTGACGTCGAAGTAGCCGGTGCCCGAGGAGGCCGGGTTGGGCATCACGATCTGGCCCTTGTAGATGGGCTTGGTCAGGTCCTTCCAGCTGGTGGGCGCCGGGATGCCGCGCTTCTTGGCCTCGACCGTGTTGAAGCAGATGGTGGCACCGAAGACATCCATGCCGAACCAGGCCGGCGGCGTCTTCTTGTCACGGTACTGCGACATGATGGCGTCGAGGTTGAGCGGGGCGTAGGGCTCCAGCATGCCGTTGATGTCCAGCAGGGCCAGGCTGGAGGCGGCCACGCCCCAGACCACGTCGGCCTGCGGGTTGGCCTTCTCGGCCAGCAGCTTGGCGGTGATCACGCCGGTGGAGTCGCGCACCCACTTGATCTCGATGTCGGGGTTGGCTTCGTTGAAGGCGGTCTGATAGGCCTTGAGCTGATCGGTTTCCAGCGCGGTGTAGACGGTCAGCGTGGTCTTCTCGGCCTGCGCGCCGACGGAGAGCGCCGCGCCCATCAGGCCGGCCAGGATCGACTTCCAGAATTTCATCGCAATCTCCAGGATGTGGGTGACCACCGTCTTGTGGCCGGCAGACATGACAGGCGCGTGACATCGCCTGAGCAAGTTCGGGACCAATTCATTCTGGAGATGGTTGATTGCAGATTGTTGACAATCTGTCATCGAGGCTCGTCTACACTTCGAGCACCATGAGCGCGAAACCCCCCGCCCCCCCCACCATCGCACAGCTTCAGTGCAACTCGCTGGCCAACCTGGTGCAGGCCGCGATCGAGCGCAAGATCCTCGAAGGCACGCTGCAGGCCGGCGACAAGCTGACCGAGGCTGCGCTGGCCGACGAGCTGGGCGTGTCGCGCGGCCCGGTGCGCGAGGCCTTTCGCATGCTCGAGGAAGCCGGCCTGGTCCGCACCGAGAAGAACCGCGGCGTCTTCGTGCGAGAGATCCCGGTCGAAGAGGCGCTGGAGATCTTCGAGGTGCGGGCCCTGATGGACGCCCATGTGGGCCGCAAGCTGGCGCAGACGCTGGCGGTGGCACAGGTGCGCGAGCTGCGCCGCAGCGTGGAGACCATGGAGGCTGCCGCCAAGGCCCATGACGCGCCGGCCTTCCACGACGCCAACCTGGCCTTCCACGATCTGATGCTGACCCTGGCCGGCAACGCCAAGCTCACCGCCGTCTACCGCAAGCTGACCAAGGAGCTGATGCTGTTCCGGCGCCAGAACCTCACGCCCGAGAGCATGGCCGTCTACGCCAAGGAGCACCGGCAGATCGTCAAGGCCATCGCCGCGGGCGATGTGGAGGCCGCCGGCCGCGCCATGTTCGACCATGTGATGGCCAGCCGTGAGCGCACCCGCATCAAGCACGGCCTGCCGGCCGAAGGCGGCGAGGCCCCGCTGCCTGCAGTCTCCGCCACCCCCACCCGACCGTCCCGCCCCCGCAGCGCCGCCCGCCGCGGCGCCTGAACCCGGAACACTGCCCCATGGCCCTCAGCCTTGCCGACATCGAATGGCTGCTGCTGCACAAGGGCGATGCCCAGTACAGCGGCGAGCCCGTGACCCAGCGTGAACACGCCCTGCAATCGGCCTGGCTGGCCGAACAGGACGGCGCGGACGACGAGCTCATCACCGCGGCCCTGCTGCACGACCTGGGCCACCTGCTCAACGACCAGGGCGAGACCCCGACCCTGCGCGGCATCGACGACCTGCACCAGTTCGTGGCCCTGCCCTTTCTGCGCGGGGTGTTCGCCGACCGGGTGCTGGACGCGATCTCGCTGCACGTGGACGCCAAGCGCTGCCTGTGCGCCACCCGACCGGGCTACCTGGAAGCCCTGTCGGCCGACTCGCAGCGCAGCCTGGCACTGCAGGGCGGCGTGTTCGACGCGGCGCAGGCCCAGGCCTTCCAGGCCCGGCCCCACGCCGAGGACGCGCTGCGCCTGCGCCTGTGGGACGACCTGGCCAAGCAGCCCGCCCTCGAGACACCCTCCCTGGCCCATTACCTGGCCATCGCGCGCCGCTGCAGCCTGACCCCATGAGCCTCGACATCAGCGGCGGGGTGCTGCTGGCCGTGCTGCTGGGCGCGGCCCTGCACGCCAGCTGGAATGCCCTGATCAAGTCCTCCGAGGACAAGGCCTTGGACACCGCCCTGATCCACGGCCTGGGCACGGTGACGGCCCTGCCCCTGCTGGCCGTGTTCGGCCCGCCGCCAGCCGCCGCCTGGCCCTATGTGCTGGGCTCCACGCTGATCCACATCGGCTACTACACCTCGCTGGCCGGGGCCTACCGGCATGGCGACCTGGGCCTGACCTACCCGCTGATGCGCGGCAGCGCACCGCTGCTGGTGGCGCTGGCCAGCCATGCCGTGATCGGCGAGGGCCTGTCGCCGCTGGCCTGGCTGGGGGTGTTCGCGCTGTGCGCGGGGGTGCTGACCCTGGGCCTGTCGCGCAGTGCCCTGCGCGGCCGGGGCGACGAGGCCCGCCGGCGCACCGCGCTGCGCTACGCCCTGACCAATGCGCTGTTCATCGCCGCCTACACGCTGGTGGACGGCATCGGGGTGCGGGTGAGCGGCAACGCGCCGGCCTATGTCTCGGCCCTCTTCCTCTTCGACGGCCTGCCCTACCTGGGCCTGGTGCTGTGGCAGCGCCGCGCCGACCTGGCCCCGGTGCGGGCCTATGCGGCCCGGCGCTGGCCGGTGGCGCTGCTGGGCACCACCGCCTCGCTGGGCAGCTACGGCATCGCGCTGTGGGCCATGACCCACGCGCCGGTGGCCATGGTGGCGGCGCTGCGCGAAACCTCCGTGCTGTTCGCCGCCTTGCTGGGCACCTGGCTGCTGCGCGAGCCCTTCGGCTGGCAGCGGGCCATGGGCACCGGGGTCATCGTCGGCGGGGTCGTGCTGCTGCGCCTGGGCTGAAGGGCCCGGACTGAAGCGCCTGGGCCACTCAGGCCGCGTGACCCACGCGGTCGGCCGACTCGTCCCGGGCCTCGTCGTCCAGGTGGTGCACATCGCCCCAGCCCACCAGGGTGAAGCCTTCGCCGGTCCACAGCAGGCGGTTCACGCCGGTGTTGGGCAGTTCCCAGGTGCGGGGCGCATTCAACGCGATGCGCGAGGCGGCGCGGTACAGGCAGTCCAGCACGCCGCCATGGGCCACCAGCACCAGGGTCTGGCCGGCATGGGCCCGGGCCAGCCGGGTGGCACTGGCCACCACGCGGTCGAAGAACTGCTGCAGGGTCTCGCCGCCCTCCGGGCCGAAATCGGGCTCGCGTCGGCGCCAGCGCTCGCTCTGCGCGGGCCAGCCGGCCTCGACCTCCTGGTAGGTGTGGCCCTGCCAGATGCCGAAGTGGCGCTCGCGCAGACCCGCGTCCAGCTGCAGCGGCAGGCCGGTGGCGGCGGCCACCGCCTCGGCCGTCTGGCGGGCACGCGAGAGATCGCTGCTGACCAGCACCTGCGGGGCGTCGTGCTGCAGGGCCTGGCCCACGCGGCGGGCCTGCTCCTGGCCACGGGCGTTCAGCGGCACGTCCATCTGCCCCTGCAGCCGGGTGCCGACGTTCCATTCGGTCTCGCCGTGGCGGATGGCGATCAGGCGGGTGGGTTCGGTCATGCTCATCGCTCAGACTCCCCAGACGATGGGCTCGTCGGCCGCCTGGCAGGTGCGCAGCATCTGGACCAGGGGCCAGACGCGCTGGCGCAGCGAGACGGCCTCGGCCGGCCGGTGGGCCTCGCCCTGCTCTTCATCGGAGGGGGCCTGCTGGCGCGCGGCCTCGTCGGCGGCCACCGCTGCGCTCAGCCGCTCGATGGCCTGGGCCATGTCGGCGACCTCGATGATGCCCTTGGACGCGGGTTCACGGCCCAGCAGCGCCAGCACGCGGTCGCCGGTGGGGGTGAGCATGATCAGGTCGGCAGCGGCCTGGCTGCGGAATTTGTACATGGCGGACAGTCCTGGCTGGCGCGCGCCCGCAAGACCGGGCGGCTCAACCGCGATTGTGCCCACCCCGCCGGCCTGGCGCCGCTCAGCGTCCGCCCGTGCCGGTCAGCGCCGCCACCTGGCGCGCTTGGCGGGCCAGCACCCGCTCGCAGGCCCGCGGGTCCAGCGCGGCCGAACCCAGCAGGCCCTGCCAGCCCTGGCAACCCAGGGTGTCGGTGACGAAGACCCGCTGGGCCTCGTGCTCGACCCCTTCGGCCAGCACCTGCAGGCCCATGGCCCGGGCCACCTGGGTCAGACCGCGCACCAGCTCGGCCTCGGCCCCATGGTCGGGCACGGCCCGCAGCAGGCGCCGGTCGATCTTGACCGCGGTGAAGGGCACGCGCCGCAGCCAACCCAGGGCGCAGTCGGCCAGGCCCCAGTCGTCCAGCACCAGACGCACGCCCAGCCGGTGCAGGGCGTCGAGGTTGCTCAGGGCCGCCTCGGGGTCGCGGCGCAGGGCGGTCTCGGTGACATCCAGCTCGAGCTGGCGCGCCGGCCAGCCGGCATGGGCCAGCACCGCGGCCACGCGCCGGGCATAGGCCGGCTCGGCCAGGGTCTCGCCACTGACGTTGACCGTGAGCGCCTGCTGCCAGCCCTTGCGCGCCCAGGCCACGGCGTGTTGAACGGCCTGCTCCAGCGCCCAGTCGTCCAGGGCCCGCATCAGGCCGGCCCGCTCGGCCAGGGGCATGAAGCGCGGCGGCAGCATCAGACCTTCCTGCGGGTCCTGCCAACGCAGCAGGGCCTCCATGGCCTGGATTTCCCCGCTGGCGCTGGCAAAGCGCGCCTGGAACTGCAGGCGAAAGGCCGTGCTGGACAGGCCTTCGCGCACCGCCTGCTCCAGACGCTGCTGACGCCGCCCCTCGTGCACCTGTTCCGTGCTGCCGCGGTGCAGCTCCCAGCCAGCCACGCCGGCGCCACGGGCGCGCTGCAAGGCCTTCTCGGCATGCTGCAGCAACTCCTCGCCGCACCAGCCGGCCTGCGGATAGACCGCCCCCCCCACATGGACCTTGAGGCCGGCCGTGGCCAGCAGCGCCGGCCCCGGCCGGGTGGCCAGTTGCACCAGCCGGCGGGCCAGGGCCTCGGCGGCGGATTCCCCCGCCGGACGCAGCAGCACCGCGAAGCGCGAGGCCCCCAGGCGACCGACCTGGGCCGGCTCGCGCACCGTGGCGCGCAAGGCCTCCACCAGTTCGTCCATGCCGCGCGCCCGCGCCGAGCCATCGGTGGCGAACAGGGCATGGCGGTCGAATTCGACCACCAGCACGGCCAGCGGCTGGCCATCGTCCCGGGCCTGCAGCACCGCCTCGTCCAGCTCTTCGAGGAAGCGGTGCCGGTTGGGCCAGCCGGTGACACCGTCCAGGCCACTGGCGCCCGCGGACACCGCGGCCAGGGCGCGGCTGCGCGCCAGCTCCCGGAAAGAATAGACCCGGCCAATCGGCCGACCCTGGCTCCACTGCGGCTGGGTGTAGCGCTCCAGCAGGCGGCCGTTGAGCAGGGCCACCGTGTCGGTGCCGCTGACCAGCAGCTGGGCATTGATTTCATCCACCCGCTGCTGGTAGGCCTCGGGCTGCAGCACCGAGCGGCGCATCCAGTCCAGCACCGCGGCATCGGCCGGCTCGGCCAGGGCGGCCTCGGGCAGGTCCCACAGCTGGGCGAAACGCCGGTTGAAGGCACGGATGCGGCCGGCCGTGTCCAGCACCAGGATGCCGTCGGCAGTGGATTCCAGCGTGGCGCGCAACTCGGCCAGCAGGGTTTCGCGCTCGGCGGCGGCGCGCGCCTCCCGGCTACGGTCCTGCACCGTCACCAGGTAGGCCCGCGCGGGCACGCCCAGCGGCACGATGCGGCGATGCACCTGGGCCAGGCCGTCCGGGCGCGGCACCTCGGTGTCCGAGGCCAGCTGGCCCGGGTGTCCGGCACGCAGTTCGGACCAGAACACCTGGTCCTCCAGGCCCGGCAGCAGGGCTTCGGCCGGCTGGCCCAGGCATTGCGCGGGGCCGAGACCCAGCCAGGCCAGGGCCGGCCGGTTCACCAGGCGAACCGTCCAGTCGCTGGCGTCGACCAGCCAGGCCGGGCCCTCCAGGCCCTCCAGCCACTGGTCGGCACCGAGCAGCAGCCCGGGGGCCGCCAGCAGACCGGGCTCGCGCGGGATCACACCAGGGCCGGCGCGTCCGCAGGGGCGGTCACCGGTTCCACGTCGAAGAAATAGGCTACCCTCAGGCGCGGGGCCAGGCAGTCCGCCGCGGCGGCCGGGAGCTGGTCGGCCCGCAGGCTGCGGCGGATGCCCAGATCCGGCGTCTGCTCCAGGTCCAGGTGCAGCGCGCGGCTGCTGGAGCGGCTGGGGTCGTAGACCTGCACCCGCGGCTTCAGGGGCCGCGCGGCATTGATGGACATGACGGTGGCGTAGCGGTCATCGCTGAGTTGCACCACCGAGCCCGGCGGGTAGATGCCCATCAGGCGGATGAAGCCGCTCAGGATGGTCACGTCGAACTTGTTGCGCGACTGGGCGAACATGCGCGAGAGCGCCTCGTGCGGCGTCAGCGACTGCGAGGGCATGGCCGCGTTGCAGAGGTTGTCGTAGAGGTTGACCATGGACACCACCCGCGCCAGCACCGACTGGCTCTCCAGCTTGGAGGCGCGCGGAAAGCCGGTGCCGTCGGCGAATTCGTGGTGCTGCGCCAGCACCAGCAGGGCGGCGGGCTTCAGGCCCATGCGCTGGCCCTGGACGATGCCCTGGGCCACGTGGTCGCGGTACAGGGCGTGCTCGGCGGTGCTGAAGTCGTCGCGCGGCAGGCGCACGCGCTCGGGCAGCGCCAGCTTGCCGATGTCGTGCAGCAGGGCGCCGGTGCCCAGGTCCAGCAGATCGGGCTCGGCCATCTGCAGCGAACGCGCCAGCAGCAGCGAGACCACGGTGACGTTCATGGCATGGGCGGTGGCCCGGTCGCTCAGCGGCTCGCCCAGCAGGCGCACGCACAGGTCGCCCTCCACCAGCATCTTGTCCAGCATGGCACGCGAGAGCTGTTCGGCGGCCTCCCGGGCCTGTTGCGGCTCGGCGCCCAGGCGATCGGTGATCTTGCGCAGATCGCGGCAGGCCTCCATGTACTGGCGCTCGCAGACGCGCAGGGAGGACTGCTGATGCTCGATCCAGGCGGCCTCGGCCCGGCGGGCAACCTCGGCCGGATCAACCGGCCGCTCCACCGCCGTGACCGGCTCGGGCGCCGCATTGCCGGGCAGTACTGCCACCGGTTCGGGGTCGCTGCGCTCAGGGCTCCAGCGCAGCTGCTTCAGACCCAAACCGCGGATCACCTCGATCTGCTCGATCGAACTGATCTTGAAGCTCGACAGCGGGAAGGGATGGGACATCCAGCCCACATCCAGGTGGACAAACATGCCCACCCGCAAATCCTCGACCGCCACCATCGCCGTTGCTGACATTTCTGTGCCTCCCAGGAAGTCGCGCCTCGGTGGCGACCTCGTCAGGATCTGTTTCGGCCATTCGGCGGGGAAACTTGAGCCAGTCCACCCGACGCCATTCAGGCCCATGCGGGCCGGGGCACAGCGTACTCCCTAAAATGACGAAATGAGTTCTCCCGCACCGCTTCACTACACGCGCGGCGCCGCCCTGCCGGCCCTGCTGCGCCAACGCATCGTCATCATCGACGGGGCGATGGGCACCATGATCCAGCGCTACAAGCTGCAGGAGGCCGATTTCCGCAATGCCGCCCTGAAGGATCACCCCAAGGACCTCAAGGGCAACAACGACCTGCTGGTGCTGACCCGCCCGGACGTGATCCGCGAGATCCACGAGCAGTACCTGGCCGCCGGCGCGGACATCATCGAGACCAACACCTTCGGCGCCACCTCGGTGGCCCAGGCCGACTACGACCTGGCCCCGCTGGCCCGGGAGATGAATCTGGCGGCCGCCCGCGTCGCCCGCGAGGCCGCCGACCAGTTCAGCACTCCGGAGCAGCCGCGTTTCGTGGCCGGTGCCCTGGGCCCCACCCCGCGCACCGCCAGCATCAGCCCGGACGTGAACGACCCGGGGGCGCGCAACATCAGCTTCGACGAGCTGCGCGACGCCTATGCCGAACAGGCCCAGGCCCTGCTGGACGGCGGGGTGGACCTGTTCCTGGTGGAGACCATCTTCGACACCCTCAACGCCAAGGCGGCCATCTTCGCCCTGGACGAGGTGATGGAGCGCAGCGGCGAGCGCCTGCCGGTGATCATCTCCGGCACGGTCACCGATGCGTCGGGCCGCATCCTCTCGGGGCAGACGGTGGCGGCCTTCTGGCATTCGGTGCGCCACGCCAGGCCCATCGCCGTGGGCCTGAACTGCGCACTGGGTGCCGCGCTGATGCGGCCTTACATCGAGGAGCTGGGGCGCATTGCCCCGGATACCTGCATCAGCTGCTACCCCAATGCCGGCCTGCCCAACCCGATGAGCGAGACGGGTTTTGACGAAACCCCGGAGATCACCGGCGGGCTGATGGCCGATTTCGCGAAGGCCGGCTTCCTGAACATCGTCGGAGGCTGCTGCGGCACGACGCCCGACCACATCGCCGCCATCGCGCAGAAGGTGCGGCCCTACCGGCCGCGCCACCCTCAGGATCCGCTGTTCGGCCAGCTGCTGGCCGGCTGAGTGCCCCGCTCGGCGGCGGCCTCGGCCTGTCCCCGCTGGACCGAGCCGCCGATCACGCACTGCAACTGCCGGCCCAGCTCGTCGATCTCGTCCTGCATGGCCCGCATCAGCTGCTGGTAGAGCCGCTGCTGGCGGTTGGCCTCGCGCAGACGCTCGGCCAGCCGCTCACCGATGCTGGCCAGCAGCCGGGCCGCCACGACCGGCTCGTCGTCCATCATCCGCCGCAGGTCGCGCCGCGTCAGGCTGGCGCAGATGACGGTGGACTGGGCCACGCAGGTGGCCACCCGCGGGGCGCCGTCGAGCAGGGCCATCTCGCCGATCAGCCCGCCCTCCCCCAGCACGGTGACCACCACCGGCTGTTCCCGGCTCATCATCGAGGTCTCCACGCTCACGTCGCCATGCAGCACCAGCAGCATGTGGGCGTTCTCGCCCTGCTCGCCTTCCTGCAGCAACACATCCCCGTCCTCGAAGCGGCAGGGCCGCATGTAGGAGACGATGCAGCGCGCATCGGACTTGCGCAGGTCGGACAGCACCGAAGGCCGGCACAACAGCTCGGCCGCCTGGATCATCCAGGGTTCATCGGCGGACAGGAATTGGAAGGCCATGGGCAACGAAACACAGTTGGCCGCAGCGTACGGGAAGTCGCCGCGGAATGCCATCACCTCTCTGGAAGAAGCATCCCGCTCCCTTAACTGACACAGTCCGTGTGACATCTTGAACAGGCGGCAGCGCAATCCCCACGTTTGAGGATGGCGCCCGGCGCCCATCCCGTCATAGCGCACGGACGAACACAGCGCCGACGCTGCCGGTAGAATCCTGCGCCATCCGCCAAGGAGCGTTGCAGCGCGAGCGTGAGACCCACGGCTTCGCGTCAGGCTTGGTGAAGAATTCAACGACGCTCACCCCTGTGCCGTGGGTGAGTTGCGTCTGCCGCTGCCCCCGCCAGGGTGTTGTCCGCGCCTTTCTTCTGCCGCCGCCACCATGCCTGTCGAACTCCTCGCTCCCCCGCCCATGCGCCTGTCCCGTCTCGAGCCGGTCTCCATCGACGCGCAGAGCCTGTTCGTCAACATCG
>NZ_BADL01000262.1 GCF_000333615.1 Ideonella sp. B508-1 | reverse complement strand
GGTGTACTCCTTCATGGAGTAGTACGGGTAGCGCTCGGGGAAGTCGCGGATGATGTGCGAGGCAATCACCGAGATGTCGCGGGCGCTGGAGTAGTGGCCCGCCTCGGTCAGGCCGGTCACGTTCTTGAAGGCGGTGTTCTTCAGACCCCAGGCCTGGGCCTGGCGGTTCATCAGGCCGACAAAGCCGTCCAGGCTGCCGGCCGTGCCTTCGGCCAGCGCCACCGAGGCGTCGTTGCCCGACTGCACGATCATGCCCTTGAGCAGTTCGTCCACCGTGGGCTGCATGGTGGTGTCGATGAACATCAGCGAGCCGCCGCCCTTGCGCTCGGCCCAGGCCCGCATGGACACCGGCAGGCGCTGATCCAGCGAGACCTTCTTGTCGCGCAGGGCCTGGAAGACCTCGTAGGCGGTCATCAGCTTGGTCAGCGAGGCCGGCTCGAAGCGGGAGTCGGCGTCGCGCTCGGCCAGCACCTGGTTGGTCGTCATGTCCAGCAGCAGGTAGCCGTGGGCGGCGATTTCCGGCGGTTGCGGCAGCTGTGCGGCAGCCGGCAGCACGGTGCCCAGCGCCAGCACGGCACCGAACAGGGGAGAGCGAAGAGAGATCATGGAATTTCCGGTCACAGAGAAGGAAAAGCGCCCGTCGGCCGGGCCCTGGGCACTCAGCGGTGCCAGGCCCCGGTCACCAGGGACTTCAGGACAGACAGCTGTCCGTGGAAAAAGTGCCCCACGCCAGGCACGACGACCACCGGCAGGACCTGGGGCCGTGCCCAGTCCAGGGTGGCCGGCAGCGGAACAACGTCGTCGGCCTCGCCGTGGATGACGAGGGTGTCGGCCGGCACCGGCGGCACCGGAAAGCGCGAGGTGGCCGGCCCGACCAGGGCCAGCCGCTCGGCGGCCTGGTCGGCCGGCAGGCGGGCCGCCGCGGCAGCCGCCACGTAGGCGCCGAAGGAAAAGCCCGCCAAGGCCAGCGGCAGGGCGGGGTCACGCACGGCGGCGATCACAGCCAGCGCGTCGTCCACCTCACCGCGGCCCTCGTCGTACTGGCCGGCCGAAGCCCCCACGCCGCGGAAGTTGAAGCGCGCCACCCGGTAGCCCAGCTGGAGGAAGGCCCGCGCCAGGGTCTGGACCACCTTGTTGTCCATGGTGCCGCCGTGCAGCGGATGGGGGTGGCAGACCACGACGACGCCGCGCGGGGTGGCGTCCGGCGGGGTGTCGATCACCAGCTCCAGCGGGCCGGCGGGCCCGGCGATGGTCAGGAGCTGCGACTGCGGATTGAGGCCCGCCATCCTTCAGCGTCCCACCGTGGGCGGCAGCATCAGGCGCTCGACCGGCTGACCGTCGCGCAGGTGCGACTGGACGATCTCGTCGATGTCGGCCTCGTCCACGAAGGTGTACCAGACGGCCTCCGGGTAGACCACGGCCACCGGGCCACCGGCACAGCGGTCCAGGCAACCGGCCTTGTTGACCCGCACCCCGCCCGGACCTGCCAGGCCGGCGGCCTTGACCTGCTGCTTGCAGCGGTCGAAGCCGGCCTGGGCGCCGTGCAGGGCGCAGCAGTCCTCGCCATTGGGACGCTGGTTGAGGCAGAAGAAGATGTGGCGCTGGTAATAGCTGCTCATGGCGTGATTGTAGGCAGCCGGTCGGGCCGCACGGTGAGCAAGGGTCAGCGCCGGGCCAGGGGCGGCATGCGCTCGGAGGACGCCACGCGCAGCCCCAGCCAGGCCAGGGCGGCCAGCGGCCAAAGCCAGCCCACCCACTTGGCCAGACCGTGGAAGCGGATGAAGCGCCCCTGCTCCCAGGCCTGCAGGCTCATCGCGAAATAGGGGTCGGACGGCGCCTGCACCACGATCACCAGCTGCAGGGCCAGCGCCACCATGCCCAGGGCCGCGGCCAGACGCTGCGGCGCCGGCAGCGCCAGCAGGGCCAGCGCGCCGCCCAGCTGCAGGGCCGGCAGCACGCCGGGCGTCATCCAGGACAGGGCATGGACCGGGCCGAAGTTGAGCGCGGCCGACAAGGTGGTGGTGGCCAGGCCCAGGCCGGCCAGGCCCAGGCCGGCGACCACCCGCCGCCAGCCGGGCGGGTGAATGAATAGC
>NZ_BADL01000263.1 GCF_000333615.1 Ideonella sp. B508-1 | reverse complement strand
ACGGTGGGCTCCCAGTTGGCATGCTCGCCGTGCCAGTTCTGGGAGACGGCGCCCAGGAAGGAGCCGCGTCCCACCAGCTTGTAATTGCTCCAGGTGAGCATCGGGTCGCCCGCTGCCCAGGTGTCCGACAGGTACAGGTTCGAGCCCGGCATGATGGGCTCGAAGCGCTGGTTGGTCGGGAACTTGCGCACCCGCTTGAAGGCCGGCAGATAGCCGACGAGATCAGGGAACTTGCGTTGGTCGTAGTGCCAGGTGTTGAGGTAGCTCGTGCCCTTGATGTCGGACGGGCCGGTGAACAGGATGGACTGCAGACGCAACTTGTCCTCATAGCCCTTGAGCACGCGGCCATCGCTGCGGGCCTGGGTGTTGAGCTCGAACCAGGCGAGGTCATAGGTGTAGGCCTGCGAACCATCGGGCCCGATCTCCCAGTCGCGCACGGCGTAGGCACTGCAGTCGTGGCGGCCCCAGCTCAACGTGAGGTTCGCAGCGGCTTCGACGCCAGTCTTCGCGTCGGGAAAGGGGTTGCCGCCCAACCAGCCCTTGCCATCGGGGCCAACGACATTGCCGTCGGCATCAAAGCGCGCCTTGCCGGCATTGCGCAGGGTCGCCTGCAGGTACTCGGCCGGGAACAGCCGAGACACATCGCGGGTGGTCGGCACGATGCGGATCTTGCGGCCCATGTTCTTGACTTGGTGGTAGACGGTCGGGTCTACAAGGTTCTTGACCACGTCGATGTTGTCGACCGAGATCAGGTCACCGGTCTTAAGCTTGCCCTTGGTATAGGCCTCGATGGACATCAGCTCGTCGGGGTAGGCCTTGCCGATGTCTGCACCCTTGGCCACCAGCGGCCACAAGGCGCTGAGCACGCCGGCCGAGGCGATGCCACGCGAGGTCTGTTCAAGAAAATGGCGGCGACTGAAGTCGTGGTCGTACTTGCGAATGTGCACAGTGGTCTCCTGTTGGTGTGGAATGGCACCCGGCCAAGCCGGGCCGTTAAGAAGGAGGCGGGTCCCGTGTGGCACCCGCAGGGCGGGTTCAGGCTGCCTTGGCCGTCGATGTGGCCGGCGGCACCGCGAGCGACTCGGACAGGGCCGACATGTCGCTGTCCAGAAAGCGCGGGCGGATCAGCCAGATCAGCAGGGGCAGCAGCACCAGCGCCAGCACCATGTTGATCAGCATCAGCACCACCAGCAGCAGGCCGGTGTCGGAGAGGAACTTCAGCTCCGACAGGAAGTACCAGGGCGCCAGGCCAATGGTCATCAAGGACGCGGTGAAGAAAATGGCCTTGCCGCAGGTCTTGAGCGAAGCGTGAATGGCCACTCCCAGGTCCTTGTTCGCGATCTGGTATTCCTCGCAGATGCGCGTGAGCAGGTAGATGCCGTAGTCGATGCCCACGCCGATGCCAATGGCCATGATGGGCAGCGAGTTCACATCGAGCCCGACGCCCGCCAGCGACATGGCCGCCGTCAGCATCGCGTTAGCCAGGTTCACGGGCACCAGCAGCAGCAGCCCCGCAACGATGGAGCGATAAGCCAGCGAGCAGCCAATGAGGATGACCGCATTGAGCGCCATCAGGATGCGGCTTTCGTAGCGCACCACCGTGTCGTTGATCGACTGCTGCAGCGCGATGGCCCCCGAGGCCAGGCGGATGCGGAAGGACTCGTGCTCGGCCCCGACTTCATTGACACAGCGGCGCGCCTCTGCCAGGGCCCGGTCCACGGTGGCCTGCTTGTTGTCGGCATACCAGAGCGACACCGTGGCATGGCGCTGCTCGAAGTCGGCCACATGCAGGAAGGCCTTGGAGTTGGTGCCCGCCATGAGCCCCGTCATCGCGGCCGACACCGACGGGTCGTCATGGTCCATGGGCAGCCAGCGCGGATCGCCGCCGCCGAACAAGCGGTTTGCCTCGCGCGCCATGTCGGCGATCGACAGGGTGGCGGTGGGCGGCTGAGGGCTGGTCTCGACGCAGCGCTGCAGTTGCTGCATGGCTTCGATGGCTTCGCTCTTGCGCGTGATCCGCACCCCCTCCTTGCCCTCGAACACCACCTCCATCGTCATGGAGCCCGGGAAGTGCTGGTTGATTGCATGCACCGCACGGTTGAACGGCGAGTGGGCGTGTAGCAAATTGGTGCCCTCCACCGGGTTGCCGACCTTCACCTGCGTCATCAGGTAGGCAGACCCCGCAGCCAGCACCAGGAACACGGCGGCCGTCACCTTGGCCACGCGGCCCTGTGCCAGGCCGGCGAAGCCGCCGAGCACTGCCAGGATGCCGCGCTGCATCGGGCCACTGTGGCCGTCATGCCCCAGCAGGTGGGCGACATTGCACGGCTTGGGCATCAAGCTCAGCAGGATGGGCGTGAGGAACACGCTGCAGGGCACCAAATTGGCCGCCCACAAGCCCGTGAACAGGGCGAAGCGCTCCATCGCCGGGATGGGTGCGATCGCGACGAGCAGCAGGCCCGCCACATCGGTGAAGATGCCCAGCGTCCCCGGATACACCAGCGACACGAGAGACAGCTCGGCAGCCTGATGTCGTTCATGCCCCTCGCTGAGCAATTCGAAATAGCGCTCGGTGGCCTGCACACAATGGCTGAAGCAGCGCGCGATCAGCAGCAGGGGCACCACGAGCAGCAAAGGTTCGACCGGCAGGCCCAGCCAGCCCACCAGGCCAAAGCCCCAGATGGCCGATACGCTGCTCACAATCACCGGTACCACGATGCCCGCCACGTTGCGCATGTGGAAGGCCAGCACGCCGAACATCAGCACCAGCGTCAGGCCGAAAATCTCCAGCGTGTTGCGTTCCAGCGCGTAGATCCAGCCCGTCATGATCGGGAAGCCCGCGACGTGGATCTCGTGCCGGGCGTCCTGCTCGCGCTCCACGATGGCGCGCACCGCGCTGAACACCTGGCTGTAATCAAGGCCCTTTTCAATGAAAGTCGCGTTGATCAGCGTGGCGGTGCCATCACGCGACACCAAAAAGGTGTTCGCCGCAGGCGATTCGCCGACACGGCGCCGGATCTCCGCCAACGCCTGCGGAGTGGTCGGCAGCGTGTCGTCCATGATGGGATTCGAGTAGATGCCATCCGGCGTCAGCAGCGTGTAGCGGGCCTTGGGCGTGGCGATCGACAGGATCTGGTCGTGGTCCACCCCGGGCACGAGGTCGATGTCTCGAGACATCTTCCAGACCTTTTCCAGTGTGTCGGGCTGGAAGATGTCGCGGCCATCGGTGCGCTTGACCAGCAGCGTCACCGTCAGTGGATTGCCGAAGTTCGGGTGCTCCCGGTAGACCTGTACGAAGGGATGGTCCTTGGGGAACAGGTCCGAGAAGATGGTTCTGACCTCAACCCGGGTCAGCCCCACAGCGAAAAAGGCCGTGATGACCGCCATGGCCAGCAAGATGAGGGCGCGGTGGCCCAGCGCCCAACGCGCCAGCGTTCGGCGAAGATCCTTTGTCTCCATAACAACCTCTTTTTGTCTGCATCGAGGCCTTGGCGGGCCCATGGGGGCGCATCTTGCGAATCCGATTCCGCCGCTTTCACTCCCCGGGTGGGTAGCAGCGGCCAGAAAAGGCGCCAGGTCTGTGGCGCCCACCGAAATTCACCGGCTTGCACTACCCGCATGGGTAGCCACACCAAGGGCTATCCCGCTTGCCTGAGGACGGCCTGAGAAGGATGCTCTGCGGGCGCCTTCTGACACCGCCGAACGACTGGCATGCTGATCCTGAACACCAAGCTGATGCTTCCACGCCGAGGTCGCGGCGTGCTGCCTCGACCCCGCCTGGAGAAGCTTGCCCAGGAAGTGGCAGAGCACCGGGTGACGATCCTCAAGGCCCCCCCCGGCTATGGCAAGACGACGCTGGCCAGGGCCTGGGCAGACGAGCTGGGCGGCCACGGCGCCAAGGTCGCGTGGCTGTCCACCGACGAGGCGGACGCCGATGCCAACCGGCTGGCCACCTACGTGGCCGCCACCTTCCATCGGGTGATGCCGACGGTGGGCGGCGCCTGCCTGGAACTGTGCTCGGCCTCGGCCACCTGGAAGCCGGAACACCTGCTGTCCTCCCTCCTCAACGAGGTGTGCGAACAGGACGAGGAAGTCTTCCTTTTCCTGGACGACTTTCACCACCTCGTCGGCAAGCCATCGGAAGGGCTGCTGACCCTGCTGCTCAAGCATGCGCCGGCCAACCTGCACATCGTGTTCATCGGCCGCTGCGATGCGCCCAGCGCACTGGCCCAGGCCTTCCTGCGCAGCGAAGCCAAGATGGTGGATGCCGGCGAGCTTCGCTTCTCGCTCGAAGAGACGGCCCAGCTGCTAGAGAAGTCCACGACCCAGCAGCACGAAGACAGTGCCCGCCTGCTGCAGAACATCAGCAACGGCTGGGCGGCGGCGCTGCGCGTGCTGATGCTGTCGCTGACCCACCACCAGAACCCATCCGGCTATCTCAGCCGGGTTGCCGCCAGCAACCGCCCGCTGAACACGCTCATCGGCGACCTGCTCGAACAGCTGCCCGGCGAGCTGACCGATTTCATGATGGCAATCGCCATCACCGAGCGCACCTGCAGCGAGCTGGCGCAAACGCTCACGTCGCGGCCCGATGCCCAGTCCTTGATCGAGCAGATCGAGAGTCTGCAGCTGTTCCTGCTGCCGCTGGACGACGAGCGTCACTGGTTCGCCTTCCACCCGATCTTCAGGGAGTATCTGGCGCGCCGGCTGCTGGAGCACGCGCCCGATGCGGCGGCCGCCCTTCACCACAAGGCGGCCCGCTGGTTTGCCCAGCGGGAGTACTGGCGCAGCGCCGTGGCACATGCCGTGGAGGCCGATGCTGCGCCCATGGCCATGCAGTGGATCGAGCAGTGCGCCATGAAGCTGGTGGAGCAGGGCGACATGCTCACCCTCATCGTCTGGGATCGGCAGCTGCAGACCCTGCGGCTGGCCAGCCCGCTGAAGCTGCGCCTGGCGATGGCCTGGGCCTACGCGCTGGGCATGGAGTGCGCGGAAAGCCGCATGCTGCTGGGCCAGGTCCTGGCGGGTGTGGCGCAAGGGCAGTGCAGTGCCGAAGAGCTGCCAAGCCTCACCTGGCAATGCAAGGTGCTCGATGCCATGCTGCTGGTCTTCGAGGACCGAACCGCCGCGGCCACCGTGCTGGCGGCCCAGGCCATGGCAGAGCCGCACCATGACCGCTGGGTTTCCTACGTGATGCTCAATGTGCTCGCGTTCACCCACGGCCGTGCCGCGCGCTGGCAGGACTTCTACGGCATGCCGACCTACGCCGAGCAGATTCCGGGCAACGAGCGGTATGTCTTCAACCTGGCTTACCGCCACTGCATCCGCGGCATGATCAACCGCCGCATGGGCATGCTGGGCAACGCCGAGGAAGCCCTGCGCGCGACGCTAAACCTGGACCAGGACAGCCGCGACGTCGACAAGGTCCGCTCGGTGCCCACCTCGCACACCGTTTTCCGGGCGCTCGGCCAGAGCGCGCTGTGCGAAATCCTGTACGAGCGCGACCAGTTGCAGGAGGCTTCGCGCATGGTGCAGGACTGCCTGCCCATCATCCGCAACTCGGGTCCGCTCGACTTCGTCTGGGCGGCCACGCTCACGCACATCCGGCTGGTCCGCCTGGGCGGCGACAAGCGCCGCTGGCGCTCGCTGCTGGACGAGGCCGAGACCTGGGCCGACCAACGTGGCTGGACCCGGATGATCTCCCTCATCGTCCTGGAGCGGCTGCATGGCGCCCTGGTGGACCGGCAAGAGACCGAAGCAGGCGCGCTGGTCCGCCGCATCGAATCCCTGGCGCAAACGCCCTCGCTCGACGAGCATGCGCGCACCGACATCGTCCACCACGCCGCGCTGGCTCGCATGTGGCATCTGCTGTCTTGCGGCATCACCGTTGACCTGATCGACATCGCCGAACAGGCCTATGAAAGCGCCACCCGGGCCGGCCTGGCTGAATTCATGCCCCGATTGGCCATCGCGCTGGCGATCGGCCATGCGCTTCGGGGCGAGATGTCACTGGCGCACGCCGTGCTGTCTGGCGCTATCACCCGGCTGGCCACCGAGAACGCCGTCAAAACGGTGACGGACACGCCGGTGCAGCGTCCGTTGCTTGCCAAGCTGCTGCGGCACCTGGCCGGCAACCAGGGCCTCGACGACGCCACCTCGCGCTACCTGCACAAGGTGATCGCAGCCTTGGGGGGCGAAGAGGCCGGATCAAGCCTGCATGGTCAGCGCCTGTCCATGTCGCTGAGCATCCGTGAGCGGCAAATTCTGCGCATGGTGGCGGAAGGGGCGTCCAACAAGCAGATCGCCAAATCACTCGGCGTGGCACCGGACACCGTGAAGTACCACCTCAAGGGCGTTTTCTCCAAGCTCAGCGTGGACAGCCGCACACAGGCTGCGGCCCTGGCTCACCAGCTGCAACTCGGTGACCCCTGCCCTGCGCGCAAGGCCGACGCACCTCAGGAGCATACGTCGCACTGACGCCCAAACGAAAAGAAAGGCCACCCGCCTGGGTGACCTCCCGGAGCCAAGCGGGCATCACGCCCCACGCCGATGGAGGCTGCGGGGCTCGCGCTCGAACGCCTCGATCAGGAACCGCTCCTGAGGCTTTTCAGAGGCTGTCTTCGGGATGGCCGCCAATACCTGCACGATATCGGGCGACTGCCCCGGCCCGAGCACCTGCATGCACACGCCAAACACCTGGGCTGGCGAAAACGCCATGTCCGACCGCGGCACCACTGCAGCCACCACGCACTTCTCGCCTGCTGCGTTGTGCGGCTGTGCGATGCCGTAGACAAAGACATCGTCCACGCACGGCAGCTCGGCGATCACCTTCTCCAGGCCAGCCGGCTGGATGAACTCGCCATTGCGCCGGATCCCACCGCCCTTGCGGAAGTCGAAGTAGAGCCAGCCGTCGGCATCAGCATGCACCACATCGCCCATGCGCAGCCAGCCGCCCAGACACTTCTTGGCCGAGGCTTCAGGCTGGCCGTGATAAGCGACTTGATAAGGCTCACCCGTCTTCGCCCGGAAGATCAGCTCGCCTTGTGCTCCGACCGGCACATCCTGGTCGTCGTCGTCCACGATGCGGTGATCCAGGAAGGCCGGCGGCTTGCCGATGCTGCCCACCGGGCCTTGCCCTGGATGGTTGAAGCTCAGGCCACCTTCGGCCGCACCGTAGAACTCCAGGATGGCGACACCGAAGCGGCGTTCGAAGTCGCGCCAGATGGCGGCGGGCATGCCGGCGGACACCACCATGCGCACCGGGTGCTCGGCATCGTTGGCCTTGGGCGGCTCGGCATACACCGCCGTGGTCATGCCCCCCAGCAAGGTGAAGGTGGTCGCCTGGTACTTGCGCGTGATGTCCCACAAGCGCGACTTGGTGAAGCGACGCGACAGCACACAACGCAAGCGGCTGCCAAGAGCGGCGCTGACCGTGACGATCTGGGCGTTGGCGTGCGTGAGCGACAGGCCCGAATACAGCACATCCGTGTCGCGGTAGGAGAACAAGGCGGCCGACACCCGCGCCAGCTCGCAGTAGCGCCCGTGCGTCATGATGATGCCCTTGGGGTCGCCCGTGGTGCCCGATGTGTAGATCAGCTCCAGGGCCTCATCCGCTCGGGTCGTCAGGATAGGCAGTTCGGGTCGTGCTGCTGGCCAGGCGTAGTGCAGGTTCAGCACACCCGGCATGTCGCTCAAGGGCAGCATGCCTTCATCGGTGGCAAAGCCCAGTACCCAGTGCAAACTCTCGCAGGCCTCGCGCATCTGCATGCTCACCGTCGCGACATAGTCCGCCGCGAAGATGCCCACGCATTGCGCGTTGTTGAGCATGAACGCCAGCTTGTCGCCCTTGGTGCGGGGGTCGATCGGCACCACGGCTGCCCCCACCACCGATGCGGCCACCATGGCCTCGATGAATTCGGGGTGATTGGCCATCAACAGGGCAAAGCGGTCGCCCGGCTTGACGCCCAGATCCAGCAGAACCTGCGCGAGGCGACAGCCGTTGTCCCAGAGCTGCGCGAAGGTGCGCACCTCATCTGGACGCACCCCCGAGCCTTCGAAGGTCAGCACGGGGAAGTCAGGCGCCTCGCTGGCCTGGCGCTGGATCAAGTGGGCAAGGGACAGGTCAGCTTGTGCTTGCATGTGATCTCCTCACTTGCCCAGCAAGGTCAGGCAGGCCACGGCTTCTTCGATGCCGGCCAGCCCCCCGCCGTTTTCGGCGACGGCGATGCGCGCATCGGCCACCTGTCTCGCTCCGGCCTCGCCGCGCAATTGAGTGACCAGCTCATGGATCTGGCCCAGCCCCGTGGCACCGATGGGATGGCCCTTGGACTCCAGCCCGCCCGATGGGTTGATGGGGATGCGCCCGCCGATGCTCGTATCGCCCCGCTCGGCCGCCGGTCCGCCCTCGCCAAAAGGCAGCAGGCCCAGCAGCTCCGACTGCAAGATCTCGCCGATTGCCGTGGCGTCGTGCACCTCGGCGACATGGATTTCATCGGGCCCGATGCTCGCGCGCTCGTACAACCTCAGCGCTGCCTGGCGCACCAGGTGGTTCTTCAGGTCGGTTGGGTCCCGGTCGCTGCCGGTCTGCAGCTCGCAACCGAGCACACGGATCGCCCGCGAGATGCGGCCGGTGAGCCGACGCAAGCCGGCCTCGGTGCACAGGATGGCCGCTGCAGCCCCATCACTGACGGGCGAGCACATGGGCAGGGTCAGCGGATAGGTGATGGGCGGTGCAGCCAGCACCTGCTCAATGGAATAGGCCTCCCGATACTGCGCCAGCGGGTTGTGCACCGAGTGTCCATGGTTCTTGGCCGACACGGCCGCGAAGTGCCGTTGGGTGGTGCCGAATTCCCGCATGTGCATGCGCCCCATGGCGGCATAGATGTCCATGAACACGCTGTAAGGCTTGGGGGACACGGTACCCGGCGGCGGCACGATGCCCTCGCCCATGCGCATCAGGCGCTCGCGGCCCGCCACGACATCGTGCACGTCCCAGGCGCCGTCAAAGGAGGCGAAGGTTCGCGCCTTGTCGGGCGACGTCATCTTCTCCGCGCCCACCGCCAGCACGAGGTCGGCTGCGCCGCTGCGCAGGTGGTTGATGGCCAGATAGAACGCCGTGCTGGCGCTGGCGCAAGCGTTCTCCACGTTGATGACCGGTAGCTTGTCCAGGCCCATGGCCCGCAGGGCGAGTTGCCCGCGGACCATGTGCTGGCCCTCCATGTGGCCTTGCGTGGCGTTGCCGAAATAGGCCGCACCCAGCTGGTTCGCCTGGCAGCCAGCGTCCTGCAAGGCCGCCTCGACTGCCTGGCGCGTCAGCGCCTTCACGTCCATGGAGGGCAGCCTGGCAAAGGGCGTCATGCCCACGCCCGCCACATAAATGGGTTGATCGCTCAGGCTCATTGGGCCACCACGTCATACGACAAATAGCCTTCGGCGGCCTGCGCCGACAGCAGCTTGCGTGCACCGACGATCTGCGCGGCCGACCCAAAGCCCACCGCCTGCAGCCGGTTGGTCAGCACGGCCAGCGCGGCTTCGGCACCGAAGACCCCAGTTTGCGAGTAAGGTGAGTTGCCCCGCAGGATCACGCTGACGGACTGCGTGTTGCCGCGCGCCTGACAGCTCAGCACGCAACGGGCCACCTCGGGGACCTCGCGGGCCGGTTCGACCTGCGTGACCTCGCGCCCAATGCGGTTCGTCACCTCTTCCTGCTCTGCTGCAGACAGATGGCGGTAATCACGCTCGAACTGCTCCAGGATGCCCAACACCCCCATGAAGCGCTGCTGATCAGCAAACGCCACCATCACGGAACAGTTGCGCACGCGCGGGTCATCGCGGTACCAGATGGGCTCGCCGCCACCTCCCCAGGGCAGGGCTTTGACCGGGCGCGGGATGCCGGGGATCTGCACGTCATAGCCCTTGGCATAGGGCCACAGCGCCAGTTCGCCGTTCTGCAAGTAATGCTGAGGCTTGGTGCACATCCGCAGGAAGGACATGGTGGACGCCACGCTCGTGTCCGACGAGGCGTAATACACCATGTCCAGCGTATCAATGCCCGGCGTTTCCAGTGCGATCTCGGCGGCCAGCGCACCTTCCATCCACATGTAGGAGTTGGCCGGTGACAAGGCCAGTTCGCGGGCCGCGAAGGCCTCACCGAAGTGCTTCTCCACATGCAGCATCCAGTCGGTTTCACCGGTGGTGTCGAAGTAGTGACAGCCTGCAGCCAGGCAGGCCTCGACCACAGGCTGGCCCAGCTGCATGAAGGGACCCACCACGTTGATCACCACCTTGCGGCCGGTGAACAGGTCCGTCAGCGCGGACTTGTCGTTCTTTACCGCCACGCACTGGTAGTCATGTCCCTTCAGCTCGGGCACCTTGGCCATCTCGGCTTCCAGACGGGCCTGGTCACGGCCAGCCGCGATGAAGGGAATGCCACGCTCAGCCAACTTCCAGGCCACGAGTTTGCCGGTGTAGCCGCTTGCACCGTACACCACCACTTGGTATTGCGAGTTCATGTGTGTCTCCTAATGGGTCAATGGGCCTGCCAATCAGGGGCGCAGCAGATCGGGATTGGCCAGCGAGTAACCGCCCTTGATGGCCAGGATCTCGTTGCAGCCGTCCTCGATCAAGGAGGCACGGGCATCGCGGAAGATCTTCTCGATGGGGTAGTCGCGGGTCAGGCCGTTGCCACCGTGCAGTTGCAGCGCGGCGCTGGCCACATCGAAGGCCGCCTGGGTGCCGGTGATCTTGGCCACCATGGCCGACTTCAGCGACATCTGGGGGGCCTCGAAGTTGTAGTGCACCACCCGGCGCGTGACGGCACACGCGGCCTCCACCTTGGCGTACATGTGGAACAAGCGGTGCGCTACCGACTGGTGCCGGATGATGGGCACGCCACCGGCCTTGCGCTCGTGCACATAGGCGTGAGCCAGGTCATAGGCCGCACGTGCACAGCCTGCAAACGTGGCGCCCATCAAGCCGTTGGCAAAGGCGTGGATCAGGTAGGTCGCCTCCAGGAAGCGGTCAGGACCGGCGATCAAGTGCTCCTTGGACAGGCGCACATTGTCGAAATAGATCTCGCCCTGGTTCAGCGCGCGCTGGCCGATCTTGTCAAGCGGCTTGCCGCGCGACACGCCCTTGGCAGTGAGCGGCACGATGACCACAGCACCATGTTTGGTATCGGGGCCATTGCCCGTGTCAGCAGCGGCGTAGAGCACGCCCACTTCCGCGATGGTGCCGTTTGACACCCAGGCCGATTTCTGCCCGTTGATGACGATCTCGTCGCCCTGGATGGTCACGACGCAGTTGGGACGACCATAGGCGCCCTGCGGGTGGAAGATCTGGCGAGATGGGTCCAGTGAATCGGAGCCATGGTCGGGCTCGGTGATCATCCAGCAACCCGATTTGGCGGACTTGGCCACTTGACGCCCAAACTCGCTGCCCATCAACGTGGCCATGAGCAACGGCAGGGAGTTGACGGCCAGCGAGATCGCCAAGCCGGCATCGCCCCAGCCCAGCTCTTCGTACATCACGCACATGACGCGGGCGCGCTCGGCCGGCTCCATGGCCAGCAGACTGTCCACATCGAAGCCAAGTTCATCGAACTGCCGATGCACGGACCAAAGCGGTGAATCGGGTGCACTGACCTGCTCGGGCGTCATGCGGTCGAGCTTCTGCCCGATGGGGCGCATCACGTCGTTGGCAAAGCGCCGCAGCGTGGTGTGGATGCTTTGGATCGTTTCGTTGAAATCCGGCTCAGCGCCCAGCGGCGTGAGTTGAACATGAGGGTCAGGCTGTGCCATGTCGTCTCCTTAGCTGTTGACCGGCCAAGACATCGACTTGGCCAGCCCTCAGACTAGGTGTGCGACCCGATTTGATTCACCCCCCTGTCGGGTAGTTGGCCCATCCCCAACTTGAAAAGCGCCTTGTATCAGCAGATGTGAACAGCGAGGACTGAAACATCAATCGTCGGCCGCCGCGTCGTATTCGGTGGTCAAGGCGGCCACCTGCTGGCGCACGCTGCCCAGCAACTCGGTCAGGAGCTTGCGGTCCTGCACGCGCAGGCCGGCGAACAGGGACACCACCCAAGCCTCGTGCACGGTGGCAATCTGCTCGAAGGTCTGCACGCCCAGCGGCGTCAACCGCACGCGCACCGAGCGGCGGTCGTCCGGGTCAGGCAGGCGTTCGACCCAGCTTTCCTTCACCAACTCATTGGTCAGGCCTGTGACGTTGCCTCCGGTGACCATGAGGTACTGGCCCAACAGACGCATGCTGAGCCCGGCAGGGTAGCGGTGCAACTGGGCCATGTAGTCAAAGCGCGCCAGAGAGATACCGAACTGCAGACGCAGGCGCCGACGCAACTCGGCCTGGACCTGGTTGGTGCAGGCCATCATGCGCAACCAGAGCTTGAGCGACTGGTGATCGTCGTCCGTGACCCGGGCCTCCAGGCCCAGATGGGGCGGCAACGGAGCCGGCGTGGCCTGATGTTCTGGCGTGCTCATCCCTGGGTTTCAATCGCGACGGCGTCGACTGCGCAGGAGTTTACCCGGCGCCCAGCCCGCTCCGTTGGCCGGTCGGGGATGCGGTGCAGTGTGGCCGATGCGTTGGTCTTGCGTCGCTTCCCGCCCCTGCCACTTGCACGCAATCGCCACCGCGATGTAGTCGCGCTCGGGCCGTTCCCTCCGCGGCGAGGCCGCGATGCCTTGATCTCTGCACGCGTGATGGGCATGGTCCAGGCCTGTGGATGGATCGGCTCCATGGGAGCGATTCAGTCCCTCCGTGCGACGCTTCCCGGGCGTTGAACCGTGGCCAACTGCGGGCGGGAACATGCGCACACCCGATTGGTGATGAACCTCAGCCTTGCCAGGGGTCTGGCACTACCGGGCAGGCGAAGCCGTGGCAGCGTGCCCGAGCAAGCCATCGGGAAGTGTTGAGGTTGGACCGGTTCGGGTGGCGCTGTTAGGACTGGAAAGGGTGGGCCTGGATCAAGCCGTGTGCCGACATCAGCCGATCTCTGCGCTTTGGACCGTCCAACCCTCCACCCGATCACTCAGGGTGACGCCCAAGCCAGGTCGAGTCGGTACCAGCATCCGGCCTTCTTTCGTTTCCAGCCGCTCGTTGAAGAGCGGCTCCAGCCACTCGAAGTGCTCCACCCAGGGTTCGCGCCCGAAGGTGGCGGCCAGGTGCACGTGCAGCTCCATGGCGAAGTGCGGCGCCAGCATCAACCCGGCATGCTCAGCCAGTGTCGCAATCTTCAGAAATGGCGTGATCCCCCCCACGCGGGGGCCATCCGGCATCAGGTAGTCCGCGCCGCGCTGGCGGATGAACTCCCAGTGCTCCGAGACACTGGTCAGCATCTCGCCGGTGGCAATCGGCGTGTCGAACTGGGCGGCCAGAGCGGCATGCCCCTCGGCGTCGTAGCAATCCAGCGGCTCCTCAATCCAGACCAGGTTGAACTGCTCGAAAGTGCGGCACATGCGCTGGGCCGTGGGTCGGTCCCATTGCTGGTTGGCATCCACCATCAGCGGAAAGTCATCGCCCAGATGCTTGCGCACCGTGCTCACACGCTCGATGTCGATGGCGCAATTCGGCTGCCCCACCTTGAGCTTGATCCCGCCAATCCCTTTTTCTCGGGAAAGATCGGTGTTCCTCATCAGCTGATCCAGCGGCGTGTGCAGAAAGCCGCCCGAGGTGTTGTAGCACCGCACGCTGTCGCGCTGTGCGCCCAGCAGCTTGGCCAGGGACAGGCCGGCACGCTTGGCCTTCAGGTCCCAAAGCGCCACATCGAACGCCCCGATGGCCTGTACCGCCATGCCGCTGCGCCCGACCGACGCACCGGCCCAGGCCAGTTTTTCCCACAGGCGGGCAATGTCGGACGGATCCTCGCCCAGCAGCGTGGCGGCAATTTCCTTGGCATGGGCAAACTGCCCGGGCCCGCCGGCACGTTTGGAGTAGCTGAAGCCCAGGCCATGCTGGCCATCGGCCGTGTCGATCTCCACGAACAGGATGGCGATCTCGGTCATCGGCTTCTGCCGTCCGGTCAGCACCTTGGCGTCGCTGATCGCTTGCGCCAGAGGCAAGGCCACCGAACGGATGCGGATGCGGTCGATGCGGTCCGCCGCGGCAGGTGCAGAAAGGATGGACTGGGACATGGTGTTCCTTGCTTGATGATGGGAGAAAGTGTGGGGATCTGTGGCCGGAGGTGTCGTCATGCCTGCGGGGTGGCTTCCAGACGCTGAAGGCGCCCCACGATCACGAGGTAAGAGAAGGCCCCCAGCAGCGAGAGCGCGCCGATGTAGGTCAGGGCGGCATCGAACGAGCCCTTTTCCTTGACCATCCAGGCGATGGCAATGGGCGTGACGATGCTGGCGAGGTTGCCGCAGAAGTTGAAGACGCCGCCGCTCAAACCCAACGAGCGCTGCGGGGAGACATCGCCAACGATGCACCAGCCCAGGTTGCCGATGCCCTTGGCGAAGAAGGCCAGCGACATGACCAGGATCACGATCTGGGTCGACTGGACATAGTTGGCCAGGACGATGCAACTCGACAGCGTGAGGCCGACGATGATGGGGGTCTTGCGCGCCACCGTCAGGCTGCAGCCTCGCTTGAGCATCCAGTCAGAGCAGAGGCCACCGACGATGCCGCCGACACAGCCGGCAACCGCAGGAATAGCAGCGACCAGACCCACCTTGAGGATGGACATGCCTTTCGCCTCGATGAGGTAGGTGGGGAACCAGGTCAGGAAGAACCAGGTGATCGAGGTGAGGCAGAACTGGCCGATGTAGATGCCAACCATCATTCGGTTCGCCGCGATGGCACGCAGTTGCGCCCAGCTCACTTCGCTTTGGCGTTCGGGCATGGCCGTCAGAGCCCCGCCCTCGGTGATGTAGCGGCGCTCAGCCTCGTTCATGCGCGGATCCTGAGCCGGCTCACGAATGAAACGCAACCAGGCCAGCCCCAACAGCACGCCGACGGCGCCGGTGGTGAAGAACACGTAATGCCAGCCCCAGGCCGACACCGTGTAGGTCATGACCGGCGTGAAGACAGCGAGAGCGAAGTATTGGGCCGACTGGTAGACCGACGTCGCCAGGCCGCGCTCACGGCCGGGGAACCACATCACCGTCAACCGGTTGTTGCACGGGAATGCGGGTGACTCCGCCACGCCCATGAGGAAGCGCAGCGCGAACAGCACAGCGAACGCCGAGGGCCCGAACAGGTCCACGTGTCCCTGCAGATAGGTCAGCACCGACCACAGCAGCAGACTGCAGCCCAGCACCAGCCGTGCGCCAAAGCGGTCCAGCACCCAGCCGCCGGGCAGCTGCATGGCCGTGTAGGCCCAGCCGAAGGCCGAGAAGGCAATGCCCATCGTCATCGTGTCGAAGCCCAGGTCCTTGCGCATCGCGGGCGCCGCGATCGACAGGGTGGCCCGGTCCACATAGTTGAAGACCGTCACAAGGAACACCATCGAGAGAATGAACCAGCGCACCCGGGTGCGAGGCTCCCGACTGTCGGAAGAAGAGTGAGAGGTCATGCTTGTCTCCTGCGCTTGGGCATCGACGTGCCGTCGCTTGAATCGGGTGGCGAGGTCATCGCACGGGTCAAGTTGAAACACAACTTGCGCCGCAATTTGATTGCGCAATCATTTTGAGACAATGATTGCGCAACCATATTGGTGTTTACACGGACAAGCGCCCGCCCAAGGCGAGCGGTACACAATGCGACTCTTATGCCGCATGGACTCTCGCGCAGCGCGTCCGTACCGATGAAGCAAAGTCAAGCCGAAGAGATCACCCCAAGCAACTTGGGTCAGGTCACTCTCGTGGATGTGGCCCGCGTGGCCGGCGTGGCGCCCATGACGGTGTCACGCGCCCTGCACCGGCCTGAACTGGTCAAGGAAGCGACGCGCGCCAAAGTCCAGGAAGCCGTTCGCGTGACCGGCTACGTCCCCAACATGCTCGCCGGCAGCCTGGCCAGCAATCGCAGCCACCTGGTCGCACTGTTGCTGCCAACAATCGCCAGCTCGGTCTTCGCCGACACGGTGCAGGCCTTGATGGACGAGCTGTCTCTGGCAAGCTATCAGACATTGATTGGCTTGACGGGCTACTCAAAGGAGCGCGAGGAAGCGTTGATCGAATCCGTGCTGCGCCGCCGCCCCGATGCCATCGTGCTGGTGGGCGCCGACCACAGTCGCCTGACGGTGGAGCGACTGCAGAGAGCGCGCGTGCCGGTGGTGGAAATCTGGGACCTGACCACCCAGCCGATCGACCAGGTTGTTGGTTTCTCGCACGAGCGTGTCGGCACCACCGTGGCCGCCCACCTGATGAAGCTCGGCTATGGCCGTTTTGGAACCATCGCTGTCGATGACCCACGCGGACAGCGCCGCATGAACAGCTTCAAGGCGGCGCTGGCGCGCAAGGGGCACCACGACTGTGTCAGCGCCGAGTTGCCGGCACCAGCGACCCTGGCCTCAGGTCGCGAGGGGCTGCGCAGATTGATCGCCGCAGGGCCCCTGCCAGAGGTGATCTTCTGCAGCTCGGACACGGTCGCCGCTGGCGCGGTGCAAGAGGCCCTGTCCAGGGGCCTGCGCATTCCACAGGAGATCGCCTTCATGGGCTTTGGCGACCTCAGCGTGGCGGATCAGCTCCACCCACGCCTTTCGACCGTTCGGGTCGACGGGCAGAAGATTGGGCATCACACCGCCCGCACCCTGATTCGCAGGCTTCAGGGTGTTCCCCCCGATGAAAAGCATGTGGAAGACCTCGGCTTCGAGATCATTGAGCGCGAGACCACGCGTGACGCTCGAAAGTCAGGATTCAGCAAGACCGGACGTCCAGTTCGCAACTGACCCTGTCCCACTGAATCTACAAAGGCACAGACTGCGCTTCTGCCCCCTGTTGCATTGCGCTGCTTTCTGACTTACTTCGCTGATTTCTCGACCACACCTGCCTGCGCAGCCTGCTGATCCGCGTGGTACGACGAACGAACCATCGCGCCCACGGCTGCGTGGGTGAAGCCCATCTTGTAGGCCTCGGTCTCGAACATCTTGAAGGTGTCCGGGTGCACGTAGCGGCGCACCGGCAGGTGGTGGCCCGAAGGCGCCAGGTACTGGCCGATGGTCAGCATGTCGATGCCGTGGGCGCGCATGTCGCGCATGACCTCGAGGATCTCCTCGTCGGTCTCGCCCAGGCCCACCATCAGGCCGCTCTTGGTCGGCACGCCGGGCACTTCCTGCTTGAAGCGCTGCAGCAGGGTCAGGCTGAACTGGTAGTCGGCTCCGGGACGAGCTTCCTTGTACAGGCGCGGCACCGTCTCCAGGTTGTGGTTCATCACGTCGGGCGGGCTGGCCTTGAGGATGTCCAGCGCCTTGTCCAGGCGGCCGCGGAAGTCGGGCACCAGCACCTCGATCTGGGTCTGGGGCGACTGCGCGCGCACCTGGCGGATGCACTCGACGTAGTGGCCCGCGCCACCGTCGCGCAGGTCGTCGCGGTCCACGCTGGTGATGACCACGTACTTGAGCTTGAGCGCAGCGATGGTCTTGGCCAGGTTGGCCGGTTCCTCGGTGTCCAGCGGGTCGGGGCGGCCGTGGCCCACATCGCAGAAGGGGCAGCGCCGGGTGCACTTGTCACCCATGATCATGAAGGTGGCCGTGCCGTGGCCGAAGCACTCGCCGATGTTGGGGCAGGAGGCCTCTTCGCAGACGGTGTGCAGCTTGTGCTCGCGCAGGATCTGCTTGATCTCGTAGAAGCGGGTCGTGGGGCTGCCGGCCTTCACGCGGATCCAGTCGGGCTTCTTCAGCGTCTCGGCCGGCACGATCTTGATCGGGATGCGGGCGGTCTTGGCCTCGGCCTTCTGCTTGGCCGAGGCGTCGTAGGCGGCGCCGGTCTTGTGTTCGTGCGTGGTGTTCTCGGTGGCCATGTCGTCAGTGCCTTGCCGCGGTGGCGGCGTTGCGTGAGGAGCGGGAAGAAGCGGAGGAAAGGACGCCGTCAGGCGGTCGCGGGCGGGCTCAGGTGGGCGGCCAGGCGCTCGATCAGCACGGCTGCCACGGCCTCGGGCGTGACGTGGACGCCCAGTGTAGCGAGGTCCACCGTGGCCAGCCCGGCATAACCGCAGGGGTTGATGCGGCGGAAGGGCTCCAGATCCATCGCCACGTTGAGCGACACGCCGTGGTACGTGCAGTGGTTGCTCACCTTGATGCCCAGCGCGGAGATTTTGCCCAGGCCGGCGAACGGGTCCTGGCGCGGCCCGGCCGGCAGGCCGGCGTTCAGCGGGTCGGCCAGGTTCACGTAGATGCCCGGGGCACTCTCCACCCGGAAGCCGATCACGCCGAAGCGCTCCAGCGTCTGGATCACGGCGGCCTCCAGGCGGAAGACGTATTCCTTGACGTAGATGCCCAGGCGGCGCAGGTCCACCAGCGGGTAGACCACCACCTGGCCGGGGCCGTGGTAGGTCACCTGCCCGCCGCGGTTGCTCTGCACCACCGGGATGTCGCCCGCGCCCAGCACATGCTCGGCCTTGCCGGCCACGCCCTGGGTGAAGACGGGCGGATGCGCCACCCACCAGAACTCGTCGGGGGTGTCGGGCCCGCGCGCGGCCGTGAAGGCCTGCATCGCGGCGAAGGTCTCGTCATAGGGCACCAGGCCCCAGGCGCGCACAAGAGCCCCGCCGGACAGCGCGGAGGCCACGGGCAAGGTGCGGTGGTTCATGCCCCGATTGTCCCCGAGCGGCAGAGGGCTTGCCGCGGCAGGCTTATCGTCGGGTTGGAGCTTGTTTCAGGAGACACCATGTTCCGCCGCCCCACCCTGCGATGGCCCTGGGCCGTGCCGCTGCTGTGCCTGGCGCTGTGCGGCGCCGCACCGGCGCAGGATCTGGCCGAGGCGCCCCAGGCCGACCCGGCACTGCAGCAGGCGCTGGACGCCTACGCCCAGGGCCGCTGGGCCGAGGCCGCCCGCGCCTTCGAGGCCCTGGCCCGTCAGGGGCAGCCGGTGGCCCAGCACGACCTGGCCGCCATGCACCTGCGCGGCGAGGTGCCCGACGCCAGCGTGGCCACCGCCCTGCACTGGCTGCTGCAGGCAGCCGATGCGGGCTTCGTCACCTCGCAGCAGGCGCTGGGGGAGTTGTACGAAAGCGGCCGCCTGGGCTGGAAGGACCTGCCGCAGGCGGTGGCCTGGTACCGCCGCGCGGCCGCGGCCGGCAGCCCGCAGGCCCAGCTGGAGATGGGCACGGCCTGCTTCCTGGGCCGGGGCACGCCGCAGGACCTGGCCCAGGCCGCCCAGTGGTACCGCCAGGCCGCGCTGGCCGGCGACCTGGGGGCCATGTACATCCTGGCCTCGATGTACGAGAGGGGCGAAGGGGTGGACGTGGACCGCCGGCTGGCGCGCTACTGGTACGCCGCGGCCGCCGATGCCGGCGACGTCGCGGCGCCCTACAAGGTCAAGGAACTGACCGACGCGGAACCACCCAGCCCCTGACAGGCTGGAAACGGCAGGTCAAAGCACCACCTTGACCATCGGGTGCGAGGTCAGGGTGCGGTAGAGCTCGTCGAGCTGGTCGCGGCTGGTGGCGGTGACCGTGATGGTCAGGCCCAGGTAGTTGCCGCCGGCGCTGGGCCGACGCTCCACGCTGTCGGGGTCGAACTCGGGGTCGAACTGCAGCGCCACCGCCACGATGGCGGCTTCGAAACCCTCCACATGCGCGCCCATCACCTTGATGGGAAAGGCACTCGGGTACTCGATCAGCGACTCTTCGGGCGGAATGGGGCGGTTCATCATGCGGGCTGAGTTGGGGGTGCCGGGCGGAATATCAAGAGGCCCTTCAGGCCGCCTGTTCGGCCTTGGCCCGCTGGTAGGCCTCGTACAGCCGGCCGTAGACCGGGCCGGGCTTGCCGCGCAGCGCGCCATGGCCCACCGGCTCACCGTCCAGCCGGGTCACGGCCAGCACCTCCTTGCCGGTGGAGCTCAGCAGCACCTCGTCGGCCGCCCGCAGGTCGGCCTCGCAGATCGGCCGCAGGTTGAAGGCGATGCCGGCCTCCTCGCACAGCTCACGCAGCAGGCCCACCCGGATGCCGGGCAGCACATGCGGCCCCATCGGTGGCCCCAGCAGCGCGCCTTCCTGCACGATCCACACATTGCTGCTGGCCCCCTCGGTCAGCCAGGGGCCGCCGGGCTCGCCCTCGCGCAGCAGGATGGTTTCGGCCGCGCCGGCATCCACCGACACCTGGCGTGCCATCACATTGCCCAGCAGCGAGATGCTCTTGATGTCACCGTGCGACCAGCGCAGGTCCGGCGCCGTGACGCAGGCCGCGCCATGGTGGCGCCACTCGGCCGGCACCGGTTTGAGCGGCGTGCTCATCAGGAAGACCGTGGGCGTCAGGCCGGGCAGCATGGCGTGCTCGCGCAGGGCCACGCCGCGGGTGACCTGCAGGTAGATCAACTGGTCCTCGAAGGGCTGGGCAGCCACCAGGCGCCGCACCCGGGCCTCCCAGCCCGCGGCGTCGAGCGGGGCCGGGATGCGCAGCCGGTCCAGGTTGCGGGCCAGGCGCGCCAGGTGATCCTCAAAGCGGAACAGGCGCCGGCCATAGACCGGCAGGGCCTCGTAGACGCCGTCGCCCAGCAAAAAGCCCCGGTCCAGGACCGACACGCGGGCCTGGGACAGGGGCTGCAGTTCACCGTTCAGATCGCAGATGAAATCCGGCAGCGGTGCGCTCATGATGGGCCCTCCTGAGAGGGCCACAGATTACTTGATCCAGAGACGGATGGCATCCCAGGCACGGCCGAAGATGCCGGCCAGCGGCACATCCTCGGCCACCACCAGGGGCACGGTGGCCACGGTGGCGCCAGCCGCGTCGGTCACCTTCAGCGTGCCCACGCGCTGGCCCTTGGTCAGCGGGGCCACCAGCGGGTCGGTGCGCTCGACGCTGGTCTTGAGCTTGTCGCCCTCACCCTTGGGCACCGAGACATAGACCGCGCCCTCGGGGCCGACCAGGTTCACCTCGGCCTTGGCCCCCTTCCACACCTTGACGGTGGCCACCGGCTTGCTGGTGTCGAACAGGCGCACCGCGTCGAACTGGGGGAAGCCCCAGTTCAGCAGCTTCTGGCTCTCGTTGGCCCGCCCTTTCTTGGAATCG
>NZ_BADL01000264.1 GCF_000333615.1 Ideonella sp. B508-1 | reverse complement strand
ATCAGCAGTCCCTTGCCGTCGGCATAGCGCACCGAGGGGCCGATGGCGTTGGACGAGGCCTTGCCACTGCCGGCGTTGGGGCCGCTGTCTTGGGTGATCTGCCGGTAGATGTGGCCGCCCACGCCCAGCACCCAGCCATTGCCCATGCCCCAGCCCAGCGCATAGTCGGCGTGCAGAGCCTGGCCCGAGCGGGTGTCGGTGTCGTCGTTGCGGCCATTGATGTCCCACATGGCCTTGAGGTCGGCGTTGAAGCCCTGCGCCGGCATGTAGCTCACAGCGGCCAGCGGTTGCCAGGTCACGATGTTGCGGCCCAGGCTGGCCGGGTCGGTCTTGCTGTAACTGCCGGTGGGCAGGTACACGTCCATGCCCACGGCCGAATGCAGCTCAGGCGAGTGGTGGTAGCCCAGGGCCGTGCCCAGCACCACATCACCCAGGCCCGATTTGCTGAACTTCTGCCCACCGGCGGTCACATCCACGTTGAGCAGTGGCGCCAGTGCCTCAAAGGCAAGCTGGCCGCCCAGCAGCTGCTGCTGCGTCACCCAGACCAAGCGGGGCACCACGGCGCCCACATTCACCTTGAAGTCCGCCGGGCCGATGGATTGGCCGCTGCCATCTCGCACCTTGTCGTAGCTGGCGCCACCAGCGTAAACCAGGCCATGCACCCCAGGAGGCGGCAGGGCCCCACTGAGGAAGTTCTCCAGGCCGTCCGGGTACACGCCCAGGCCATTGCCTTCGGTCGCCCAGCCCGAGGGGCTCATGCCCAACAGGCCAACCAGGCTGACAGCTGCAGCCACGTGGCGCAGCGGGTGGGTGCTCTTCATGGTGTCTCTCCTTGGCCGACTGAGGGCCTGACAGGCACGCCGCGACGACTGCAGGATCGGGTGGGCCCGAACGCCGCGCGTGAGGGGGATCCCAGGCCCACCGATGGCAACTTCAATTCGGGTTCAAGGCAGCCGGGGCGGGCCGCAAGACCAGGCGGCGCAGGCCCGCGTACAGCAGTACCGACACGAGCAGGGCGCTGGCAAACGGCACGGGCACCCAGGCGGTGAGCGGCCCGGTGGCGGCCCAGGTGGCCACGCCCGTGGCGACCACGCCGCTCCAGTTGACGGCTTCACGGTGGCTGGCCGCGCGGCGGCGCCCCCCCATCAGGTGGTAGTCGGCCAGGATGACACCGGCAAAGCAAGTGGTCAGCACGCCCAGCAGCGTGATCCAGGCGTTGACCAGGGCCAGCAGTTGGCCGTAGAGCATGACCAGGCCGATCACATTGGCCAGCACCACACACCACAGCCGGCCCGGTCGCCAGCCACCCACCGCATCGAACAGGTTGGACAGCGACAGCGAGGCACTGTAAGTGTTGAGCACCTGGGCCTTGCCCTGGGCCAGCACCATGAGCACCGTGCCCAGGGCGCCACCGAAGACGATGAAGGCCGCGGCCACCGCATCGGGGCTGGCCAGCACCAGTTGCTGGGCCTGGGCCAGGCTGATGCCCTGCTTCTCGGCATAGAAGGCGGCCAGGCGCGGGGCACCCACGTGCATGATGGCCGCGCCGATGGCCAGCATCAGCACATCCATGGCCAGATTGCCCACCAGCGCGGCCAGGCCGATGTCCCGCGAGCGGCGGGCGTAGCGCCCCAGATCCGCGTCCACCAGGGCCAGCGCGCCGGCAGAGCCGATCAGCACGTTGACCGCGAAGATGAACTTGCCTGCATCACCGTGCACGCCCATGGCCAGCAAGGCGGCGTCGGGCAACTGGGTGGGAAAGTGCAGCAGCTCAGGCAGGAGCATGGCGGCGGCGCCCAGCACCGAGGCCGTGATCCAGGCCAGCACCGCCAGGAAGGCCAGCAGCGTGACCGACGACACCCGGCTCACCCAGTTGAAACCAAAGGCCGTCAGAGCCACCCAGGCCAGCGTCAGCCCGCCGTACAGCCCCACGCGCGTCCCCAGATTGTCGGGCCAGCCGAAGTAGAACAGCAGGCCCTTGTAGAGCAGCGCGTTTTCCAATGCCAGGAAGCCAATGATCATGAAGGCGAAGATCAGCGAAGCCACGGCCGAGCCCTGCTCGCCAAAGCCAAAGCGCCGCGCCATCACCGTGCTGGACAAGCCGCTGCGGTAGGCCACATGGCCCACGCCCCAGCCCAGCAAGGCGCCGACCACCGTCACACACAAGCCCGCCAGCAGGGCAATTTGAAAGCCCGCCACCAAGGACACCAGGGCGCCGAAGAACAGCTGCACCAGCGTGGTCACGATGCCGGCGGTGTTCCATGACAGGGTCAACCAGGACTGGCGAGCCGATTCGGGCACGGCCTCCAGCGCGTGGTCTTCGATCTGGTCTTGCAAGTCAGGTGCGTGGGACTGTGCCATGGGGTCTCCGGTGGGCGTGGGTGGGGCGACGACGGTGGAGCCAATCAACGAGGTGCCAGAGCCTGCGCCACCAGGTAGCCCGAGCCCGCACCCAGGCCCGGCCCGGGGTGGGTGGACGCGCCGATGTGGTACAGGCCCGCACAAGAGGTGACATGGGTGCGCGCACCGGCCGTGGCCGCGAAGGGCCGCAGCCAAAAGAACTGGTCAGGCGAGCACACGCCGGCATACGGATCGCCCCCCACCAGGTTGCAGTTCAGGGCCTGCAGCTCGGCCGGGCCGTAGGCCTTGCGGCCCACGATCTGCTCGGCCAGACCGGGCAGCACCTGGGCCAGTCTGGCCTGCACGCGGTCGGCCATGGCCTCGCGCACGGCGGGCGTCCACTGGCCATCGGCGGGCACTTCGATCTGCCCGGCGGCATCGCCCTTGAGACGCGTGGGCAGCTCTTGCATCTGCACCCACAGGATGGCCGCACCGGCCGGCGCGCGGCTCGGGTCCACCGCCGTGGGCTGGCCAATGGCGAGCGTGGGGCGCACAGGCAGCAGGCCGTTGTTGGCTTCCACCACCGAGGCACACACCTGCTCCAGGCTTTCGGTGAGGTGCACCAGCGGCACCTTCGCCATCTCGGGATCGGCCCAGCGCGGGGGCGCGTTCAAGGCGAAGTGGATCTGCATGCCGCCACGGCCAAAGCGGTAGGCGGCGGCCCGCTCACGCAGGGGCTGCGGCGCCTCGCGCCACAGGCGGCCGTAGAGCTGTGGCGGGGTCACATTGCAGACCACGGCGCGGCGTGCCATCAGGCGTTCGGTTCCCACGCACACGCCGGTGGCCTTGGCGCGGCGGCCCTGGCCTTCGACGATCACCTCGCTCACGTCGGCGCTGGTGCGACAGGCGCCTCCATGGCGCTCGATGACGCGTTGCAGGGCGCGAACCACGCCTTCGCTGCCGCCTTGCACCACGGGCATGCCACCCGCCACCACGGCCGCGAAAGTCAGCTTGCCGATCAGGGCCGAGCAGGCGTCATCGGGGCCCAGGCCCGAGTGCAACACCCAGGGCGCCAGCAAGGCGCGGCTCACGTCGTCCTTCAGGTGGCGGTCGGCCCAGCGGCGAAAGCTCTCCAATGAATCGCCCGCAAAGCCCAACAGGCCTTCCAGGCCACGGCGGCGCCATTCGGCCCACAGCAGCTTGACCAGGCCCAAGCCATAGGGCTGCTGGCCCAGCAGGCCAAAGGTCAGCGCGGCATCGGGGCCAAACAGGCGTTCGGCCATGGCGCCCAAGGCCGTGCCATCGCCGGGGCACAGCGCGTCGATGCGACGCACGGCATCCGGCATGTCCTGCTTCAAGGCCAGGCTGCGGCCATCGGGCAGGATCACGCCGGTGCTGTGGCCGCCTTGCGCGAAGACCAGGCCCGCCTCAGCCAGCGCGTCTTTCAGCTCGGCGTAGGCCGGACTGCCGACGAACAGCGGGTACCACTGCGACAACACATCGTGCCGGTAGCCCGGAAAGAGCTCTTCGGTGCGGATGCAGCCGCCCAGGCGCTCGTTGCGCTCCAGCACCAGCACCTTCTGGCCACGCTGGGCCAGCAGCGCCGCCCCGACCAGGGCGTTGATGCCACTGCCCACGAAGATGACGTCGGCGGTGCTGGAGGCAGTGTGGGTGGCTGTGGCCATGTCGCGCCCCGGCTCAGTTGGTCAGCGCCAGCACGCGCAGCGGGCTGCCCGAGCCTTGGCTGATCTTCAATGGCGCGGCCACGATCAGCGCGCCCTGCGGCGGCAGCTGGTCGAGGTTGCGCAGGCACTGGAGCCCGAACTTGTTGGCCCCATGCATGAGCGTGTGGCAGGGATAGGGCACCGGCCACGCATAGGACTGGCCGGCGTCGGTGTTGATGGTCTCCACGCCAAAGCCCTGCACGTCGCGCTCACGGATCAGCCACTCCACGGCCTCTTGCGTGGGCCCGGGGGTGTGGGCACCGTCCTCCTGGAGGTTGACGAAGGCGGCCGGGTCGCTGATGCGCTGGGACCAGTCGGTGCGCAACAGCACCCAGGCGCCCTGGGGGATGGCGCCGTGCTGCGCTTCCCAGCTCTGGATGAAGTCCACGGTCAGCAGCCAGTCGTCGTTGCGGGCCACCTCGGCGCTGGCGTCCAGCACCACGGCTGGGGCGATGAAGCGTGCCGGGTCGATGGTGTCCACCGTGTTGGCCGGGTGGTCCTTGCCCGTCACCCAGTGCACGGGCGCATCGAAGTGCGTGCCCGTGTGCTCGCCACACGAGAAGTTGTTCCAGTACCAGCCGGGGCCGGCCTCGTCGTAGTGCGAGATGCGCTCCTGCTTGAAGCCCCAAACCTGCCCGAACTGCGGCGGCAGCACCAGCGCAGGAAAGTCAGGCGACAGGGTGTGGGTCAGGTCGACCACGCGCAGCGCGCCGGCCTCCAGGTGATTCAGGATGGTGGTGGTGATGCTCATGGTCCTGCTCGCAAAGAAGAGGATGGGACGCAGCGGGATCAGCCCGCCATCTGCAGGGCACCGAAGCGCCCACCGTGGAAGACCAGGGGCTCGCCCTCGCGGGTGTCCAGGCGCACCACCTGACCGATGAACAGCTCGTGGTCGCCCTCGGTGACGTGCTTGCTGCTGCGGCACACCAGGGTGGCCAGCGCGCCGTCGATCACGGGCACACCTTCGGGCGACTCGACCACCGCCACCTGGTCGAACTTGTCGAGCACCGCAGGGTTGGCGAAGCGGCTGGCCAGGCCCTGCTGGTCTTGCGCCAGCACGCTGATGGCGAAGTGGCTGGCGGCCTGGAAGGTCGCCAGGTTGGGCGAGCGGTCCACCAGACTCCACAGCACCAGGGCCGGTGTCAGCGACAGCGAGGCAAACGAGTTGATGGTCAGGCCCACGGCACGGCCATCGGGGGTGCGGGTGGTGACGATGGCCACCCCGGTGGGGTAGCGGCCCAGGGCCTGTCGCAGGGCCTTGCCTTCGAATTCGGTCTGGCCCCAAACGGGCTGCAGCATGACGCTCATGGTGGTCGCTCCTTCAGACATCAAGCAGCGGCCAGCTCGGCCATCTTGTCACCCACGAACTGCTCGCAGGCCTGGGGCTCGGCCCACCAGGGGAAGAAGTCCGGCGGGTTGTCGAAGCCGTTGACAATGGCCTTGGCAATGGGCGGGCACTGGCCGGCTGCGCCCAGCAGGTTGAGGATGTGCGGCGGCGGCGGCGTGAGCATGGAGTTGGTCCAGGCCACCACCGACTGCGCATAACGCCAGAAGGTTTCGAAGGTCTGGTTCATCCAGGCTTCGGTGTAGGGCTGCTCACCCCGGGCCAGGATGGCGTCGAGGTAGACCTTGAAGGCCTTGGTGGCGTTGTTCGAGCCCTGGCCGGTGATGGGGTCGTTGACGGCCACGGCGTCGCCCAGGCCCAGCACCAGCTTGCCCGAGGGCAGGCGCAGCACCGGCTTGCGGATGGTGGGCGCGAAGCTGCCCGAGAGCACGCCGTTGGCGTCCGTCAGCTCCACTTGGTGGGCGCGATCGGCCTCCCAGGGCAGGTAGGTCTGCAGCAGCTTGCGGCTCACCGCCAGGTGCTCTTGCGGGTTGGCAATGCCCTTCCAGCAGTCCATGGGGCCTCCGGGCACGCCTTCGAACACCATGATGTGACAGGGGCCGCTGTACGTGTAGGACGGGAACACGAAGTACTCGCCCACACCCGGGATGAGGTTGAAGGCCACGCGGCTGAAGTCCGGCGTTTCCTTCAGGCCATGCACATAGGTCAGGGCCAGGGCGCGCTGGGGCTTGTCGAACGTCGAGCGGCTGGCGTCGCGCTCGAAGAGCTTGACCACGTCACCCTTGCCGGCCGCCAGGATCACCAGGTCGTGCGAAGCGGCCAGGGCCTCCAGTTCTTCCACGCCCGCATCCTGGAACACCAACTCGCCGCCACGCTGGGTGAACAGTTCCATCCACACGGGCATCTTCACGCGCTGGTCCACCGACTGCGCCACCTTGTCGAGACGGTGGGCCCAGTCGATCAGCTTGGCACCCGGTTGCTCGGGGTGCGGCACGGTCAGGCCGATGCCCTCCACGGGCGGGCACACAGATTCCCATTGGTTGAGGCCGATGTCGCGCTCGATCTGCAGCGAAGCGTCAAACATGCACTGGCTGGACATGACCTTGCCGGCACGGATCTGGTCGGGTGTGCGGTTGGACACCACGGTGACCTGGTAGCCCTGGTCCAGCAGGGACAGAGCGAGCGGCAGGCCAGCCTGGCCCCCACCGACGATGGCGATGCGACGCATGGAGCGTTCCTTTCAAACAGAGGGGATGAGAGACGGCCAGGACTCAGGCCATCAGGCGGGGAATGGCGGGCTGGTTCTGCTCCGGCCCCATGGCCGAATAGCCACCATCGACGGCGTAGTCGGCACCGGTCACGAAGCTGGCTTGCGGCGACAGCAGGAAGGCCACCACCTCGGCCACCTCGGCCGGGTCACCCAAGCGGCCCAGCAGGTGATAGGACGCGGCCACGGCATCGGCCTTGGCGCGGTTGCCACCCGACATCTGGCTGATCGGGTTGGACCACGTCCAGCCCGGCGAGACCGAATTCACGCGGATGCCATCGGGCGCGAAGTCCATGGCCATGCTGCGCGTGACCTGCTGCATCGCGGCCTTGGACACGGGGTAGAGCCAGCGGCCGGTTTGCGCGACGCTCGACGAGATGCTGGTGAAGTTGACAATCGCCCCGTCGCCGGCCCGGCGCAGCGGCTCGCGCACGGCGCGCGCCATCATCACGGCGCTGACCACGTTCACGTTGAGCGCCTGCAACCAGTCGGCGCGGCCCGAGTTGGCGCCGTCATCAAGGTAGGAGCACGCCAGGTTGACCAGGGCGTGCACGCCGTCATAGGTCTTGAGAACCTGGGCCACACCGGCCTCGATCTGGGCGTCGTCGGTCAGGTCCAGCGCCTGAAAATGCACGCGCTCCGGATGGCGTGCGGCCACTCGGGCACCGCCTGCGGCGTCCACGTCGAACACCACCACCTGGCCCCCGGCGGCCACCAGCCTGTCCACCACGGCCTCGCCGATCAGCGTGGCCCCACCGGTGACGATCGCCACCTTGCCATTCATTGCCTGCATGACTGTCCTTTCCGTCAGTGCGGATGCGCTGGAACAGTCAAGCCTGTTGATCAAGTTCCATGCGTGTCACCGCGTTGACTTGATCTTGGTCCAAAGGGGCTCGCGGCCATTAGCCGCGCGGTGCAAGGCTTATCCGCAAACTGCGGACAGTGAGCAATCAGGTCTGCAGCTTGAAGAATGCCACCGCCTCGCCGAGCTTGTCGGCCTGCTGCTTGAGGCTGTGGGTGGCTGCAGCGCTCTGCTCAGCCATTGCAGCGTTCTGCTGGGTGGCGCCATCCAGGTGCGTGATCGCAGCAGAGATGTCTGCGATGCCCGACGACTGCTGAGCCAGCGATGCTGAAATGTCACCGATGAGCTGCTGCACGCGGTCCACCTGTGACTCGATCTGCTGAACCGCGCCGACCGCGTCGTTCACCAAACGCGAGCCGGCCTCGACCTTCTCGACGCTGGCGCCGATCAGCGCCTTGATCTCACGGGCAGACTCGGCCGCACGACCCGCCAGGGTTCGCACCTCAGTGGCCACCACGGCGAACCCACGTCCCTGTTCCCCTGCCCGCGCCGCCTCAACGGCCGCATTCAGCGCCAGGATGTTGGTCTGGAAGGCGATGCCATCGATGACACCGATGATGTTCGCGATGCGGCCCGAGTCGGCCGCGATGGCCTGCATGGTCTCCATGGTGAGCTTCATGACCTCGCCACCCTGACGCGCAGCCTGGTTGGTCTCGCGTACCACCACGTCGGCCGATGTGGCGGTGTCAGCGCTTTGTTGCACGGCCTGCACCATCTGCACCATGGCCGACGAGGCATGCTGCAGACGGCTGGCCTGCTCCTCGGTGCGGTAACTCAGGTCGGTGCTACCGCTCGCGATTTCGCTGCTGCCATCCACCACTGCCTGGCTGGCATCGGTCACCTGCGCGACCACTCTCCTGAAAGTGCCTTGCATGGTGTGGAGCGCGATCAGGAGTGCGCCCACTTCAGTGGTGTCATCGTGTGAGCCGATGTCGATGCGTGCGGACAGATCACCCTGGGCCATCGCCTGCGCGACACCCTGGGCCTGCTCCAGTGGTCCGGTGATGGCCCGGGCCATTTGCCAAAGACTCGCACCCAGCGTCGCCAGGCAGCAGGCAATCAGCACCCGCACGGCAATCGCCACAAAATCCACGGCGGCGGCCACCTCCTTGGCAAAGTCATCCCCCATCCGAATCAACTCGGTCATTTGCGGTTGCAGGGACTTGGCCAGATCCTGTGTCAACACCGTCGATGGCCCCGCTTGAAGTTCCGACAGCATGCGGTCAACGCGGCCAATGCTGTCGCGCGGCAGGTCGATCACCGCGCCAAAGCCCATGAGCCGGAATGCCAGCAACTCGAAGCCGAACAACTCCGTATCGACATGGCCCGATATCCACTTGGAATAGTTCAAGGCTTTGATGATCGGCGCCTTGTCCTGCGCTTCACCGGCCGCAGCACCGTCCACATTCTTGGCAAGATGCAGCAGGTTCACTGCGTACTCGCGCTCGAGGTGATGGAACTGCGCACCCTCGGCCATCAGGCGCAAGCCGTAGAAGGACGTGATTGTTGAAGCGACCAACACGATCACAAGCAGTTTGAGCCACTGGCGGATGGAACGTTGGCGCATGTCGGATCACCCTCGTCAGAAATGCAGCAGATGTTGAATTTGGCTATTCGGCATGATCGCCAGTGACTTGAACGTCGACATGTCGGAAAAGCTGCCAAATCGTCCTCGTTATGGCGGCCAGGCAAGGCTGTGGGGTAAGTGGATCAGCATGCGGTGTGACCGCCATCGACCACCAGATCGGCGCCATTGATGAATGACGCCTCGTCTGACGCGAGGAACAACACCGCTTGTGCCACCTCGTGCGCTTCTCCCAAACGCCCCATCGGCACCCGGCCGAGCACGGCCTGGGTGAAGGCAGCCGCCTTGGCCTCGTCCAACCCTGACATGGCACCGCTGATCATGGGTGTGGCGATGAAGCCAGGACATACTGCATTGACACGGATGCCATAGCCCAGGCGCGCGCAATGGACAGCGGCAGACTTTGTGAAGATGCGCACACCACCTTTGCTGGCGTTGTACGCGGGCACCAAGGGCTCGCCCAGCAGTCCTTCGATGGACGCGATGTTCACGATGCTGGCGGAGGGGCGGTGCTTCATCCGCAAGATGGCCACCTGGGTGCCCATGAACACAGCGTCGAGGTTGACGGCCTGCGTCCGGCGCCATCCTTCAAGGGTCTCGGCTTCCACATCGGCTGGCACGGCGATGCCGGCATTGTTGACCAGCACATCCACGACGCCCCAGGCCGATGCGGCCTCATCGAACACGCGCTCCCATGCGGCCTGCTGCGTCACATCGTGCTGCGCAAAGACCACAGCCCCCGGCCTGAGCGCGCAGAGCTCATCGACCCCCAGCGGGTGCAAGTCCGTGGCCAGCACACGCGCTCCCTCCTGCCCGAAACGCTCCACGACCGCACGGCCGATGCCCCGGCATGCGCCCGTGACGATGGCCACCTTGCCTTCGAGCCGGCCCCAGGTGCCGGCGACTTCATTGCGATGTTCAAACATATGCAAATCCTGTGATGTTGGTGATGAATGCGCGGCGCCCCTCGGCGTCCAGCGATTCGAGGTGCGCTTGCATGGCCTCGGCACCGCCGACATACCAATGCACGCGCCGCTCGTGCGCGGCTTGCCAGGCCACTTCGGCGACCTGCTCCGGCTGCGCGGCATAGCCGAGCAGGGTCACCGACTTGGCGGTGTGCTCGGCTTGCTCGATCATGGGTGTCTGCACATAGGCCACGACGATGTCGCTGACCCAGATGCCCTGTGCAGCCATCTCGATGTTCAGCGCCTCCGTCAAGCCTCGGACGGCAAACTTGGAGGCCGAGTACACGGCCTCCTCGGGAATGCCATAGAGCCCCGATGCCGACCCCATGGTGATCACGCGCGCGCCAGCACCTGATCGGTTCAGATGGGGCAATGCGGCATGGATGCTGTTGATGACGCCTGTGACGTTGACATCCACGATCTGGTGCAGACGTGCCAAGGGAGGCTGATCGAAGCAGCGCATGTCCAGGATGCCGGCCGAATTGAACAGCACGTCGATGCTCGGCCTGTCGCCACTGAAGGCCGCCACGGCGCGGGCCACCGAGGCCGCATCGGTCACGTCAACGGCAAAGGTTTCTACCTGACCACTCAGCGCCTCGGCCTGGCGACGCAGCGCGTCAAGATTCAGGTCGGCCATGCCCACACGCCAGCCGCGGTCGGCAAAGTGGCGCACAACAGCCAGGCCGATGCCTGACCCAGCTCCGGTCACAAAAATTGATTTCATGATTGATGTCCTTGTAAGAAGCGCAGTTCAGCGCATGAAGGGCAGCCTCGTCGCACCATCCAGGCGGATCACCTCGCCGTTGAGATAGGGGTTCTCGACGATGGCCTGGGTCAGGCGGGCGAACTCGGCGGGATGGCCAGCACGCGGCGGGTGAGGCACGTCCTTGGTCAGGGCTTCGCGCAAGGCAGGGGGGGCGCCTGCCAGCATCGGGGTCATGAAGATGCCGGGCGCAATGGTCATCACGCGGATGCCGAAGCGCGCCAGCTCCCGCGCCAGCGGCAAGGTCATGCCCACCACGCCGGCCTTGGAGGCCGCATAGGCCGCTTGCCCGATCTGGCCGTCAAACGCTGCCGCAGAGGCGGTGTGGATGATCACGCCGCGATGGCCCTCCGCGTCCGCCTCGTTGCGAGACATGGCCTGGGCCACGAGTCGCGTGGCGTTGAAGGCGCCGGTCAGGTTGATCTCCATGACCCGACGGAAGGCGTCCAGATCATGAGGCCCCTCCCTGCCCACGGTGCGCGCAGCCGGCGCGACACCCGCGCAGTTGACGAGCACGCGCAGCGGTCCGAATCGCTGCTGCGCGGCCTCGACCGCGTCGGTCATACCAACCGCGTCACAGACATCGCATGCAATGAAATGCACGGCGTCGCCCAGCCGCTGCGCCTCGGCCGCACCGGCCGATCCGGGCAGGTCCAGCATGAGCACCTTGGCGCCCAGACCCAGCCAGTGCGTCACACAGGCCAGCCCCAGGCCCGAGGCTCCGCCGGTCACCACCACCGTGTCATGCCACATACCCATCTCCTTGGCGTACAAACCGCTCAGAACGCGTTCAGAACGTATAGGCCATGCGGGCGAACAGTTCGTTGCTGTGCTGCAGGCCATCGGCGAAGTCCTTGAATTCGCCCTTGTGCTGCGAATACAGTGCGTTCAGATAGACATCCACCTGCACGTCCTTGCGCGGCTTCCATTTCATGCCGGGCTGCAGATACCAGCCCCCCCTTGTGTCGGTCAGCACCGTGAAGTCGAAGCGATAGGCCAGCGTCGGCGAGGGTTGCTGCACCGACAGTGCCAGGGCGTTGAAGCCCGTCTGCTGGGTGCCCCTGCTGCCGTCGGGCAAGGTCACCGTGCCCAGGTAACGGCCGAACAAATCGCTTTGGGACTTGTGCAGCCACTGGGCGACAAAGTAGGTGGCCGGATAGTCGCTGGAGAACTTGTAGTACTTCTCGGTGATGAACGCAAAGGCGTACTCGTCCTTCTTGATGGGCTCGCCCAACGTCGGGTTGGTGAAGTGCTTATTGGGTGTGTACGAGAACTCGAAGCGGCCGATCAACTGGTCCAACAGCGAATCGGGCTCGCCTTCAAAGACATGGTTGACGCCGCCACCCATCACCGTCTCACGGTGATACTCGCGCACGATGTGCCCACGCAGGGCGCCCACGCTGCTGAAAAACGAGTCCAGCACGCAGGAGGCCGCTGCCGCACTGCCCATCCTGATGCGACCATAAGTCGGGTCGGCCGCACCGCAAGCGGCCGCCAGCGCCGACATGTTGTACGGATCGGCGCCGCCCAGCCGCTGGGCGGTCAGGTTCATCGCGGCAGCCACGCCTTCGGTCGCATCAAGGTGCATGCGCGCCGCGCTCTGATACCACTCGCCCGCGTTCCACACGCCGCTGCCATCGGCCTCGAACGGCGTGCCGGACAGCGCGGTCGCGCCACTCGCATCGCTCCACTTGTAGGTGCCGTTGGGGTCGATGCGGTTGACGACGAAACCTTGCAGGCCCAGCCCGTTCCAGTCGCCCTTGGCGCGAAAGCCTGCATTGAGCTTGTTGTGGAACTGCTCCCATCCCTCTTGATCATGGACCGTGAACTGGTCCGAGATCGCGTTGTACGGCGTCTCGGCATTCGGCATAGTCGTGGGCGAGAAGCGCTGCACGAAGGCATCGACCTCCGCCTTGTCGCCGAGGCGGTAGTTTCCTCTCACACCCAGCGCAGCGCGGCGGGTGTCCGAGTACTCTTCGGCGGCGGGGCCAAGCAGGTGTCCACGCAGGTCCAGTGCATTGGGCACATCGGCGACGCGAAAGAAGATGGCTTCGCCCCAGGCGATCTGCTGGTTGCCGGCGCGCAGCCACAAGGGGCCCTCGCTGTAGTCCAGGTAGGCGGCCGGCAGGTCCACACGGTTGCGCTTGCCCGCATAGGCCAGCGGCCCGCCATCGGTGCCGCCATAAGCCTGGCGGTAGAAGCTCCCGGCATTGCTGGCCGAGCCGGCATGGTTGTCCTTGTACGTGCTGTCGATGTTGTCGAGTTGCTCGGACACCGCGCGCAACTTGATGGTGGCCTTCAGCGCATCCGTCAGCTTGCCGTCCACATTGAGGTCAAGGCGGGTCTGGAAGGCATTGAAGCTGGCCTCGCGCGCATTGCTGGCCGGGCGGGTCAGATCCCGGGTCGGCGCCACGATGCCGTTGTTGCGCGCACCAGGCGCCCACCCGGTGGCGCTGAAGTCCACATTCGGTGCACCATTCGATGCGTTGCCGTACTGGTTGTTCTGGTTCTGGTCACTGGTCGTCTTGACGGCGATGGTCTGGCGCACCTGGCCAGACACCTCCCATTCGGCGGCATGGGCTGCACCCAGCGATGCCATCAACATCGCCGGCCAGATCACCTTGCTGGCTGTGGCCGCCACGCCAGGCTGGCGCACGGGGATGGAATTTGTCGTCAACATGCTGTCTCCTTCTTTGTCAGATGGGCCTGATGGCCAGGGGTGGGGTGAGTCAGTCAGCGATCTCGACCAGCACGCCGTCCGCACCGGCGGCCAGGGCATGTGCGGCTTGTCCAGGCGCGGACGGCAAGGGGGACACGGCCTGCAACCAGGCGTTCGGCGGCAAGGCCCCGACGTGTTGCCACGACGCACCGCCATCCCGGCTCCGCAAGATCGCATTGACGCCAATGGCCAGCACGCCCCCCGAAGGGGACACCGCCACCCGCGTCAGCAGGGCGTTGGTGGCGGTCGCCAAGGTGCGCCAGGTCTTGCCGTCGTCGTCGCTGACGATGGCCTGCCCGCCCTGTCCCACGGCGTACCAAGTCTTCCCATCTGGTGCGACGGTCAGGCCGAACAACGAGGCTTCCCCCCGGTGCAGCACCTGCCATGTCTTGCCGGACGGGTCAACGCGCAGCACCAGGCCGAACTCACCAGCCAGCGTTGCGGTGCCGTCTTCCGCGACATGCACGCTGTAGAGGTGCGGCTCCGCACCGTCGGTGGTGATGTCGGCCCATTGCGGTGGCTGAGGCTGCCACGTCTTGCCAGCATCGGCCGAACGCAGCACCGCGCCAAAGGCCCCCACGGCATAGGCCAGGCCGTGGCTGTTCATGTGAACGGCCATCAGGCGTGACTGTGTGCCGCTGGCCACGGGCTGCCAGTGCGTGGCGTCATCCGTACGGAACATCAGGCCGGACTGCCCCACGGCCAGGCGCGTGCGACCCTGGCCGGTGAGCCCGAACAGGGCACGGCCCTGGGTCGGCAGCGTGGATGAGGCCCACGTTTTGCCTCCGTCGCCGCTCTGGCGCACTGCGCCAAAGGCCCCGACCGCCATGCGATTCGGCCCCTCGACATACAGGTCGTACCAGGCCTCATGCCGCGTGCCCTGATGAACCACCCGAACGCCATCGCCCCACATGACCGTCGACGACGCTGTGGCCGCCTCGGCGCCCCACGCGATGAGGCATGACATGGCGCTTGCCAGCGCACGCCTGCGCATGCTCAGGCCCCCAGGCGCTGCAGCGCCTGCTCCGTG
>NZ_BADL01000265.1 GCF_000333615.1 Ideonella sp. B508-1 | reverse complement strand
GCCAGCGCCGCTCAGCGCACGGCTGGCCAGGTACATGCGATGGAAGTCGCCCGCCACGCCGTCGTCGCCTGCGGCTTGCAGCAGCGTGGGCGAGACCACCACGCGTTTGCGCAGGGTCAGGCCGCGCGCGGTCCATGGGTTGAGCATGGGCAGGGGCGCGGCCTGGGTATCGGCCACCGGCACACCCGCACGCCCGGCCAGCCAGCGCTCGTAGCCATCGACCCAGCGTGGGTCGCGCAGGCGCAGGTTCTCGTGCGAGATGCGCTGAGATCGGGTGAGCAGCGAGTAGGTGAACTGCTCGGGTTCCAGATCGGCGTAGCGGCGCACGTTTTCGAACCACTCGGTGGAGTTGCGCGCGGCGTTCTGAATCTTCAGCACCTCGACGCTGCGCACCGCCTGGTAGTGGGCCAGGCCAGCACGGAGGTCGCCCTGGGTGTGCGCCAGGCTGCGGGCCAGCTCGATGGCGTCTTCCAGCGCCAGCTTGGTGCCCGATCCAATCGAGAAGTGCGCCGTGTGGGCCGCGTCGCCCATCAGCACCACGGGCACGTCGCGCTGCTGGCCGGGGGCAATTTCGAAGCCCTCGTTCCAGTGCACCCAGCCCTCGCAGATGACGCGCGGGAAGCGGATCCAGATGGCCGAGCCGCGCAGATGCGTGGCGTTGGTGATCAGACGCTCGCCGTCCAGCCAAGGTGCAAACAGGCGCTCGCAGAAGGCGATGCCCTCTTCCTGGCTCATCTGCTCCAGGCCGCTCTTGTGCCAGCAGTCATCGGGGGTTTCAACGATGAAGGTGGACATGCCGTTTTCGAACCGGTACGCGTGGGCGGCGAACCAGCCGTGCTCGGTCTGCACGAAGAGGAAGTTGAAGGCGTCGAACACCTTGCGGGTGCCCAGCCACACGAAGCGGCAGTTCCGCGTGTCGATGTCCGGCCGGTAGCTGTCGGCATAGCGGGTGCGGATGGGGCTGTTGATGCCGTCGCTGGCGATGACCAGGTCGGCGTTGTGCTCGCGGGCAATGGCCTGGTCGTCGGTGACCGTGGTCTCGAACACCAGCTGCACGCCCACGTCTTCACAGCGGGCCTGCAGGATGTTGAGCAAGCGCTTGCGACCGATGCCGATGAAGCCGTGGCCGGTGGTGCGGATGGCCTGCCCCTTGAAGTGCACCTCGATGTCTTCCCAGCGGGAGAACTCGTCGGCGATGCTGCGCGCCGACACCGGGTCGGCCTCGTGCAGGTGGTCGACGGTGGCGTCCGAAAACACCACACCCCAGCCGAAGGTGTCATAGGGGCGGTTGCGTTCGATCACCACGACCTCGTGACTCGGGTCTTGCAGCTTCATCAGCAGGCCGAAGTACAGGCCGGCGGGGCCGCCGCCAATGCAGACGATCTTCATGTGTGGCTCCTGGTCAGGCGAATGGGGTCTTGTTGGGGGCGTCGTCAATGGCCGGCGTCCAGCGCACGGCGCAGGTCGTCGGGGATGGGGATGGCTTCGTGGGTCACCAGCGAGGTCGTCACCAGGGTCTGGCGGGCCTGCATGCGCAGCTCGCCATCGGTGCCGACGCAAGCCAGTTGCAGCACCAGCGATCGGTGGCCGATGTGCACCACGTCCAGCGTCAGCTCGACGTCGTCGCCCATGCGGCTGATCGCCTTGAAGTCGGCCTCGATGCGCACCGAGGGCATGCCGTGGCGCTGGCCCAGGATGTAGCCGGTGAAGCCTCCCCCGGGCAGGATGTGGTCGACCCAGGCTTCGAGCAGGTCGTTGAACATCACGAAGTACTGCGGGTAGAAGACGATGCCGGCGGGGTCACACTCCGAGAAGCGGATGCGATGAGGTCGGCGAAAGTGGCGGGCGGCGGGGGTGCTCATCGTTGTCTCCTTCAGGCGTTGAGCGCCTGCTTGCTCAGGGCCGCCTTCAGGGCATGCCCATGTTCATCGGCCAAGGCGGCGTCGCGCAGGCCCGCCAGGCTGGCGGGGGCCAACTGGGGGGCATGTCGGTCGAGCACGCCCATGAGCGTCTGGTAGTTGCGCAGGCCGCGGGCATGGGTGTCGCCATAGCCTTTGACGAGGCGCTGCAGGCGGGCCACCTCCAGGGCCAGCGTGGGATGGGGGCCCGCCAGGGCCAGCACGCGCTGGAACCAGTGCTCGATGCGTTCGTTTTCCAGCGCGAAGCGCAGGGTGCTGCGGCGGGCCACGCGCCAGCGCGAGAGCAGCCACAGCAGGGCAAAGCCGCGCAGGCTGGACGTACGCACCACCCGGCCTTCGCGCGTCCAGCCGGCCACCAGACGGTGCACCGCATGGGGTTGGGCCAACCAGCGACCCAGTCCTGCGGGCAAGGTCTCGCAGATCTCCTCGATGCGCGGGTGCATGAACTCGTTGATGTGCACCTGCTGATCGGCCTGGGCACGCACCTCGCTGTGGACCCGCTGGAAGCGGCTGTCGCGAATCTTGAGGTCGGCCACGCGAATGGTGTCCTCGTAGGACATCCACAGCGCCAAGTGGCGGGCGGTCTCGCGCACCAGGGTGTCGTCATCGGGCGCGGCACGCTGGGTCAGCTGGGCGAGCCGGTCGAGGTAGAGCACGGCGTAGTCCGCATCCTGGTAGTCGATGAGACGGCGCACGCCTTCTCGCACCACGTCCTGGCAAGCAGGCCGGTGCTCGCGCTGGACGCGAGCCAGCAGCGCGATCACTTCGGGCGAGCGCGGCGCGGGGGCCGGCACGGCGGGCTTGGCCGGAGCGGCCGAGGCGCCCTGCCCCATGGCCTCCTGGCAGCCGCGCGCAAAGGCCTTGAGGCTGGGCTTGACCCCCACGCCGCCGCGCTCGATGGTGGCCTCGAAGTCCGCCCGACCAAACGGCAGCGCTCCCGTGCCGCACAAGGCACCGAACAGCACGGCGCTGATGACGCTGCCGCACGCCTCGGCCGCGCGAGCCATGTCGAAGCTCACCAACTTGCGAGCGGCGGCCTGCGCGTATTTGAGCAGCACCTCGTCGCTGACGCGGCCGTCGCCCATCGCGGCCTTTTCGGCGATGGCGTAGACGCGGTGGGTGGACGTGAGCAGCGTGGTGCGGTCGGACGTGACCAGGCCACGCTGCACGGCACGGCCGGCCTCCATCAGCTCGGAGCACAGCACCACGTCCACGTCGCCGGGCATGGGCATGAGGGCCAGCACGGGCTGTCGGTTGGGGGCCTGCGGGTTGGGTGGCAGCAGCTCGACGTAGTAGATGGTGGCCCCCGTGCGCTGGGCCACGCCGGGCACCGAGGTGGTCTGCGCGTGCCAGCCATGGTGTTCGCCCAGGTCGACGATCCAGTCGGCGAGCACGCCGCCGCCTTCGCCGCCCATGGCCAGGATGGCGATCTTGATGGGTTGTTGCTGGGTCATGGGGTGGCTCCGGTCATGCACGTTTCAGAAGGCGAGTTGGGCGCGACGCTGCGCATCGCGGCGCTGCAGCCAACTGATGACGGCCTGGCGCAGACGCTGACGGATCCGGTCGGCCCGCGTGGGGTTGGTGACGATCTCGGCGCGGTAAAAGGATGGGCACAGCACGGCGGCATGCGACACCTCACCGCACAAGCCGCAGCCCACGCAGCTGTCTTGCACGGCCGCGATGGGGTCGGTGCGCAGCGGATCGGGGTTGGGCTTGATGGTCAGTGATGGGCAGCCCGACAGGCGGATGCAGGAGTGGTCGCCCGTGCAGGTGTCGGGATCCACGCCAAAGCGCTCGCGCACCACACGCTCACCGGCGGCAATGGCCTTGCGCACCTTGGGCTTGTCGCGGCGCTGCTTGTTGAGCATGCACTCGCTTTGTGCCACCAGCACCTTGGGGCCCTTGGTGGAGGTGGTGAGCGCCTCGCGCAGGGTGGCCGTCATGGCCTTCAGGTCGTAGGTGCGCTTGAGCGTGCGCACCCACTTGACGCCCACGCCGCGCACCGCCTGCTCGATTTCATGGCCCGTGCTGCGCGTGGCGTTGAGTGCCTTGGACGACAGAATGTCCTGCCCACCCGTGGCCGAGGTGTAGCTGTTGTCGACAACGATGGTGAGGTTGTCGCTGCGGTTGAAGACCGCGTTGGCGATGCCACTTGTCAGGCCGTTGTGCCAGAAGCCGCCGTCGCCCATCACCGAAATGGCGCGCTTGCCATCGGGCACATTGAAGGCGGCCGCGCTGGCCGCGCCCAGGCCGTAGCCCATGGTGGTGGCGCCGATGTTGAACGGCGGCAGGATGGAGAACAGGTGGCAGCCGATGTCGGCCGTGACGTGGTGCGGGCCCAGTTCGCGCTCCACCAGCTTCATGGCCGTGAAGATGGGGCGCTCGGGGCAGCCGGTGCAGAAGCCGGGAGGGCGGGCGTGCACGTTGGCAGCCAGCTCCGCGGTGGCCACGGTGTGCTCGAGGGGAGCCGGCTGCACGGGGGGCGCAGCAGATGCAGCGATCAAGGGGATCACCTTGCGCGCCGTGTGTTCGGCGGGCAGCTTGCCGTACTGCCGCAGGAAGGCGCCCAGGCCCTTGACCATCGTGGCGGTGTTGTATTCACCCGCCAGAGGCAGCAGATCCTTGCCGTGCAGCGCGGTGGGGCTGCGCAGGCGGCGCAGGATGTCGGCCACGTTCTGCTCGACGAAGTTGGGCTGACCTTCTTCCAGCACCAGGATGGCCTGCTTGCCTTGGCAGAAGCGCTCGAACTCGGCGTCCACCAGGGGGTAGGCCACGTTCATCACGTACAGCGGCAGCTTGGATTCGCCATACACATCGGCCAGGCCCAGGTGGTTGAGTGCGCGGATCAGCGTGTTGTAGCTGCCGCCCTGCACCACCACGCCCACGTCGTCGGCATCTTCAGAGAAGAACTCGTTGAGGCCTCGCTCCTGGATGAAGCGCACGGCGGCGGGCCAGCGCTGCTCAACCTTTTCCTTCTCGTGCAGGAAACTGGCCGGCGGCAGCACGATGCGGTTGACATCCCGCTGCGGCTGGGCCAGCGCCTGCTGGATGGTGAAGGTCGACTTGCGGTTGTCGCTGGCCACGAACTGGCCGTGCACGTGGCAGGCGCGGATGCGCAACTGCAGCATCACCGGCGTGCTGCTGGCCTCGGACAGATCGAAGCCATCCCTGACGGCCTGCACAATGCACGGCAGGTTGGGACGCGGGTCGAGCAGCCACATCTGCGACTTCATCGCAAAGGCGTGCGAGCGCTCCTGCATGATGGAAGAGCCCTCGCCGTAATCCTCGCCCACGATGATGAGCGCGCCGCCCAGCACACCGCCCGAGGCCAGGTTGGCCAGCGCATCCGAGGCGACATTGGTGCCCACGGTGGCCTTGAAGGTCACGGCGCCGCGCAGCGGGTAGTTCACGGAGGCCGCGAGCGTGGCCGCTGCGGTGGCCTCGCTCGCACTGTTCTCGAAGCGAATGCCGTGCTCGGCGAGGATGTCCTGGGCATCGGCCAGCACATCCATCAGGTGGGATATCGGCGCCCCCTGGTAGCCCGCCACATAAGCCACGCCCGACTCGAGCAAGGCCTTGGTCACGGCCAGGATGCCTTCACCGCTGAAGACCTCTCCGGCCCCCAGGCGCAGCTTCTTGACCTCTTCGACGAACGAGCGTTCGGCCATCGCCATCACCTCCAAACAGTCGGCACACCCGTCGTGCCGTTGAGGTGACTGTGCGGACAGATCGTTTAGAGATCAATCAATGAAGAGTCATGCAAATGCCATGTCTGCAGGATTCGAACAAAGACTGCGCGATCTGGACAGACCCGCGCGAACTGGCGCGCTCTGCCGAGGTAATCACTCAGAAGAAGAAGCTTCACCTATGCACATTTCTGGGTGCCATTTGATGGTGCACAAGCACCTGCGTGGCGTCATGCGCTAGGGAAATCACCGCTTCTTTTGCATGAATTTAGTTCTAAAGTTTATTTCAGGCTTGGCATTGCTTTTGCGTATGACCCGCCGGCGCCGGTCGCTGCTGCACCGGCTTGTTGCGCCCCGCGTGTTGCCCAGGAGGTCTCATGCCCATGCCTGCCACCCATTCCCAGCCCGCTGGCCTGTACCGAGCCATGCTGGGCGCCCCCGCACGGCAGCTGTTCGCCTCGCGTGATCTCGAGGAGACCTGCTCCCTGGTGTCACGGGTGATGAAGCCGCATGCCCTGCGTGTGGTGGGCCAGGGCCAGCGCCTTGACGCGCGCATGCACCACCTCACGTTTGGCGATGTGAGCCTCAGTCGCCTGAGCCATGGCGCCGAGGTGCGCATCGAACCCGGCGAGCTCGACGACTTCTTCCTGGTGATGATGCCCTTGCATGGCCATGCCGACGTGAGCTGCGGCCACGACAGCGTGGAATCAACACCCGATGTGGCCACGGTCATCAGTGCCCACCTGGGCACGACCATGCACTGGAGCGCCGACTGTGACCAGCTGATGGTGCGCATCGCGCGGCCCTTTCTGGAGCGCATGCTGACGGCGCAGTTGGGCCGCGAGCCCGACACCCGCCTGCAGTTTGCGCTGGGATTCCGCTGGCGTGACCAGGCCGCCTGGAACTGCCTGGTGCGCTACCTGGTGGACTGGGCGGAGCAGCCCATCCAGCTCTCCGACCACAAGATCGTGGTGGGCCAGTTGGAGCAACTGGTGGCGTCATCGCTCTTGTCCTGCCAGGCGCACAACTTCACCGCCTCGCCACTGGCACGTCGCTCGGCCGTGCTGCCCCGCCACGTCAAGCGGGTGCAGGAGTACCTGCAGGCCCATGCCCACGAATCCGTCCGCGCCGACACCCTGGCCGAGATCGCCGGTGTGAGCCTGCGCAGCCTGTACGCCGGCTTCCAGGACTTCTGCGGCATCAGCCCCATGCAGTACCTGCGCAACATCCGTCTGGAGCGGGTGCGTACCGAGCTGCTGGCCGGCCCGGTCAGTGGCGGCGTGGCCTCGGTGGCCCTGCGCTGGGGCTTCAGCCACATGGGCCGCTTCAGCGCCGACTACAAGGCGCACTTCGGCGAGTCGCCCAGCCAGACGGTGCGCAAGGCCTGAAGCCCTGCGCCATTGCCCGATGAGATGGGGCCGAAACCCCATCCCTTGCATCAGAAGGGCAGCGTGACCTTGACCCACACGGCCTGGCCTTGCAC
>NZ_BADL01000266.1 GCF_000333615.1 Ideonella sp. B508-1 | reverse complement strand
AACGGCCTGAGGGCCATGGTCGCCCTGGTGTCCGGTTTTCTGCTGTTCCATGCCCTGGAGAAGTTCGTGCTGGTGCACACCGCGCACGAAGAGGAATATGCCCATCACGCCCATCCCCATGTCGGCGTGGTCTCGGCCCTGGCCCTGATCGGCCACAGCTTTCTGGACGGCGCCGGCATCGGCCTGGCCTTCCAGGTGTCCGACGCCGCGGGCATCACCGTGGCGCTGGCGGTGATCGCACACGACTTCTGCGACGGCCTGAACACCGTGGGGCTGATGCTGCTGCACCGGAACAAGACCTCGCACTCGGTCCTGATGCTGCTGCTGGACGCCGTGGCCCCGGTGCTGGGAGCCGCCTCCACACTGGCCTTCACCCTGCCGCCCGATCTGCTGGTGCTCTACCTGGGCGGCTTTGCCGGCGTGCTGCTCTACATCGGCGTGGCCGACATCCTGCCCCAGGCCCATTCGCAGGCCGGGCCGGGGGCCTCGCTGCGCCTGATCGGCCTGACCGCCTTGGGTGCTGCCCTGATGTACGCCGTCGTGCGCGCCGCGGCCTGAGGCCAGTGCCCGCTGGTCGGCCCGCCCCAGACATGGAAGAATCGCGCCGCCTGCCGCCGCCACCATGCCACGTCCATCCCGCCACCAGCGCCTGAGCGCCTGGCTTGCCAGCCTGGGCTTTCTGCTGGGCCTGCTGGCCCCGCTGCTCACCCACGCCCTGGCGCGGAGCGGGGCCGACGTGGACGCGGCACTGGCAACCATCTGCTCGGCCAGCCATGCCGGGCCGTCGGACACACCCAGCCCCGGCCACCTGCCCGACGAAGACCACCACTGCCTGGCCTGCGTGCTGCTGCCGCCGCTGGCGTCACCGCCCTCGCCTGGCCTGCTGGCCCTGGCCCCGCCGCCTGGCCCGGCCCACCGCCAGGCATCCCCGCCGCGGACCTGGCACCGCGAGCCCGTCTGGCCCGCCGCGCAGGCCCGCGCACCACCGCCAGCGGCCTGAACGGGCGCCCTGCGGGGCGCTCTGTTTATCCCCCCCAGAACGCCGCCGCCACTCTTCCGGTGGCGGCACTCCGCATTTCGCGCAGCCGCCTGTCCGCGACAAGCGGCACCGCGCACACCGCATCGAGAACCGACATGCACACCCCCACCCTGGCCCGCACCGCGCTGGCCCTGAGCACCTTCGCCCTGCTGAACCTGGGCCTCAGTCCCCAGGCCCTGGCCTGCGCCGCCTGCGGCTGCACCCTCAGCAGCGACATCGACACCCTGGGCCTGTCCACCGGCAACGGCTGGCACGCCGACCTGCGCTACGACGTGCTCAACCAGAACCAGCTGCGCAGCGGCACCGGCACGATCTCCGGGCCCCGCGCCGCAGCGATGCAACACGACGGCGAGCCGATGGAAGTCGAGCGCTACACCGACAACCAGTACGCCACCCTGGGCCTGGACTACAGCCCCGACGGCGTCTGGGGCCTGAACCTGCAGCTGCCCTACATCCACCGCCACCACAGCACGCTGGGCACCGCCTCCGACGGGATCACCCCGGGGCCGGGTGGCGGACAGTACACCTCCACCACGTCCAGCCTGGGCGATGCCCGCCTGGTGGCCCGCTACCAGGGGCTGCTGCCCGAACACAATCTGGGCCTGACGCTGGGCCTGAAGCTACCGACCGGCGGTTTCCACAAGACGGGCGACTCCACCGACCCGACCGAGCCCGGCCCCGCCGACATCGACCGCGGCCTGCAGCCCGGCACCGGCACCACCGATTTGCTGCTGGGCGCCTTCTACCTGGGCGAGGCCGCGCCGGGCTGGGGTTACTTCGCCCAGGCCGGCTTCCAGGCCGCGCTGGGTGAGCGCGAGCAGTACCACCCCGGCTCCGGCGTCAACCTGAACCTGGGCCTGCACTACGATGGATGGACGAACTGGACACCGCAACTGCAGCTCAACCTGCGCCGTGCCAACCACGACAGCGGCCAGGCCGCTGACACCGTGAGCACCGGCGGCACGCTGGCCTATCTGAGCCCGGGCCTGAGCTGGCACATCCGGCCTGACGCCAGCGTCTATGGGTTCATGCAGTTGCCGGTGTACCAGCGTGTCAACGGTGTGCAGCTGGCGCCCAAGGTCACGGCCTCGCTGGGCGCGTGCTTCGCGTTCTGAAGCTCCCCGTACCGTGGCGCGGCTGCCATGGGACGGAGGCCGGGGTGTCCTTCTGCGCACGCGCTGTCCACGGAGTGCGCATTTGGCTCCCCGGCCCGGCCCCAGGCCCTCCGACCGGCCGCGACCTGGATGACACTGGGGGCTGTTGCACACTCGCTCCTCCACATGCGCCACTCCTACGCCCCGGCCCAAGGCCACGGCCTGCGCCACGACCCCATCGCCGCCATCCTGGGGCCGCGCCCCATCGGCTGGATCTCGACCGTGAGCGAGACTGGCGTGGCCAATCTGGCGCCCTACAGCTTCTTCAACATCTTCAATTACAAGCCGCCCATCGTGGCGTTTGCCAGCGTGGGCCACAAGGACACGGTGCGCAACGCGCAGCACAGTGGCGAGTTCGTCTGCAACCTGGCCACGCGTGCGCTGGCAGAGGCCATGAACCTCTCGAGCATGGCCGCGCCGCCAGAGGTGAGCGAGTTCACGCTGTGTGGCCTGACGCCGCGCGCCTCGGTGGCAGTGCAAGCACCGGCGGTGCAGGAAAGCCCCGTGAACATGGAGTGCAAAGTGCTCCAGGTGCAGCAGTTGCGCAACCTGCAAGGCCAGGTGCTGGACACGTGGATGGTGCTGGGCGAGGTGGTGATGGTGCACATTGACCCGGCCTTGCTGTGCGGAGCCGATGGCACCTACGACACCGCGGCGGCAGGCCCGATCCTGCGCGGCGGCGGCCCGGCCGATTACTTCGAGGTCACTGCCGACGCGCGCTTTTTGATGCACCGGCCCAAGTGAACGGCAGGCAGGTGTGCGGCTCTCCCCTTCACGACACGCTGTCCGTTTTCTGCACACCCTGGTCTGCTCTTGCAGCTAAGCGTGCCGAGCCGCTTCAGCGCGTTGACCACCGGGCTTGACGCCTCGATCCTCACGTCAGCGGGCATCACGTCGATGCCATCGTCTGGAGGAGAACCGTCGTCATGGACATCTGCATCGTCGGGGCCGGGTTCGCCGGCCTGTCTGCCGCCAAGGTGCTGAAAACCTTTGGGCACCGCGTCACCGTCTACGAGAAGGTGCAGGACGTGGGCGGCGTGTGGAGCCGCACGCGCCGCTACCCGGGCCTGACCACGCAGAACGTGCGCTCCACCTACGCGCTGTCTGACTTCCCTTATCCCAAGAACTACCCCGAGTGGCCCAGCGGCGAGCAGGTGCAGCGCTACATGCACGCCTATGCGGAACACTTCGGGCTGCTGCCGCTGATCCGTCTGGGCACGGAAGTGGTGGCGGCCAGGCCCGCCGGCAGAGGCTGGGAGGTGGACGTGCGGGCTGCCAACGACCCCACCGCGGCAGTGCAGACGCGCCGCTTCGACTGGCTGCTGGTGTGCAACGGCATCTTCTCGCAGCCCGCCGTGCCGCGCTACGAGGGTGCCGAGGCTTTCCGTGCAGCAGGCGGCGTGATCTGCCACACCAGCGAGTTCAACGAGGCCGAGGTGGCACGTGACCGCCACGTGCTGGTGGTGGGTTACGGCAAGTCCTCATGCGACGCGGCCCAGGCCATCGTCGGCACCGCAGCCAGCACCACCGTGGTGGCACGCCAGTTGATCTGGAAGGTGCCCAAGATGCTGATGGGCGTGCTGAACTACAAGCACCTGCTGCTGACCCGCATGGGTGAGGGGCTGTTCCGCTACATCCGGCTGCGCGGCGTCGAGAAGTTCCTGCATGGCCTGGGGCGGCCTGTGCGCAACGCCATGCTGGGCCAGGTGCAGTGGGTCATCACCCGCCAATGCAAGCTGCGCAAGCTGGATCTGTTACCTGCTCAGCCCTTTGAGTCCATTGCCCGCAGCACGGTGAGCCTGGTCACCGATGGCTTCTACGAGAACGTGGCGGCTGGCAGGCTGCGCGTGGAAAAGAACACAGAGATCCAGCGCCTGGTGGTGGAAAACGGCGTTCGCTGGGCCGAGCTGTCCAACGGCCAGCGCCTGCGTGCGGATGTGATCGTCTGCGGCACAGGCTGGCACCAGCGTGTGCCCTTTCTGCCAGCAGAGGTGATGCAGCGCGTGACCGACGAGCAGGGCAACTTCATGCTGTACCGATCGATGGTGCCCATCGGCGTACCGAGGCTGGCCTTCAATGGCTACAACTCGTCGTTCTTCAGCCAGCTCAACGCGGAGATCGGCGCGCTGTGGCTGGCCGACCTGATCGGGGGTCAGTTGACGCTGCCCTCGGTGGCGCAGCAGCGTGCCACGGTGGCCGAGCGGCTGGCCTGGATGGAGGCCCGCACAGACGGCAAGCATTCGAAGGGCACGAACATCATCCCGTTCTCGCTGCACCACATCGACGAGTTGCTCGGTGACATTGGCCTGCAACTGTCGCCCTTCAAGCGCTTCACGCAGTGGCTGCGCCCTGTGGATCCGGCCGATTACGCCTGGATGACGCCTGCGCTACTGTCGCGACACCGGCGCAAGGCATCGGCCCCCACGCTGGCGCGGGCCACCGATGGCTGACAAATCACACCGGTCCTTCCCTTCCCCACCCAGCAACCCTTGATGGAGGCCTCTTCATGTGGAAGATCTCTCGCCAAAGCTTCGGCTTCGTGCTCACCTTCAGCGGCACGCTGTCGCAAGATGATCTGCACCAATGGCAAGCCCAGGTGCGTCAGGAACTCAAGACCCCACCCACCGGCACCTGGGGCGTGGTCGTGGACATGCGCACACTGGCGCCCCTCTCGCCCGAAGCTCAGAAGCTGATGGTGGAGGGCCAGCAGTGGTTCCTCAAGACGGGCATGAAGCGCTCGGCCGTGGCGCTGAGCGATGCCGTCGTCACCATGCAGTTCCGCCGCCTGGCCCGGGAAAGTGGCATCGACGCGTGGGAACGCTACATCAACGCCGAGGCCACACCGAACTGGCAGTCGGCGGCCAAGCGATGGGTGGTGGAGGCGGTGGAGCCGGGCTGAACCAGCCGCACCAAGGCCCGACGATCAGGCCTGATCGGCCACGAGGGCGCGCACCAGCCGCATCAAAGCCTGCCAGCGCGCCTCGCCAAAGTGTTCACGCTGCGCACGCTGATGCGCCTGCGCCAGCGTGATCAGGCGGCCCACGGTGGCCTGGCCGCGGGGCGTGATGCACAGCAGGGTTTGGCGCCGGTCCGACGGGTCGGGCTCGCGCTGCACCAGGCCTTGCTGCACCATGCGGTCGATCAGGCGCGTGAGCGTGGGCTGCTTGGTGGCCGCGCTGCGCGCCAGCAGGCCCAGCGGAAGCGGGCCACCGCCATCGGCCAGGGTGGCCAGCACGCGCCACTCCAGCACCGACAGACCGGCATCGCGCACCTGCTCGGCGAAGTCGCCCACCAGATGGGCGGCAGCCTGGGTCAGCAGCGCAGGCAGGTACTGGGCGACGAAGCCCTCTTCACCCGCAGCCGATGGCCGAGCCTCTGTGCCCAGGGGCTCAGTAGCGCCCACTGAGCAAGGCCCCGCCATGGGGGATGTGCGTGGGCAAGCCAAGCTCCCTGAGCATCTTCCAGGTGGTGGCCACCGACGCCGACAGCGTGGGCACGCCCGACTCGTCCTGCACCTTCTGGATGGAGGGCAGCGAGGGCATCTGCACACAGGCCGACAGCACGATGCCGTCGATGCCGCTGCGGTCCAGGCGCTTGTAGATGTCCAGCAGGTTGGCCGGGTTCTGGGCGGCCACCATCAGGTTGTCGGGGATCTCCAGCGCCACGTAGTCCTTCACCTCGATGCCCTCGTGCTCGATGTAGTCGACCACCAGCTTCGTGAGTGGCTTCATGTAGGGGCAGACCACCGACACGCGCTTCATGCCCATGGCGTGCAGGCCTTCGATCAAAGCGCCAGCGCTGGTCACCACGGGCGCGGGGTTGCCATTGGTCTCGGTGGCCGCCTGAAGGCGGGCCTGCGACTGGCGGTGGTAGCCCAGGCCCATGCTCATGATGGCCACCAGACAGGCGTAGCCCAGCACATCGACCCGCGCGTCCGACAGCTCGATGGCGCAGCGGTCGCTGTCGCGGTCCATGGCTTCGAGCTCCTCCTTCACCACCTTCTTCATGCGCATGCGGCTGGAGTGGAAGGTGAAGCGCTCGGGGGCCACCAGCTCGCGCGCGCGCAGCAGCGCCGGGATCTCGGTCTCCATGGTGGTGTTGGACGAGGGCACGATCTGGCCCACGCGGATGGGACGGGCGATGTGTTCGAAGCTCATGCGGAGGCCTCCGGGGTGATGGGACTGGGGGGGCTTTGGGTGAGGTCCAGCCCCTGCAAGGCATCGGGGCTGACGGGGTCGAGGAAGCGGGCCGCGGACAGCGGCTTGCGGTTGACGCTGAGGTCGAAAATGTCGAAGCGGTTGTAGTGGCCGGTGATGTCGTGCATCTGGCGCGGCTGCAGGCACTTGCCCAGGTCGATCTCGGCGTAGGCGATGCCTTCGACGTCGATCAGCGGCTGGCCGATCACGCGACCATCGGGGCCGATGAAGCCCGAGAAGGCGCTGTTGGGGCGTGCCAGCAGTTCGCGGGCCTCCGGGTGGGTGGCGGCCATGGCGTCGACGATCTCGTCGGACACCGTGGAGCAGGACACCACCGCGAACAGCTTGCCTTCGAAGCTGTGGGCCGCCGCGCGCAGGCGGATGGCCTCGGCCATGTCATAGTCCTTGGGCGCCACGGGCAGAGCAATGTAGCTGGCGACGTGCACCAGCTCGCCCTGGGCCAGCAGCGAGAAGCGCGCCAGGGTGTTGGTGTTTTCGCCGCAGGCCAGCGCGCCCAGCTTGCCGATGGGTGTGTCGTGCACGCGCAGGGCCGAGGCGTCACCCGGTGCCCAGGTGAGCTTTTCGGCCCAGGTGGGCACCAGCTTGCGATGGCGGCCCAGCAGGCGGCCGTCTTCGCCGATGGTGACCAGGGTGTTGTAGAGCGTGCCGATGCCATGGGGGCTGCGCTCGTTCACGCCGATGACGACGTGGATGCGGTGGCGCGCCGCCGCCTGCGCGATCTTGCGGATCTCGGGGCCCGGGATCTCGATGGCCGAGCGCGCCAGCCTGTCGAACCAGGGGCTGCCCTGGATGGGGTTCATCACCCAGCTCCAGTACGGGTAGCCCGAGACAAACACCTCGGGGAAGGCGACCAGGCGCGCACCGTTCTCGGCGGCTTCGGCGATGAGCCGGCAGGCCTTGTCCACGGTGGCATCGGTGTCCAGGAAGACGGGGGCCGCCTGGACGGCCGCCGCCTTGAAGGTGGGCAGGTTCAGCATGGCCACCTCCGCCTCAGACCGCGACCACGGGGTGGCGCAGGCTGCCGATGCCTTGCACCTGGCCCTCGATCACGTCGCCCGGCCAGACCCACTCCTGCGGGCTGCGGCCGGCGCCCACGCCATCGGGCGTGCCAGTGGCGATGATGTCGCCGGGTTCCAGCGTGATGCCGGCGCTGATGTCGGCGATCAGCTCGTTGACCTTGAACAGCATGTGGCGCGTGTTCGAGCTCTGCTTGGTCACGCCGTTGACGGTCAGGCTCAGATCCAGCACCTGCGGATCGGGAATCTCGTCGGCGGTGACGATGCACGGGCCCATGGGCGCGTAGGTGTCCTGGCCTTTGGAGTAGATCCACTGGCCGGCGCGGCGGCAGTCGCGCGCGCTCATGTCGATGAGCACGCTGTAGCCGAAGACATGACGCAAGGCCTCGTCGGTGGACACGCCCTTGGCACGCGTGCCGATGATGGCGGCCAGCTCGATCTCCCAGTCCAGCTGCTGCGTGATCTTGGCGTTGTGCTCGATGGCATCGCCCGGGCCGACGACGGTGGTGGGCGGCTTGGAGAAGATCACCGGCTGCTTGGGCAGGTCTTTGGAGGTGTCGAGCGTGCGGGCCGATTCGGCCACGTGTTCGACGTAGTTCAGGCCGATGCCGAAGATGTTCTTGCGCGGGCGGGGGATGGGCGCCAGCAGCTTGACGTTGGCCAGCGGCCAGGCGGTGCCCGCCGGGAAGCGGCCTTCGAACGAGGCCAGCAGCTCGGTGGTGCTGCGCACGGCCTGCGGGCCCAGGTCGATGAAGGCCAGCATGTCGGCGGGCAGGCTCTGGCCACGGGTGGCAGCCAGCAGGGCCAGGTCCACGACCTGTTGGTCCACGATGGCGCCCAGGCGGGCGGCGGCCAGGATGTCGGCGCGGTAGGTGACGAGTCGCATGGTGAGGTCTCCGGGTTCGGGGTGAGGGGGCAGCCTTCAGACAGGGGTCAGGCCGTGACGGGTTGGTGGCCGCCGTTCTCGGCCAGGGCTTCTTCGCGGTACAGGCCCAGAGCCTGGATCGTGGGCAGGTCGTGGAAGGCGAACAGGCAGGCGTCTTCGGTGGCACTGGCGTTGCCGTGCTCGTGGAAAGCCCACGAGGGCACGCAGAAGATGTCGCGCTCTTGCCAGTCGAAGCGCTGGCCGTTGATGACCGACCAGCCTTGGCCCTTGGCCACCTGGTAAAGGAAGCTGCCGGTGTGACGGTGGGCGCGCGTGTGCTCGCCGGGCCGCAGCAGTTGCATCGAGGCACCCACGGTCTGCATCACCGGCCCGCCGGTCAGCGGGTTGACGTAGTTCATCAGCACACCATCGAAGGGGCTGCCATCGGTGACGGCAGCCTGGCGCGTGAGCGCCTCGTAGGTGGCGGCCCACTCGTACTTGAACAGCGGCGAGTAGGGCTGGGTCCAGCCGTGGTGCTGGGGCTGCAGGCCCGCACCGGCCCACGAGGCCACCATGTCGTTGACCGGGTGGGTCACAGCCTGGTGCAGTTGCGGGTGCACGGCGTAGAAGTTGGCTTCCAGCGCGTTGACCAGGGGGATGTCCAGGCCGTCCTGCCAGATGCAGGGCGAGCCGTCTTCAGCGACACCGTGTTCGTGCCAGGTGCCATTCGGTGTGATCACGAAATCACGCGCACCGAGCGACAGTTTGTGGCCGTCGACAATGGTGTAGGCCCCACGGCCCTCCATGATGAAGCGCAGCGCTGAGGCGGCATGGGCGTGGGCCGAAGCCCGCTCCCCCGGGTTCATCACCTGCAAGCCGGCATACAACCAACCCACGGCCGCCGACACGTCTCGCCGGCCGGGGTTGTCCAGATAGACCACGCGGCGCCCGGCTTTCTCCGGGGTCACCAGCTTGACCGACCGCAGCACATGCTCACGCAAGTCCTGGTAGCGCCACAGCACGGGCACCGAGGCCGACTGGGGCTGCCAGGGCTCGATCTTGTTGGCCACCGTCCAGAGCGCACCGGTTTTCAGGCGCGCCAGTTCGGCGTAATAGGCCAGCAGCTCGGGCGAGTCGGCCACGTCGGCCCGACCGGCCACGGACTCGCGGTATTGATCGTAGTTGGCTTGTTGCGTCATGGCAGGTTCCTCGCGTCAGAGGGGGGTGGCGGGCTTGGCCAGCACGCGCTCGAACTGCGTGCGTGCGGGTTCCATGGCCGGGTGCCAGGCCACGCTGCCACGGCCCAGCCTGGCGAGTTCGCGGTGCAACCAGGCCGGGTCACTCATGAAGGGGCGGCCGATGGCGCAGAGGTCGGCGCGGCCCGAGGCAATCACGCTGTTGACCTGATCGGCCTCGGTGATGGCGCCCACGGCGATGGTGGCCACCTGCCCTTCGTTGCGGATGCGGTCGGCCATGGGCGTCTGGAACATGCGGCCATAGACGGGGCGCTGGTCCGGCGTGACCTCGCCGGTGGACACGTCCATCACGTCGGCACCGGCTTGCCTGAAGCGGCGGGCCATCTCGATGGACTCGTCCACCGTGGTACCGCCTTCGGCCCAGTCGGTGGCCGACAGGCGAACGGACATCGGGCGGTCGGCCGGCCACACGGCGCGCATGGCGGCGAACACCTCCAGCGGGAAGCGCAGACGCTTGTCGAGCGAACCGCCGTAGTCGTCGTCGCGCTGGTTGGTCAGCGGCGACAGGAAGCTCGACAGCAGAAAGCCGTGGCCGGCCTGCAGTTCCAGCAAATCGACACCGGCTTCGGTCGCGCGGCGGGTGGCCGTCACGAAGGCCTCGCGCACCTCGTCCATGTCCTGGCGGCTCATGGCCTGGGGCGTGGCCGACATGCCCGGCCGGTAGGGCAGTGCCGAGGCGGACAGGAGCGGCCAGCCGTCGCTCAGCGGCTGGTCTGCGGGCGCCCAGCCCGTCTGCACAGCCCCCCGGCGGCCA
>NZ_BADL01000267.1 GCF_000333615.1 Ideonella sp. B508-1 | reverse complement strand
CCCCCCAATCGGTTGCAATTTGTCACAATAGCAGTATCCAGTCCCTGTCAGTCCATCCGGAGAGTCACCATGACACCCCAGGCCCCCGGCCAACGCCGAACGGTACTGGCTGCAAATCATCAGCCAGATGGGCGGCGACGTGGCCATGCATCTCTCCGCAGTCCAGGCCCATCTGGAGGAACTCGGGCCGAGCCTGCCCCAGGCCCCCGAGCTGCAAAAGCTGCAGGCCCGGCTGGCACGTGTGCGGCAGATCGGCATGCTGGGGCAGCAACTGGCCCGCATGGCCACCGGCGAAGTGCACCAAGTCCCCGAAGAGGTGTCCCTCACCACGGTCCTGCGCGACGTGCTGGCCCAGCAGAAGGCCCGGGCGGCGCTGCGCGGCGTCGAGCTGCACCGCGCCATGCACCCGGCCACCGTGCTCCTGGATCCCAGCCTCTTGCACGGCTTCATCCAGCAACTCACCGACTGGGCCCTGGCCCAGGCCCAGGACCAGCTGGACATTCGGCTGGAGATGCACGACTGGCCGCCCCAGGCCCGCCTGCAGCTCACGGCCAGCCACCCCCTGCCTTCTGACGCCCCCCTGGCCAGCGACCAGCTCCTGGCCTGGTGCCTGATCGAGCAAATGGCCCGTGTGCAGCACCTGAGGCTCGAGCGCCTGGATCGGCCGGACAGCACCCAGTTGGTGATCGACTTCCCACAGACCCTGAGCCCGGACACCACCTTCGGCGTGAACGTGGGGGACGACGATGCGGAACACCTGTCCTCCGCATTTGCCCTGTCGCAGGCCTCGCGTCCTCTGATGGGCAGCCACTGGCTGGTGGTCGCCGGCCAGCGCGACGTGCGTACGGAAGTGCGTGAGGCCCTGCGCGCCAGCGGCATGCTGGTGGATTTCGTGGGCAGTCTCCAGGAGGCGGAAGCCTTCTGTCAGGACAGCATGCCGCATGGCATTCTGTTCGAGGCCATCCTGGGCGGAGAGCGGGTCCAACGGCTGCGCCACCGGCTGAGCGCCCGTGCCCCCCACCTGGTCTGGGTCGAGATCGCGGCCGAGGGCCTCTACACCCAGCCCGCCGAGCCCGGCCAGGGGCGCCCGGCCCGCATCGGCCGCGACGCGCTGTCCGAACAGCTGACCTCCCTGCTGGAATCGGAATACACCCGGAACCTCTGAGAGCGCCGCCCGGGTCGTACACTCCAGGTCTTGTTCGCAGGATAGTCTCGGGTAGCGTATGCGTCGCCGTCAGCATCTCCGCCTTGTCGCCGGCCTCCTGGCCTCCACCGCAGCAGCCCCCGTGCTGCTGGCAGGCTGCTCCAGCCGCGAGACGGCCCCCGATGTGAAGGTCACCCTGCTGGACGGCCGTCCGCAGGCCCTGTCCGCCCTGCGCGGCAAGGTCGTGCTGGTGAACTTCTGGGCCACCAGCTGCACCACCTGCGTGCACGAGATGCCCCAGATCATCAGCACCCACCAGAAGTTCCAGAGTCAGGGCTATGAAACCCTGGCGGTGGCGATGAGCTACGACACGCCCGATTACGTGGCCAGCTTCGCCCAGACGCGCGGCCTGCCCTTCCTGGTGGCCATGGACAAGAGCGGTGACGCCGCCAAGGGCTTTGGCGATGTGCGGCTCACGCCCACCAGCTTCCTGCTGGACAAGCAGGGCCACATCGTCAAGAAGTACGTGGGCGAACCCGATTTCGCCGCCCTGCACCAGCTGATCGGCCAACTGCTGACCGAGGCCTGAGCCCGTCGCCCTGCTCGGCGACAATGGGCGGTTGCCCCTGCCATGCCCATGACCGCGCTCGCCCTGTCGTTCCTCACCTTTGTCTCGACGGCGCTGGGTGGCCTGCTGGCACTGAAGTTCAGGGATCGCCTGCACCACCTGCTGGGCTTCACCGCCGGCGTGATGCTCGGGG
>NZ_BADL01000268.1 GCF_000333615.1 Ideonella sp. B508-1 | reverse complement strand
CTCTTTTCTTGTCAGCGCTTTTTGAAGAATTTGCTTCGCACTTCGCTTGACTTGCTTCACTGACCACCGCAAGGCAGCGATCAGCGAAGCCCTGCAGTATAGCGAATCTTTGGGGAGCTATGCAAGCCCCGCGCGAACCGGCCGCCCACCACCCGATCTCAGCAAGGCGCCCCCCACCTCTTGTGGGTTGTCGGCTTCCAGCACGGCGGGCAAGGCCGCTCCCAGCGCGCGGGCATCCGCCCGCAGGATCTTCTGCTTGATTGACCCGATCTGGGCCGGGTGCATGGAGAAGCTGCGCAGCCCCATGGCCAGCAAGAGTTCGGTGAAGGCAGGATCCCCGGCCATCTCGCCGCAGACACTCACCCCTCGCCCCATGGCATTCGCCTGCTCGATGGACTGGGCGATCAAGCGCAGCACGGCCGGATGCCAGGGGTCGTAGAGGTGAGACACCGCCTCGTCCGCCCGGTCGATGGCCAGCGCGTACTGAATCAGATCGTTGGTGCCGATGGAAATGAAGTCGAAATGCCGCAGCAGGCTTGGCAGGATCAGCACGGCCGCGGGAATCTCGATCATCACCCCGAGCTCGACCGCACCGAAGGGCAAGCCATCCGCCACCAGGCTGGCGCGGGCCCGATCAATCAGCGCCGACACCTGCTGCACCTCCTGCAGATGGGCCACCATGGGAATGAGGACTCGCACCCGCCCATGGGCGGCGGCCCGCAGCACGGCACGTAACTGCTGCAGGAACATGTCCGGTTCGGACAGACTCCAGCGAATGGCCCGCAACCCCAGCGCAGGATTCAGGCTGTGCTCGTGCCGCAGTTCCTGGACCGAGAGCCGGTCCAGCGGTTTGTCAGCCCCCACATCCACGGTTCGGATCGTCACCGGCAGGCCATTGAGCGCGGTCACCACGGCACGATAGGCTTCATATTGCTCCTGCTCGTCGGGCAGGTGGCCTCCGCGGTTCATGAAGAGGAACTCGCTGCGGAACAGCCCCACTCCCACGGCCCCCGCCTCCAGCACGGCGGGCGCATCGCTGGGCAACTCGATGTTGGCCAACAGCTCCACCGCCTGACCGTCCAGGGTCACCGAGGGCGTGTTGCGAAGCCGCTTCAAGCGCGCCCGCTCGAGTTCGGACTGCTGCTGACGGAACCGGTACTCCTCCAGCACCATCGGTGGCGGATTGACGATCAGGATGCCGGCGTCTCCATCAATGACCACCCAGTCATCCTGACGCACCAGCCGGCTGGCCTCGCGCGCACCAACAACCGCCGGGATGTCCATGCTGCGGGCCACGATGGCGGTGTGGGACGTGCGCCCGCCCACATCCGTGACAAAGCCTGTGAAGAGACTGCGCTTGAACTGCAGCATGTCCGCCGGCGCGATGTCGTTGGCCACCAGCACCAGCGGCTCCTCGCCCGCCAGGTCTCGCGCGGGCGGTGGCTCCAGGGGATCCGCGGCCGCCAACCCCTTGCGGTGACGGACCAGCACCTTGATCAGCCGCTCGGCCACCTGCTCGACATCCGCCTTGCGTTCGCGCAGGTACTCGTCACCCATGTCGTCGAACTGGCGAGACAGCACCTCCAGCTGGGAGGCCACCGCCCATTCGGCGTTGTAGTGACGCTGGATGATCCAGTTGACGATGGCGTCCGTCAGCATCGGGTCATGCAGCATCATCAGATGCACGTCCAGCAAAGCCACCAGCTCGGCGTGCGCCTCCTCCGGCACCTCGCGCTTGAGGGCCATCAATTCGGCGGACACCTCATCGCGGGCCTGTCGCAGGCGCGCCACCTCGTGGCCCACATCGGCGGGGTCGATGAAGTGATGCGTCACGTCGAAGCGGCTGGCGGCCAGCAACACCGCGCGGCCGATCGCGACGCCCCGAGACACCGGCAAACCGAAGACCTGGATGCTCATGCCAGCAATGTAGCAGCCCGGCCCGCCCCACCTGGAGGCCAGAACACCTCGTCACCAAAGCGTCAATCCTGTGTCATGCCGCGGTCACCGGTCCTGGAGAGCATCTGCGCCATGGATCAGGAGACCCCGCCCATGAAAGAACTGCCCACGCCCACCCTGCCGCTGATCGGGATGCTGGACTTCCGAGCCCCTCGCCAGCTGCCGATGCGCAAAGCCCCCTTGGACACGGCCTCGCCGCTCGGGGAAGGCGCCTTCGAGGTGCTGTGGGCCCGCCATCAGGACGAAGTCCGCGAGGCACAGGCCCTGCGCCACCGGGTGTTTGCTCAGGAAATGGGCGCTCGCCTGCGCCCGCCACCGGGCACGCCGGAGGGCCTGGACGTGGACCTCTTCGATGACTTCTGCGAGCACCTGCTCGTGCGCACCCTGCCGCAGGACGATCGCCCCGCTCAGGTCATCGGCACCTACCGCGTGCTCACGCCCGGAGCCGCCCGGCGTGCGGGGGGTTATTACAGCGACACCGAATTCGACCTGACCCGCCTGCGCCCGCTGCGCGAGCGCCTGGCCGAACTGGGGCGCTCCTGCGTGGACCCCGAGCACCGCTCCGGCGGCGTCATTCTGGCCCTGTGGGGGGCGCTGGCCTCCTTCATGGACCAGAACGGTCTGGACACCATGGTGGGCTGCGCCAGCATCGGCATGCGCGATGGCGGCCATGCCGCGGCCAGCATCTGGCACCGCCTGAGCCAGAGCCACCTGGCTCCGGTGGAGCACCAAGTGCGCCCACGCCATCCGCTGCCGGTGGAGGAACTGAACCAGGAGCTGCCGGTGGAGCCGCCCGCCCTGATCAAGGGCTATCTGCGGGTGGGGGCCAAGGTGCTGGGTGCGCCGGCCTGGGATCCGGACTTCAACACCGCGGATCTGCCCATGCTGATGCGCCTGAACGACCTGCCCAGCCGCTACCGCCGCCACTTCCTCGGCGGACTCTGAGCCCCCAGGCACGAGGCCCGACCTCGTGCCTGAAGGAGCAGCCTCACTGCCCTTCGCCGAACTTGTCGTCGATCAGGGCCTTGATGGCCTCGAAGGCAGCCTGCTCGTCGGGGCCGTCCACCTCCAGCTCGACCTCGGAGCCCAGCCCCGCCGCCAGCATCATCACGCCCATGATGCTCTTGGCGTTCACCCGACGCTCGCTGCGGCTCATGAACACCTCGGACTTGAAGGTCGTGGCCAACTTGGTGAGCTTGGCCGAAGCCCGGGCATGCAGGCCCAGCTTATTGCTGATGGTGAGCGTGGCTTTGATCATGGGTCATCAAGTTTAAGGCCTGGTTCTGCGGACGCTGAGAAGCGATCTGCATCACCCCCTGGCTGCCGCCAGCCACAGCGCGCCCCACCAGCGAGTCCAGGGGCTCGTCCAGATGGCTCAGCAGGCGCCACAGCATCGGCACATTGACCCCCGTCACCAGCCGCACCTCGACGCCGTCGGCCAGCCGCTGCGCCACATTGCTCGGCGTGGCCCCGAAGACGTCGGTCAGCACCAGCACCGGCTGCCCCGCCAGAGCGGCCAGA
>NZ_BADL01000269.1 GCF_000333615.1 Ideonella sp. B508-1 | reverse complement strand
CGTTTCAGGCACTGACCTGCCGGCAGTCCAAGGCCGGGAACTGGCCAGGCCGAGCGCCACGCGGCTGGCCAGCCGCGACGGCGACCGCGCCTGATCGAGCGGCCGCAGATTCAGGCGCGGCGCTATCTGATCTGGCCAGGCGGCAGGCGGTCCCGGCGCCCTCGTACCTCGGTTGCGCCGGCATCCGCGGCGACCAGGCGGCGGCCGCCCGAGGGGGTTGCACCAGGCGCGGCCGTGCGGGCAGGCGCCGGCGACGCCTGGCGCCCTCGACGCCGTGGCCGCCAGCCCACCTTGCGGTCGGCCGCTACCGCCGCTTGCGTTATCGTAGCGTTATTGTTATCATAACGCTATCGTATCGTTATTGACGCGGAGGCTGACCATGGCAACTGAACGAATCGTGACGCCCGAGGCGCTGAAGCAGGCCGTCGCATCGCTGCGCGAGCGCGGCATCAAGGAGAGCGCTCGGACGGTCTACGACGAGCTGGGTGGCGGCAGCATGACGACCATCGCCAACCTGCTGCGAGAGTTCCGCAAGCTGGAGGCCCAACAGCCGGCGCAGCCGAGCGAGCCTGTCGCGCTGCCGCCAGCGCTCGACGCCGCGATGCGGCAGAGCGCGGGCGAAATGTGGAAGGCCGCGCAGCACGAGTGCGCCGTGATGGTGGCCGCGGTCAAAGCTCAGGCACAGAACGACGTGGCCCAGGCCGAAGCTGAACGAGACGCCCACCTCGGCGAGCTGGAGGGGGCCACCCGGGAAACTGGAAGAGGCGAGAGCGAAGATCCGTGCGCTCGAAGAAGCCACCTTGGCGCAGGGCCAGGAGTTGGCCAGCGAGCGGATCGCGCGCAACACGGCCGAAACTCGAACCAACGAACTCGACAAACACCTGAAGGAACTACAGGCCGACGTCAAGGCAGAGCGCGGCCGGCGTGACGAAGCGGAGGCGGGCCGGCGAGCGGCCGAGCAGGCGCTGAGCGCGTGCCAGGCCGAGACGGCACGCCTCACCGAACAGGTCAGCGGCCTGACACAGCGCCTCACCGACGCGGGCGCGGAGTTGGCGCGCGCGCGCGAACTCAGCGACCAGGCACTGCGTGATCTGGAGCGCCGGCACGGCGAAGAGCTGGCTCGCATGGAGGCCAAGCACGCCGAGGTGCTGGGGGAACAGAAGCGCCGGAGCCTCGAAACCATCGACAAGCTCCAGAAGACGAACCAGCGCCTGGAGTCGGAGGCACAAGAACACATCGCGGCAGCGCGAAGCGCCGCCGAGAAGGCCGGGCGACTTCAAGGGGAACTGGACGCGCTGAAGGGCGGGGAGGCCGGGGCTGCACCCGCTGGCAAGGCGAAGAAGTGACCAGCGAGGGAGGCGGGCGGACCGATCCGCTTAGCCGCACTGCGCTGAAGGCGTTGCGGCTCAAGCCAGCGCCTGGCCAGGTGCCGGCGAAGACCGTCTACAGCCGCAGGCGGCGCGAGCACATCGAGCTATTCGACCCTGCGCTGTGCGTGCCGATGCGCCAGGCGCGTACACCGACGCCGGCCCAGCTCGATGCGCTGAGGGCGGGCCGGATGGTTCACACCCACTCGGCGTGTGCATGCTGCGGCATCGAGCACTTGCGCGACTCGCTGACGCTTGAAGGCTTGTGCATGCCCTGCGCGGCCGCCGAGCTGGCGGCGGAACGTGCCGCGCGCGACATTCGGCGACTGGCGGACTTGCGCTCGCTACTGCTGCGCGGCGCAAGCCCGCGAAAGACGATCTACCTCGACACCGAGACGACGGGTCTGAGCCCGCTGGGCGACGAGCTGCTGGAAGTGGCCGCGATAGACGATGGCGAGGTGGTTTTTCACTCGCTGGTGAAGCCAACCAGGCTCAAGGAGTGGCCCGAGGCTGAACTGATCCACGGGATCAGCCCATCAGACGTGCAAAACGCGCCTACTTTGGGCGATTTGTTGCCGGAACTGGCACAGGTGTTGCTGTCGGCCGAAGCTCTGGTGGTCTACAACGCACCCTTCGACCTGGCTTTCCTGCCTGAAGGCCTGCGAAATTCGATAGAACCGGCGACTTTGTGCGCGATGGAGGCCTTCGCGCTGCACGTCGGGCAGTGGGACGAGCGCCGTGAGGCGTTCAGGTGGCACTCGCTGGCCGCTGCATCGTCTATCGCGGAACATTTCTGGACGGGCTCGCAGCACCGGGCCGTAGCTGACGCGGTGGCCACTCGGGCTGTCTGGCAATGGCTTCAGCAGCAGAACGCAAGAATCGCTGCGAAGTCCTAGCAGCTTTCGCTTCGGCGGAATCGCGCGACAGGCAGGACTAAGGCAACCTGGGGCGTGCCCCGGCCTGGTGGCCGGGTCGGGCTTTCGTGCTTCGCACCGAGCCAGCCTGGCGGCCGTCTCGGCCCATCCGGGCTTCAATCCACTCACGCCTACGCGGCCAACAGATGGCCGCTGCGCGCTGCGCTTGCGAGCTGTCTAGCGCCCCTGACGGGGCGAGAGTGCGCCCGGCCTGGCGGCCGCGCGCGTTGAGCTGCTGGGCTTGGAAACACCATCGCCGCGCTCCAGGGACTTCCAGCCGGGGCGCTGCCCTTCAGACCCGTCTCTTTCACGACGCATAGCGGCTGTCCTACGTGGTTCAAGGGTGCGCTGCGCCACGGCCTGCACCCGGTCCTTCCGCTGCGCTCCAGGCTGCGGCTTTGTCCGTGCCCTTGACCCGCTACGGCCACCCGCTGGCCATGCGTCCGAGACGGCTCCGAAGAGCAGCAACACCACCCCCAGCGGAAAGGACCAGCCATGAGCACGACGATGACCAAGCCCAGCACCTCAACCACCCAAGCGGGGCTTTCCTCCCCGCTCCCCCCCGAGACTCACCAAAGAGCAGCCGATGTCGCCGCTGCGCTGGCGACGGGAAGCCGCCTGGGCCTGGGCATGACGCCGTTCAACTACCTCCCGCTGTTCGCACAGGTGGCCATCGAGCGCCTGAACGCGGACGAGGGGCTGCGCAACGGGGCCATGTTGGACGAGCTGTTGCAGCGCTACGCCGAGTTCTACCGGATGACGGTGGACCTCGAAACCTGCGCTGCTGCGCACCACATCTGCGCCCGTCGCTTCTGGAACTTCCAGGCTTCGGAGGCAGTGTGATGCGCAGCGCCCGAGGGGTTCTCACATACGAGCAGCGGCGCGCGCTGCGCACCGCGCTGGGTGGCCGCCTGATCGCGCTGTGCTTCGGGGCTGGCGTGGACTCGACCGCGTTGATGGTTGCACTCAAGGCGGCAGACCTTCG
>NZ_BADL01000270.1 GCF_000333615.1 Ideonella sp. B508-1 | reverse complement strand
GGAGCAGAGGTGAAGGCGATGGCTGCCAAGCACGACTTGCCCCATTACCGGATCTTCCTTGACGAGTCGGTGAAGCCCAACCAAGTCATCATCTTGAGCCGCAACCACGAGACGCTGATGGAGCAGGCGGAGAAGGCTGGCAAGGTGAAATGGATCGAGCAAGTGCTTCAGATGAAGCTGCACTGAGTTAGCAGCCATCGTTGCTGGTGTGACGCAAAAAAAGGCCCTCGTGCTTCGCAAGCCGAGGGCCTTTGCATTGATGTCAGGGCATGAAGGACGCCTGGGGGGGTGATCGTCTATCGGGGTACAAGTGGTTTTCGGAAGATTTCACTTTCAGTGTCAGAAGCGGAGCAGTGCATCGTCTATCGCGGAACATTGAACTACGGGGGAAGCCTTGTGGGGCAAGGATTTCCGCGAGGAAGTGGTTTTTCCCGGGAAGGTGCTGCCAGGTTGACGGCACGTCGATCCATCGTCTATCGCGGTACAAGTGGCGAGTTGTCCACAGAAATCGGGCAAGGATCGTCTATCGCGGGCCGATTCATCGTCTATCGCGGTACGGTTGCGTCGTCTATCGCGGCACGCCTGGATCGTCTATCGCGGTACAGGCCGAACTGAAAAATCCTTGTAAATCAATGCGTTACAGCGGCTGTCCACAGGCCTAACACGCGCGCGCGACTTAACTCTTTTTCTTTAACGGTTTTAACGCCGCCGAAGGGGGGTGCCCCCCCTTCTCGATCCCACCCGGCCGCTGCGCGGCCTCCCATCCCCCCAGGGGGCT
>NZ_BADL01000271.1 GCF_000333615.1 Ideonella sp. B508-1 | reverse complement strand
CCATCGGCCGCGGCCAGCGCGAGCTGCTGATCGGCGATGACGGCACCGGCAAGAGCGCGCTGGCGCTGGACGCGGTGATCCACCAGCGCGACCAGGGCGTGCGCTGCATCCTGGTGCTGATCGGCCAGCGCCGGGCCGAGGTGGCCGAAACCCTGCGCCTGCTGGCCGCACACGACGCCCTGGCCCACACCACCGTGGTGGTGGCCGAGGCCGGCACCCTGCCGGGCCTGCAGTACCTGGCGCCCTTTGCCGGCTGCGCCCTGGCCGAGCACTGGATGCATGCCGGCCACGACACGCTCATCGTCTACGACGACCTGGGCAAGCACGCCCAGGCCTACCGCGAACTGTCCCTGCTGCTGCGCCGCCCGCCCGGGCGCGAGGCCTACCCCGGCGACATCTTCTACCTGCACTCGCGCCTGCTGGAGCGCTCCACCCAGCTCAGCGCCGCGCTGGGCGGCGGCAGCATGACGGCCCTGCCCATCGTGCCCACGCAACTGGGCGAGGTGGCCAGCTACATCCCCACCAACCTGATCTCCATCACCGACGGGCAGGTCTACCTCAGCACCAAGCTCACGGCCGCGGGTATGTTCCCGGCCATCGACGTGGGCACCTCGGTCTCGCGCATCGGTGGCAAGGCCCAGCACCCGGCCATCGCCCGCGAATGCAAGCGCCTGCGGCTCGATTACCTGCAGTTCCTGGAACTGGAGCTGTTCACCCGCTTCGGCACGCGGCTGGACGAAGGCATGCAGGCCCGCGTCGCGCGCGGCCACCTGCTGCAGGCCCTGTTCCGCCAGGCCCGCCTGGCCACCCGCTCGGCCGCCGTCACCCTGGCCTGGCTGGTGGCCCTCAACGAAGGCCGACTGGAGGGCTTGCAGGGTGAAGCCCTGCGGCAGGCGCTGGCAGCCCTGACTGCCATGGCCGCCAGTGCCCCGGCACTGGACGCGCCCCGGGGCGACTGGGTGGCCGCCGTGCAGGCGGCGCTGGGGGCCTGAGCCGGCATGACTGCACAGCTGCAACTGCGCGAGCGGGCCACGCTGCTGGCCGACCTGCGGCAGATCGTGCAGGCCATGAAGAACCTGGCCCTGGCCGAGCTGCAGCGCCTGCAGCGTTCCCAGCCGGCGCTGGCCGAGGCCCAGACCACGCTGGAGGCCGCCTGGCTTGAGTTGGCCGACCCCACGGCGCGCCCCGAAGGCGGCGGGGCCGAGGACCGCATCTGGCTGGTCATCGGGGCCGAGCGCGGCTTCTGCGGCGCCTTCAACGCCCACCTGGCCGATGCGGTCTCCACGCTGCAGGCCTTGCCCGGCCAGACCCTGTGGCTGGCCGGGCAACGCCTGGCGGACGCCTGGCTGGCCAACCGGCCGGCCGGGACCGGTCAGAACCCGCCTCGCGTGCTGCCCGGCTGCGGCGCGCTGGACGAGGCCGAGCCGGCGCTCGCCGCCTGGCTGCAGGCCGCCACCGAGGCGGTGGCCGGCGCAACGGCGCCCCAGGGCGGGCCGCGGCCCGCGGTCTGGCTGCTCTCCACGGGGCCCGCCGGCTTGCGGGCCCAGCGCCTGCTGCCGTCGCCAGGGGCGCCTCAGCCTTGGTCGGACGCGGGCGCGGCGGCGCCGACGGCGATGTCTGTCTCGTGGGCATCCTCCCCGCCCCCCCGCCAGGCGCCGATCCGCCTGGGTCTGCCCCGGCCGGTGCTGATGGCCGCGGTGCTGCACCAAACGGTGCGGGTGCAGCTGCGGGCCGCGCTGGAAACCTCGCTGGTGCAGGAGAACCACGCCCGCCTGGCCCAGATGCAGCGCGCCCAGGACCATCTGGACGAGCTGGCCGCCGAGTTGCGCCGCCGCTGGGCCCGGCTGCGCCAGGCCGACATCACCAACGAGCTGGAACTGCTCACCGCGGCCCTGGGCCCGGACGCGATCCCCGGGCGCGGCTGAACGCCCCGGCCGGCCGGGGCAATGGCCCTGTGGCCCAGTCGACATTTGATTCAGCAAATAATTTGCTTTGCAAACTATTTGCTGACAAAGCAAACGAGGCCCCCCATGCTCGACGACGCCACCCTGATGCACCTGACCACCACGCTGACCCGTGTGGCACGCAGCTTCCGCGCGGCGGCGGACGAGGTCAGCAACACCTACGGGCTCTCGCATGCCATGGCCTGGCCGGCGGTGATGATCGGCCGCATGGGCGAAAGCGCCCGTCCCGGTGCCGTGGCCGAGGCCGTGGGCCTGGAGCCGGCCTCCCTGGTGCGGGTGATCGACCAGCTGGTGGCGGCCGGCGTGGTGGTGCGCCATGAAGACCCGCACGACCGCCGCGCCAAGGTGCTCAGCCTGACGCCCCTGGGCCAGCAGCAGGTGGCCCGGGTGGAGCAGGCCCTCAACGTGATGCGGCGCGAGCTGCTTCAGGGCCTGCCGGACGAGGACCTGCGGGCGGCCCTGCGGGTGTTGCTGCGCCTGGAGGCCGGCGTGGCCGAGTTGCCCAAGGCCGCCGCACGTGGCTGACTCGAGCCCGAGGACCGCACCTGTGAACTGGCCCACCCGCAGCGAGTGGCTGTACTCGCTCAAGTGCTTTGCCGCGTCCATGCTGGCGCTGTACGTGGCCCTGAAGGCCGGTCTGCCGCGCCCTTTCTGGGCCATGATGACCGCCTACGTCGTGGCCAATCCCCTGGCCGGTGCCGTGCGCTCCAAGGCGGTGTACCGCTTCGGCGGCACCTTTCTCGGCGCGGCGGCCTCGGTGGCCCTGGTGCCCACGCTGGCCCATGCGCCGGCCCTGCTGTCCCTGGCACTGGCGCTGTGGGTGGGCCTGTGCCTGTTCATCTCGCTGCAGGACCGCACACCCCGCTCCTACGTCTTCATGCTGGCCGGCTACACCGCGGCCATGGTGGGTTTCCCCTCGGTGGACCAGCCCGAGCAGCTGTTCGACAACGCGCTGGCCCGGGTCGAGGAGATCGGGGTGGGCATCCTCTGCGCCAGCCTGGTCCACAGCCTGGTGCTGCCCGTGGGCATGAGCGGCCCGCTGCTGGGCCTGCTGGACCGCAGCCTGGGCCATGCCCGCACCTGGCTGTCGGACCTGGCCGCGCGGGCCCACCGGGCGGACGCGGGCGGCGCCACGCTGGCGGCCGACCGCCAGCGCCTGGCCGCCGACATCACCCAGCTGCGCATCCTCTCCACCCATGTGCCCTTCGACACCGGTCACCTGCGCTGGACCGAGGGGGCCCTGCGCGAGATGCAGGACCGCCTGGCCGGCCTGACCCCGGCCCTGTCGGCCGCCGAAGACCGGCTGCAGGCACTTGAAGAGGTGGAGGGCCGGATCGCCCCGGACGTGGTGGTGGTGCTCGACGCCCTGGGCGAATGGCTGGCGCTGCCGCCGGCCGACCAGGCGGCCGCGCTGCCCTGGCTGCAGGGGTTGCTTGACAGCCTGGGCCGTGACCCGACCCACGCCGACTGGCCGCGGGCCCTGCGCATCAGCCTGGCCACCCGGCTGGGCGAACTGCTGCGGGGCTGGCAGGCCTGCGGGGCCCTGCGCGCCGAGATCGACACCGGCCTGACCGGTGCCGCGCCGGCCGTGGCGCGGCGCCCCACGCTGGGGGCCCGGGTGCTGCACCGCGACCATGGCATGGCCCTGCTGTCGGCGCTGGCCGCCGTGGTGGCGGTGGGCTTTTGCAGCCTGGTGTGGATCCAGACCGCCTGGCCCTCGGGTTCGGTGGCGGCCATGATGTCGGCCATCTTCTGCTGCTTCTTCGCGTCGATGGACGACCCGGTGCCGGCCATCTCCAGCTTCCTGAAGGCCACAGCCTGGTCCATGCCCATCGGGGCGGTGTACGTGCTGGTGCTGCTGCCGCTGGCGCACGATTTCGGCATGCTGGTGCTGGTCTGCGCGCCGGCCTTCGTCGGCCTGGGCTGCCTGGCGGCGCGGCCGGCCACTGCCGGCTCCGGCATGGCCATGATCATGGGTGTGGCCGGCTCGCTGGCGCTGGGGGACACCGCCACGCTGGACTTCCCCTACTTCTTCAACAGCAATCTGTCGCTGCTCATGGGCATCGCGGTGGCCGCACTGGTCAATCAGCTCATGCGCTCGGTGGGCAGCGACGTGGTGGCGCGCCGCCTGCGCCGGGCCGCCTGGCGTGAGCTGGCGGAACAGGCCGCGGCGCGGCGGGCCGTGCCCGACGACAGCCACGCCGTGCGCAGCCTCGACCGCATCGGCCTGCTGGCACCGCGCATTGCCCAGACCGCGCCGCAGCAGCGTGACGACGCCGCCCGTGCGGCCCTGCGCGAGCTGCGCGTGGGCGCCGACATCGCGGTGCTGCAGACCCAGCGCGCCGCCGGCCGCGCCCCGGGGGCGCGTCTGCTGCTGGCGGGCATCGCCCAGGGCTTCCGTCAGTGGTCCGACCAGGGCCCCAGCGCCTGGCCCGATGTCTTGCGCCGCGCGCTGGACCGGGCCCTTTTGCGCGCGCTGCGGCCGGCGGCGGATGCGGCCGACCCCGCGGCCCTGGTCACCGCCCTGGTGGGCCTGCGCCGCAACCTGTTTCCCCAAGCCCCTCGGACGCTGGGCGCCCCTGTCCAGGAGCCTGCCGCATGACCGGTGAATTCGATCTCGAGGGCCTGTACGTGCCCTGGCTGATGGCCCTGGCCTTGCTGGCCCTGGTGCTGAACTGGGGCCTGCGCCGCCTGCTGGCGGCCGTGGGTGTCTACCGCTGGGTCTGGCATCCGGCCCTGTTCGACATGGCGCTCTACCTGGTGCTGCTCTACGGCCTGCACCGGCTGACCGCGCAATTCCTGCTGTGAGACGGTGTTGATGACTTTGAAACCTCTGTTCACCCGCGAACGGGCCCGGCAGCTGCTGCGCCCGGCGACGACCCTGCTGATGGTGGCGGCAGCCCTGTGGGCCTGCCGCGGCCTGTGGGACCACTACGAGCTGGCCCCGTGGACGCGCGATGGCCGCGTGCGGGCCAATGTGGTCCAGATGGCGCCGGATGTGTCCGGCCTGGTGACGGCCGTGCCGGTGCAGGACAACCAGCCCGTTCATGCCGGTGACGTGCTGTTCGAGGTGGACCACGCCCACTACGCGCTGGCCCTGCGCGAAGCCGAGGCCGCGCTGGCCGCGCGTCAGGTGGCGCTGGCCCAGGCCCGGCGCGAACGCGACCGCAACAGCGGGCTGGGCAGCCTGGTGTCGCAGGAGCAGCAGGAGCAGGCCCGCGCCCGGGTTGAGGAGAACACGGCGGCGCTGGAGCAGGCCAAGGTGGCGGTGGATGCCGCGCGCCTGAACCTGCAGCGTGCCGAGGTGCGCGCCCCCACCGACGGCACCGTCACCAACCTGGACATCCGCGTGGGCGGCTACGTCAGCGCCGGCCGGCCCGCCCTGGCCCTGGTGGATGCCCATTCCTTCTACGTCGAGGGCTACTTCGAAGAAACCAAGCTGCCGCGCATCCACCTGGGTCAGGCCGTGCGGGTGACGCCCATGGGCAGCAGCACCGCGCTGCACGGCACGGTGGAAAGCGTGGCCGCCGCCATTGCCGACCATGACCGTGCCACCAGCGCCAATCTGCTGCCCGCGGTGAACCCCAGCTTCAACTGGGTGCGCCTGGCCCAGCGGGTGCCGGTGCGGGTGCGCCTGGACACGCCCTGGCCCGACGGCACCCGGCTGGTGGCCGGGCAGACGGTGACGGTGCAGGTGGAGGAGGGGGCTGCCGCTGCGGGCCCCACCCGCACCGCCCAGGCCCCCGTGGCCCGCCAGGCGGAGTGACGACCATGCGCCTGCGCTCTCTGGTGCCCGGCTCTTGCGTGGCGGCCCTTCTGCTGCTGGCCGGCTGCAGCCACGCGCCGGTCGGCCCCGACTACCAGCTGCCCCCCCAGGCCCTGGCCGCTCAGCCCGCTGCCAGCGCCCCCTTCGCCGAAGCGGCGTCCGCGCTCTACAGCCCCGAGCCCCTGCCGGCCGCCTGGTGGCGGCTGTACGAGGACCCGCGGCTGGACGGCCTGGTGCAGCAGGCCCTGGCCCACAACACCGACCTGCGCCAGGCCGTGGCCAACCTGGCCCGCGCGCGCGCGCTGGAGGCCGAGGTGGCCGGCGCCCAGCAGCCGGCGGTGGGAGTCAACGGGGGCGTGGTCATGGGGCACAAGTCGGGGCTGGACTACCTGGCGCCCGGCTACACGCCCAAGCCGGAATGGGAGACCGCCGCGGGCCTGGCCGTGTCCCTGCCGCTGGACTGGTTCGGCCAGCTGCAGCGCCAGGCCGAGGCCGCGCAGGCCAGCCGTGAAGCGGCTGAGGCCGCCACCGACCTGGCCCGGGTGCAGGTGGCCGCCGGCACCACGCGGGCCTATGCCGAGGTCTGCGCCCTGGGGCTGCAGCTGCGCAGCGCCCGCCACTCGGTGCAGCTGCAGGACGAGGCCGTGACGCTGACCCGGCGTCTGCAGCAGGCCGGGCGCACGGGGGTGACCGACGTGGCCCGCGCCCAGGGCCAGCTGGAGCATCTGCGCGCCGCCATCCCGCCGCTGCAGGCACGTCGCCAGGGCGCGCTCTACCGCCTGGCCACGCTGACCGGCGCGCTGCCCCAGGCCTTGCCGAGCGGGGCGGCCGACTGCGACACGCCGCCGCAGCTCCAGGGCCTGATCCCGGTGGGCGATGGCGCGGCCCTGCTGCGCCGCCGGCCCGACGTGCGCCAGGCCGAGCGCGAGCTCGCGGCGGCCACCGCCCGCATCGGCGTGGCCACGGCCGACCTCTACCCGCACATCCGCCTGGGCCTGTCGGTGCAAAGCGCCAGCCCGGCCACCGACATCCTGGGCTCGGACAGCGTGGGCTGGAGCCTGGGGCCGCTGATCTCCTGGACCCTGCCCAACACCGGCGCGGTGCAGGCCCGCATCGCCCAGGCCGAGGCCGGCACCGCGGGCGCGCTGGCGCACTTCGACGGCACCGTGCTGACCGCGCTGCGCGAGACCGAAACCGCGCTCAACGCCTACGCCCGCGAACTGGACCGCCGCGCCGCGCTGCGCGCCGCCCGGGCCCAGGAGGCCACCGTGGCCGAGCAGGCCCAGCGCCTGTACCAGAGCGGCCGCACCGGCTACCTGCCTGCGTTGGACGCTCAGCGCGCGCTGGCCAGTGCCGAGGCCGAGCTGGCGGCCAGCGAGGCGGCCCTGGCCGACGACCAGGCTCAGCTCTTCCTGGTGCTGGGCGGGGGCTGGCAGCCCGAGGCGGCCGCGCCCCAGGCGGCGCTGGCGCCCGCGCCAGGTTTGACGAGCCCCCGCCCGCCGGGTTAAGGTCGCGCCCCATGACCTTGCGCACCCTGCTATCCCGCGAGTCCAGCCTAGTGCTGGGCCGGGATCGGCTCGCGTGCACGCGCCGCTGACGGACCGTCCGGTCCCAGGCGCACCACCCCTCCCCTGATCCCGGCCTGCCAGCGTCCCGTCTCCTGACGGGCGCGAGGGAGGGCTGCGCGCATCCACACCCTGTCGTCCTGTCCTGCTGCGGCCCTGGCCGCGGCCGGGAGGGCAGGGTCATGCCCTGAGCCTCTTCTGCCGAACCCGGGATCACGATGATCGACCAGCCCGCCACCAAGTACCGCCCCTTTCCCGCCATCGACCTGCCGCAGCGCCAATGGCCTTCGCGCCACATCGGCCAGCTCGCCCAGGCCCCCGTCTGGCTGTCCACCGACCTGCGCGACGGCAACCAGGCCCTGTTCGAGCCGATGAACGTCGAGCGCAAGCTGATGTTCTTCGCTCGCCTGGCGGCCTGCGGCTTCCGGGAGATCGAGGTCGGCTTTCCGGCGGCCTCGCAGACCGACTTCGACACCGTGCGCCGCCTGATCGAGGAAGACCGCGTGCCCGAGGGCGTGACCCTGATGGTCATGACCCAGCTGCGCGAAGACCTGATCGAGCGCACCGTGGCGGCCCTGCGCGGCGCGCCCCGCGCCATCGTCCACCTCTACAACGCCACCGCCCCGCTGTGGCGCGAGGTGGTGTTCGGCCTCTCGGTGCCCGAGGTGATGGACCTGGTGGACCACCATGTGCGCCACCTGCGCCGGCTGACCGATGCGGTGCCCGAGACCGAATGGGTGCTGCAATACTCGCCCGAGACCTTCTGCATGACCGAGCTGCCGGTGTCGCTGCAGGCCTGTTGCACCGCGCTGGACGCCTGGGACGCGGGCCCGGGCCGCCCGGTCATCATCAACCTGCCGACCACGGTGGAGGTGGCCACGCCCAATGTCTTTGCCGACCAGATCGAGTGGATGGACCGTCACCTGCCGCGGCGCGAGCATGTGGTGTTGTCGGTGCACCCGCACAACGACCGCGGCACCGGCGTGGCCTGTGCCGAGCTGGCCCTGCTGGCCGGCGCGCAGCGGGTGGAGGGCTGCCTGTTCGGCAACGGCGAGCGCAGCGGCAATGTGGACCTGGTGACGCTGGCGCTCAACCTCTACACCCAGGGCGTGCACCCGGGGCTGGACCTGTCGGACCTGCCGGCCCTGGTGCAGGTGGCCGAGCAGTGCACCGCGCTGCCGGTGCACCCGCGCCACCCCTATGCGGGCGACCTGGTGTTCACCGCCTTCTCGGGCTCGCACCAGGACGCGATCAAGAAGGGCCTGGCCGCGCAGCGCCCCGGCGCGCCCTGGGCCGTGCCCTACCTGCCCATCGACCCGGCCGACATCGGCCGCAGCTACGAGGGGATCATCCGGGTCAACAGCCAGTCGGGCAAGGGCGGCATCGCCTACCTGCTGGAGCGCGACCACGGCCTGGTGATGCCCCGGCGCCTGCAGGTGGAGTTCAGCGCGGTGGTGCAGCGCCATGCCGACGCCAGCGAGGCCGAGGTGACCTCGGCCGCCTTGTGGCAGCTGTTCAGCCGCCACTACCTGAGCCCGCAGGGGGCCGAGGGCGCGGTGACGCTGTCGTCCTGGCAGGTTCAGCCCGGGCCGCAGGGCAGGGTGCAGGTGCGGCTGCAGCTGGCCATGGGCGAGCAGCGCTGGGCCGGCGAGGGTGAGGGCGCGGACCTCCCGCAGGCGGTGGCGCAGGCCCTGGCGCCGGGCCTGCGCCTGGGGGCGGTCAGCCGATCGAGCACGGGGCGGGGCCGCGCCACCCAGCACTGGGTGCTGGTGGAGGGGGCGGTGGCCGGCACGGCGGGCACCGCCTTCGGGGCGGGCCACGATGCCGACGCCGAGCGGGCGACGCTGCAGGCTGTCCTGAGCCTGGCCTGCCGGCTGGACTGCCTGGCCCAGCCGGCCGAGGCGGTGGACGCCTGAGGCCCGCTCAGCAGACGGCGGGCTCGGGCTGGGCCAGCGCCTCCCAGGCCTTCAGGGCCTCGGCGGCGTACATCAGGGCCGGGCCGCCGCCCATGTAGACGCACACGCCCAGCGCCTCTTCCACCTCGGCCCGGGTGGCGCCCAGGCGCACCAGGGCCTTGACGTGAAAGCCGATGCAGCCCGAGCAGTGCTGGGTCACGCCGATGGCCAGGGCCAGCAGTTCCTTCTGCTTGGCGCTGAGCGCGCCCTCGGCCAGGGCGCCCTGGGCCAGGGCGCTGAAGCCGCGCATGGTGGCGGCCTGGGACTGGCGGAAGGGGCCGAGCTGGGCGTTGATGTCCTGCATCAGGCCGGTGTGGTCGAAGGTGCTCATGAAGACTCCGGCGCCAGGTCGGCGCAAAGCCTTCAATATACCCAAGTGGGTATTTGTGACATTCGATCCAGATCAGTGCGACGCCGGGCCGCCGCGGGGGCCTTCCGGCAGGCGGGCCACCCGGGTCAGGAAGGCGTCGCGGCTGGTGTTGCCGAACCAGGGGTGCCAGCGGCGCTGCTCGCCCACCGTGGCCACCATGCGGCCGCGCTGGGCGCAGCCGGCGAACAGCAGGGTCTCGTCGGGCAGGCGGAAGACGACCTCGTGCACGCTGTCCCACAGCGACTGGGGCTGGGCCGGGCGGGTCTGGTAGTGGCAGCCGTCGACGGCCAGCAGGTCGCCGCAGAACAGCCGGTCGCGCCAGCGAAAGCTCAGGCAATCCGCGGTGTGGCCGGGCGTGGCCAGCACCTCGATGTAGTCGTCGCCCAGCGGCAGCAAGGGCTGGGCCGGCGGGCGCTGCTGCACCCAGGGCGCCGCCAACTGGTCCAGCGCCACCTGTTCGGCCGGGCTGTGCTGGGCGGCATGGGCATGGGTGCGCAGCACCCAGCGCAGCTGGGCGCGCTGCTCGGTCAGCATGGCGCGGATGACGGGCACATCGGCGGCGCGGGGGTCGATCACCACGGCCTCGCCCGTTTCGGCCTGGGTCAGCAGATAGCTCACCGTGCCGGTGGCCTCGTCCAGCAGCATGCGGAACAGCATGGTCCTCTCCCCCTCTTCCCCTCTGGGTCTCCTGCGCCGATTCTGGCGGGGGACTCAGCGCAGGAACTTGAGCCAGGCGAAAGCCAGCAGGGCCAGCAGGCTGCTCCAGCCGGAAAACAGCCCGCGCCAGAGCCAGAAACGTGGCACGAAGCCCACGCCGCGCACCAGGCCCGCGCTCATGGCCCACAGCAGCAGGGCGGCCAGGCCATGGTCGGCCCGGCCTTGCGCGTCGGTCATCAGCGGCGGGTAGACAGAGCCGGCCAGCATCAGCGCCACGCCCAGCAGCAGGCTGGGGCCGTGCAGGCCCGGGCGGGCCGGGTCCGGTGCGTCCGAAGCCTCTGGTGCTTCAGGAGCGGTGCTCACACGCCGCCCTCGTCGCTCAGGCGGGCCGCGGCGCGGCCTTCCTCGTTCTCGCCCCACATCGCGTTCATCACGGCCAGCAGGACCGCGAAGCCCACGCCCAGGATCCAGGCGAAATACCACATGGTGTCGTCCTTTCGGTGTTGAGGGGCCGGGCTCAGTAGGCGGTGTGCTCGTTGGCCTGGATGTGGGCCACGGTCACCTTGCCGCGCATCACGCGGTAGGCCCAGCCGGTGTAGAAGACGATGATCGGCATGAAGATCAGCGTGGCGAAGAACATCAGGCTCAGCGTCAGGTGGCTGGAGACGCTGTCCCACACCGTCAGGCTGGAGTTCAGGTCGGTCGACGAGGGCATGACGAAGGGGAACATCGCGCCGCCCGCGGTGCCGATCACGCCGGCGATGGCCAGCGCGGACACGACGAAGGCGCTGAGCGTGGCGCCGGCCCGGGTGAGCAGGGCCGCGCCCAGCGCGCCGAGGATGCCCAGCACCGGCAGGACCCACATCGCCGGCCAGCGGGCGTAGTTGGCCCACCAGGCATCGGCGCTGCGCACCACCGTCTTGGCCAGCGGGTCGGGCAGGGCGGCCGGGTCGACGACCGAACTGATCGCGTAGCCGGGGATGGCACCGCTGTGCAGCCAGAAGCCCGCGCCCACGAAGGCCAGCACCATCACCACCGCCGCGCCCAGGGCCGCGTTCTGGGCCCGGGCCTGCACGGCCCCTTCGGTGCGGTGCGACAGGTACACCGCCCCGTGCAGCGTGATCATCGCGCTGCTGACCACGCCGCTGAGCAGGGCGAAGGGGTTGAGCAGGGCCCAGAAGCTGCCGGTGTAGGTGGAGATCAGGTAGTTGTCGAAGTGGAAGGGCACGCCCTGCAGCAGGTTGCCGAAGGCCACGCCGAAGATCAGCGGCGGCACGGCGCCGCCGATGAACAAGCCCCAGTCCCAGGTGCTGCGCCAGGTGGCGTTGTGGATCTTGCTGCGGTAGTCGAAGCCCACGGGGCGGAAGAACAGGGCCCACAGCACCGCCAGCATGGCCCAGTAGAAGCCGCTGAAGGCGGTGGCGTAGACCAGCGGCCAGGCGGCGAAGATGGCGCCGCCGCCGGTGATGAACCAGACCTGGTTGCCGTCCCAGTGCGGGCCGACGGTGTTGATCACGACGCGGCGTTCGTTGTCGTTCCTGCCGACGAAGGGCAGCAGCGTGCCGACGCCCATGTCATGGCCGTCCATGATGGCGAAGCCGACCAGCAGCACGCCAACCAGCAGCCACCAGATGATCTTGAGGGTGGGGTAGTCCAACATGTCGTTCTTTCAATGGCTGTTGAGCGAGGTCCGGCGTGGATCCGGCTCGGCCGGTCCGCTGCCGGCGCCCCCTCGGGGGGCAACGACCGGCAGGGAGTGTGGGGGCTCGTTGTACCGACCGGTGCCCAGGCTGCCCGGGCCCAGGCGGGCGAACTTGACCATCAGGTACATCTCCACCACCAGCAGCACGGTGTAGAAGCCCACGAAGCCGGCCAGCGAGCCGTACAGGCTCTCCACGCTCAGCGTGGAGACCGACAGGTGGGTGGGCAGCACGCCGTAGATGGTCCAGGGTTGGCGGCCGTACTCGGCCACGAACCAGCCCAGCTCGCAGGACAGCCAGGGGATGGGCAGCATCAGCAGGGCGGCGCGCAGCAGCCAGCGCTGCTTGCCGCAGCGGCCCTTGAGCGTGCTCCAGAAGGCCAGGGCGAAGAGCAGCAGCATCGCGAAGCCGAAGCCCACCATCAGCCGGAAGGCCCAGAACATCGGGGTGACGTGCGGCACGGTGTCGTTGACCGCCTGGTCGATCATGGCCGGCGTGGCCTGGCGCACATCGGCCACGTACTTCTTGAGCAGCAGGCCGAAGCCCAGATCGGCCTGGAAGCGGTCCAGCGTGACGCGGGCGGCCACGTCGTCGTGGTGGGCGCGCAGGGTTTCCAGCGCGATCACCGCCTGGATGCCGTTGACGATGCGCTCGTGGTTCTTCTGCTTGATCTCGTGGATGCCGGGGATGGTCTTGCTGACCGAGCGGGTGCCGATCAGGCCCATCAGGTAGGGGATCTCGATCTCCCAGTCGTTCTTCTGGGCGGCCTCGTTGATGCCGGCCACCAGCTTCAGGCCGGCCGGGGCGGGCTCGGTCTCCCACATGGCCTCGATGGCGGCCATCTTGGTCTGCTGGGCCTCGCCCACGGTGTAGCCGGACTCGTCTCCCAGCACGATCACCGAGCAGACGCTGGCCAGGCCGAAGGCGGCGGCCACGCGGAAGCTGCGCTTGGCGAATTCCACGTCGCGGCCGCGCAGCAGGTACCAGGCGCTGATGGACAGCACGAACATCGCGCCGGTCACATAGCCGGCCGAGACGGTGTGCACGAACTTGGCCTGGGCGTCCGGGTTGAAGACCACGGTCCAGAAGTCCGTCATTTCCATGCGCATGGTCTGCCAGTTGAACTCGGCACCCACCGGGTTCTGCATCCAGCCGTTGGCGATCAGGATCCACAGCGCCGAGAGGTTGGTGCCCACCGCCATCAGCACGGTCACCAGCAGGTGCTGCGTCTTGGACAGGCGGTCCCAGCCGAAGAAGAACAGGCCGATGAAGGTCGATTCCAGGAAGAAGGCCATCAGCCCTTCGATGGCCAGCGGGGCGCCGAAGATGTCGCCCACATAGTGCGAGTAGTAGGCCCAGTTGGTGCCGAACTGGAACTCCATCGTGATGCCGGTGGTGACACCCAGCGCGAAGTTGATGCCGAAGAGCTTGCCCCAGAAGCGGGTCATGTCCTTCCAGACCAGCTTGCCGGTCATGACGTAGACCAGCTCCATGATCACGAGCAGCCAGACCATGCCCAGCGTCAGCGGCACGAAGAGGAAGTGGTAGAGGGCTGTCACGGCGAATTGCAGCCGGGACAGGTCGACGAGATGATCCGAGATCACGGGCGGACTCCTTGGGGGGCGGTCGGGCGGGACTCCGGGGCAGGGCCCGGGGCGATGTGCGCGGCCGCCGTGTCGGGATGGACGGGCACCTGGACAGGACGGAAGAACACCCACCACAACACCGTCAGCAGGACGAGCTTGAGCAGCACGATCCAGCTCAGGTGGCGGAGGAGGGGCCTGTCGTTCATGTCCGCTGAGGTATCAAGATGTGTGCCCGGCGCGTCACCCTCTGCAAGTGCTTGTTTTGAATGGTTTTTGCTTGCCGATGCTGGCAAGCGACTGTGCAGCCCGCTGTCCAGTACGGCAGTTGTGTCATAGTGACTGGCAGTCGTTGTCAGTGTCTTGGCAGTGGCTCCCGCCATGCGCACCGATCCGCCTGTTCCGCTCCCCGCCCCCCGCCTCGACGTGCCGGCCGAGCTGGTGTCCTTCATCGAGGGCCTGCCCGAGCCCCACATCCTGTTCGACCGGCAGTACCGCATCGTGGCGGCCAATGCGGCCTACCGGGCGGCCTTCGCCCCGCGGGGCACGGTGATCGGGCGCACCTGCTACGAGGTGTCCCACCACTTCAGCGTGCCCTGCGACCAGGCTGGCGAGAGCTGTCCGCTGGCCCTGTCGCGCCGCAGCGGCCAGCGCGAGCGGGTGCTGCACCTGCACCACACGCCGCGGGGCGAGGCCTACGTCAACATCGAGCTGGTGCCGCTGCGCGACGCCCAGGGCGAGCCGGCCTTCTTCATCGAGAAGATGGAGGCGCTGCCGCTGGCGCGGGCCCAGCCGGCCCGCCAGGGCCTGATCGGCAGCGCGCCGGCCTTCCGCGACATGCTGGGCCTGGTGGCGCGCGTCGCCCCCTCGGAAGCCAGCGTGCTGCTGCTGGGCGAATCGGGCACCGGCAAGGAGCTGGTGGCCCGCGCGGTGCACGAGGCCAGCGCCCGCGCCAACAAGCCCTGGGTGGTGGTGGATTGCGCCAGCCTGCCCGAGAGCCTGTTCGAGAGCGAGCTCTTCGGCCACGAGAAAGGGGCCTTCACCGGGGCCCACATGGCCCATGTGGGCCTGGTGGAGGCGGCCAGCGGCGGCACCCTGTTCCTGGACGAGGTGGGCGACATCCCGCTGGCCATGCAGGTCAAGCTGCTGCGCCTGCTGGAGAGCGGCACCTACCGCCGGGTGGGCAGCACCGAGCTGCGCCACGCCGATGTGCGCCTGGTCAGCGCCACCCACCGCGACCTGGGCGCCATGGTGGCCCAGGGCCGTTTCCGAGAAGACCTCTACTACCGGCTCTGCACCTTTCCCATCGCCCTGCCGCCGCTGCGCGAGCGCCTGGGCGACCTGCCGTTGCTGGCCAGCGCCCTGCTGGAGCGCCTGACCCCCGGCCGGCCGCTGAGCCTGGACGCCGGGGCGGTGCGGCAGCTGGCCCGTCACCCCTTCCCGGGCAATGTGCGCGAGCTGCGCAATGTGCTGGAGCGGGCGGTGCTGCTGACCGACGGCGACCACATCACCGCCGAGACGGTGGACCGGGCGCTGTCGGTGGGCCTGCTGCGGCGGTCGGCCCCCACGCTGCCGCCGGGGCCCGTCGCCCAGCCCGCGCCACCGAGCCAGGGCGCGTCGCTGCGCCAGACCGAAGCCCAGGCCCTGCGCGCCGCGTTGCAGGCCCATCAGGGCAGCCGCGAGGCCCTGGCCGCCGCCCTGGGCATCAGTGTGCGCACCCTTTACCGCAAGCTGCGGGCGCTGGACGAAGACGGATCTTCCGCGGGCTGAGCGTCCGCCACCGCCACCGCCGCGGCCACCCTGCGGCGCTTCGGGACTTCCCCGCAGCCGACAGGCCGCGGACGGCCGGCGCGGCTATCCTCGCGGTGCCGGGCCGATGGGCGTCCCGGCGTCCCGTTGGGCTTTCCCTGGCCACCGCAGAAGACACACACATGCCATCCCTGATCTTCCCCGCACCCGCTCCCGTCGTTGCCCCCATCCAGGGCAGCGAGCAGGGCTTCCCGATCCGCCGCATCTTCTGTGTCGGCCGCAATTACGAGGCCCATGCCAAGGAGATGGGCTCGGTGGCCGACCGCGAGGCGCCGTTCTATTTCAACAAGACTTCCGAGCACTACGTGCCCAGCGGCAGCACCGTGCCCTATGCCCCCGGCACCAAGAACCTGCACCACGAGATGGAGCTGGTCGTGGCCATCGGCACGGCCGGCTTCCGCATCGCCGAGGGCGAGGCGCTCAAGCACGTCTACGGCTACGCCTGCGGCCTGGACATGACCCGGCGCGACCTGCAGAACGCCGCCAAGGACAAGCAGCGCCCCTGGGACCTGGGCAAGGATTTCGAGCACGGCGCCGTGCTCTCGCCCATCGCGCCGGCCAGCGCCATCGGCCACCCGGTCAGCGCCGCCATCGAACTGCGGGTCAACGGCCAGACCAAGCAGTCCTCCAACATCGACCAGATGGTGCACCCGGTGGCGGCCATCATCGCCCACCTGTCGCAGTACTACCACCTGCAGCCGGGCGACCTGATCTACACCGGCACGCCCGAGGGCGTGGGCGCGGTGGTGGCCGGCGATGTGCTGGAAGGCTCGATCGCCGGTGTGGGCACCATCGCGCTGACGATCGGCCCGGCCGAGTGAGCGCCTGATTGCTGGAGGGCGAGGGCGGCCCCGGCACGCGGCCGGAGCCGCCACGCGCCTTCAGCGGTGGTGGTAGACCGTGGTCTCGAACTCCACGAAGCCCGGGTAGGACACCGCGTCCTGGAAGGGCAGGATCTGGGTGGCCCAGTAGCCGCCGATGCCCGTCGTGCGGTCGATCCAGAAGTAGCTGTTGGCCAGCCCGGCCCACATCAGCGAGCCCGGCGTGCGGCCCGAAGGCGTGCGTTCCCGGTTCACCAGGAAGCTGTAGCCCCAGCCCTTGGGCGTGCCAGGGAAGAAGTCCCCGCTGTTGGACAGCGCGGGGATCGAGGTGCTCCAGCCGCCCACCGACAGGCCCAGCGCGCGCAGCCCGTCCACCGACATCGCATCCACCGTTTCCGCCTTCAGCACGCGGCCGTGCGGGCCCAGGCCGCCGTTGAGGATCATGCGGATGAACTTCATGTACTCGCCGACGGTGGCATAGAGGCCGTGGCCGCCCATGTCCATCGGCGGCGGGTCGGGCAGCACGAAGTCGCTCAGCGGCGTGAGCTGGCCGCTGGCCGCGCGGTCATGGATCACCGCGCGCCGCGTCTTCATCGACGGGCTCATCTGGAAGCCGATGTCGACCATGCCCAGCGGCTCGAACAAGCGCTGGCGCATCACCTCGCCCAGGCGCGCGCCGCGCAGCCGCTCGACGATGCGCCCGAGCCAGTCGATGTTGACGCCATAGGTCCAGGCGGCGCCCGGCTCGTGCAGCAGCACCGTGCGGATCGACTCGAAGCTGCTGGAGACGATGGTCGGGATGTCGCGCGCGGTGCGGAACTTCAGGTCGTCCTCGCTGAAGAACTCGTAGCACAGGCCCGAGGTGTGCAGCAGCAGGTCGTTGACCGTGATGCGCCGCTTGGGCGGGCGCAGGCGCGGCTGGCCGCCGGCATCGAAGCCCTCGAGCACCTGCAGGGCGTCGATCTCCGGCACATGGTCGCCGGCGGCGTCGGCCAGGTTCAGCCGGCCTTCCTCGATCAGTTGCAGGGCCAGCGTCGCGGTCATCGCCTTGGTGGTCGAGAAGATCGCGAACACCGTGTCCAGCGTCATCGGGGCGGCCTGGCCCAGCTCGCGCACGCCGGCGGCGCCGGCATAGATCTCGGTCAGGCGGTCGGTGACCATTGCGACGACGCCGGGCACGCCGCCGTGGCGGTGCACGGTCTGGTGCAACAGCCCGTCCAGGGCGGTCTGGAGTGTGTGGTGGGTCATGGTGGAAGGTCTCCTTGCGCTCAGCGCATCGCGAAGCCGGGGTAGCCCTGGGCGGCCTGCTCGTCGCACTGGCGGTGGTAGTTGCCCACGCCGCCGATGTAAGACAGCAGCCGGCGCGGCTTGCCCTCGACGTTGGAGCCCATGTACCAGGAGTCGGTCTTGACCACCAGGGTCTGGTTGGCAGTCTCGTCGTGATGGGCCACCCACGCATCCTCGAATTCCCGCGTCGGCTCGATCACGGTCTTGCCCTGCGCGCGGGCATAGGCGATGCAGTCGGTCACCCAGTCCACCTGGGCCTGCAGGCAGGTCGTCATGTTGCACAGCGCGGCGGTAGGGGCCAGTGGCGACGCGGTGCTGAACAGGTTGGGATAGCCGTGGATCTGCATGCCCATCGCGGTGCGGATCTCGCGCTGCCATTCCTCCTTCAGCGAGCGGCCGCCGCGCCCGCGGATGTCCACCCGCGTCAGCGCGCCGGAGCCGGCGTCGAAGCCCACGGCCATGATGATGACGTCGAAGGGATGGACCGTGCCGTCGGCGGTCTGGATGCCCTCGGGCACGATGCGTTCGATCGGCGTCTGGCGGCAGTTCACCGTGTGCACGTTGTCCTGCAGATAGGCCTCCAGGTAGCCGTTCTCCAGCGGCACGCGGTGGGTGCCGAAGCCGTAGTCGGTCGGGATCAGCAACTCGCACAGCGCCGGGTCGTGTTGCAGGCGGTCGCGCATCTTGCGGCGCACGAACTCGGAGACCACCTCGCTGACCGCCTCGTCGAAGAACATCTCCGGGAAGGACGACAGCCACAGCGACAGCGAGCCGTCGTCCCACAGCCGTTCCAGCACGGCCTCGCGCTCGGCCGGCGTCAGCGTGTCCCAGGGCGGTGCGTCGAAGTCGTAGTCGAAGCCGGCGAAGGTGCTGCGCACGCGCTGCTTGAGTTCATGGAAGCGCTCGCCCCAGCCTGCCCAGTCCGCCGCGCTGTACTTGGGGTTGCGCATCGGGATGATGTACTGCGGCGTGCGCACGAAGACCGTCATCTCGCCGACCTCGCCCTTGATGGTCTGGATCACCTGGATGCCGGTGGCACCGGTGCCGATGACGGCCACGCGCTTGCCCTTCAGGTCCACGCCTTCCTGGGGCCACAACGCCGTGTGCAGGATCTGGCCCTGGAAGCTGGATTGACCCGGGAAGCGGTCGGTCAGCGGGGCCGAGAGCATGCCCATGCAGCACACCAGGTACTGCGCGTCGATGCGCTCGCCCTGGCGGGTGGTGAGGTCCCAGCGCTGGGTGGCCTCGTTGAAATGCGCGCTGTCGATGCGGGTGTCGAACTGGATGTCCTTCTTCAAGTCCATGCGGTCGGCCACCCAGTTGAGCCAGCGCTCGGTCTCGGGCTGGGCCGGGAAGCGCTCGCTGGGCTGCCAGGCCTTGTACATGGCCTCGTCGAACCAGTACTGGTAGATCTCGGCCTGCGAGTCGAAGCGCGCACCGGGGTAGCGGTTCCAGTACCAGGTGCCGCCGACACCGGAGCCGGTCTCGTAGGCGCGCACGTTCAGGCCCATCTCGCGCAGGCGGTGCAGCTGGTACAGGCCGGCCACGCCGGCGCCGATCACGGCGGCGTCCAGGCGGGTCACGGGAAGGTCGCGGGGTGCATTCATGGCGGTCTCCTTCAAGTCCTCTGGGGGATGGTGGAAGCCGGTGGCCTGCGGCCCCGGCGGATCCCTCCAGCGCAAGCCCCGGGCCAACATGAGTGGCGGGGTTTTCCTGGGGCGGACTGGTCGAAAACGGCGCAGAAGCGGGCGCCAGAGGACGTTGGAGACAGCGGGTGGACGGCGGGTGTCCGGACAGGCTGTCCCGGGGGCGGGACAGCCTCCCCCGACCTCAGGACAGGTGCGATCCGTCGTCGCCGCCCAGCACCTCGGCCTGCTGGATGCCCAGCTCGGCGAACTTGCGGTAGAGCGTGGAGCGGGCCAGGCCCAGCGCATGAGCCACCTGGCTGACGTTGCGGTACTTGCGCAGCATGCCGACGATGAGCTGGCGCTCATAGTCCCGCACCGCGGCCATACCATCGGGCGCAGGCTGCGGCAAGTCGGGCGCCGGCGGTGCCGCAGGCGGAGGTGCCTGGGTGAGCTCGGGCGGCAGGCAGTCGAGGTCGATGGTGTCGCCGGCGCACAGCAGCGCGGTCTCGATCGCGTTGCGCACCTCGCGGGCGTTGCCCGGCCAGGCGTAGCGGCGCAGGGCGTCCATCGCGGCCGGCGTGAAACGCACGCTCTGCAGGCCATGCTTGCGCCGCATCAGCTCGGCGAACTGCTCGACCAGCAGGGCGATGTCGTCCGGCCGCTCGCGCAGGGGCGGGATGCAGCGCTGCGCCACCTTGAGCCGGTAGTACAGGTCGCGCCGGAAGCGGCCCTCGGCGATCAGCTGGTTCAGGTCGCGGTGGGTGGCCGCGATGATGCGGCAGCGGGCCCGGCGGGGCTCGCAGGAGCCCACGCGCTGGAAGCTGCCGTCCTCCAGCACGCGCAGCAGTGCGGCCTGCATGGCCGGCGGCAGCTCGCCCACCTCGTCGAGGAAGAGCGTGCCGTCCAGGGCCGATTCGAAGTAGCCGGCGCGGCCACGCGGGTCGGCCCCCGAGAAGGCGCCCTTCACATAGCCGAAGAAGGTGCTCTCCATCAGGTGCTCGCTGATCGCGCCGCAGTTGATGGCCAGGTAGGGTTGCTGGCGCCGCGGGCTGCAGGCATGCACATGGCGGGCCAGCAGCTCCTTGCCGGTGCCGGTCTCGCCGGTGATCAGCAGGTTCACGTCCGCCTCGGCCAGGCGTCGCAGCTCCTCCAGCATGCGCTGGGTGGCCGGATCGCAGGAGACGAAGTCGCCAAAGCGGGTGACCGGCCGCTCGGGGCCGGCTGCCGGCAGGGGGGCCGGCCAGGCTGGGCGCGCCTCGGACCGGAAGACCTTCTGGTAGCCCGCCGGCTTGGCCAGCAGCAGCACCGTGCCGATGGGCGCGCCGGTGCTGGGCGCGGTCACGGCGAGGCGGTCGCACACCAGCTCGCGCACCGCCGCGGCCTCGGCCGGCCAGCGCTCGGCCAGCTGGCGGCAGCGTTCGCTGGGCGTGTGGGCCACCGGTCGCCCGGCCTGGTCCACGGCCAGCAGGTCGTCGTGCGGATAGTGGCGGCTGGCATCGCTGAAGGCGGTCAGCAGCAGCCGGCGCTCCAGTTCGCGGTGCAGCGCCATGCGGGCCTGGATGGAGTTGGCCACCGAGACGGTCAGGCCCAGCGCCTGGTCGCGGAAGTCGGCGTCGATGGTGGTGAAGTCCACGATGCCCAGCACCGTGTGGCCATCGGCATCGAAGATCGGGGTGGCCGCGCAGGACCAGCTGTGCCAGCCTTCGCAGAAATGCTCGGCCGCCAGCACATGCACCGGCCGCCCCTTGGACAGCGCGGTACCCACGCCATTGGTGCCGGCGGTCAGCTCGTTCCACTGCGAGCCCTCGACGATGCCCGAGTGGGTGGCCGCCCGCTCGCGCACCACCGGGTCGCCGGTGATGTGCAGCACGGTGCCGGTGCGCTCGGCCAGGATCATGATGCCCGGCACATCGACCAGGAAGTTGCTCACCTCCCGCACGATGGGCACCGAGGTTTCCAGCAGCAGCTGCTCGGCCTCCTGCCGGCGGCGGAACTCCTCGCTGCTCAGCAGGCGGCCGCGGGTCATCGCCACATCCACGCCCAGCGCGGTGCAGCGCTGCCACTCGCCCAGCAGCAGCTCGTGGTAGGTGGTGCGCCGCTCCTCGAGGTCGAGCACGCCGGCATGGAAGCGCTCCCACAGGCTGCGCACGCCGCGCAGGTCCTTCTGGAAGCCCACATAGGGACTGGCATGGGGCGGACTGGCATCGGGCCTCATCGCGAGCCCTCCTTTCTGTCTCCAAGCCGGATTGGAGCCGAGGGCTTGCGCCGGATCAAGCCGGCCCGCACCCTGATGCCGTGGACGGTGCTGTCCCAGAAATCGGACAGCCTGCCGGCGTCAGGGCCTCACCATTCGGCGAAGCTGCCGTCCGCGTGGCGCCAGACCGGGTTGCGCCAGCGGTGGCCCACGGCGGCGCGCTCGCGCACATAGTCCTCGTTCACCTCGATGCCCAGGCCCGGTGCCTGCGGGATGGCGACCATGCCGTCCCGGTAGTCGAAGACCTCGCGGTTGTGCACATAGTCCAGCAGGTCGTTGGACGCGTTGTAATGGATGCCCAGGCTCTGCTCCTGGATGAAGGCGTTGTAGCAGATGCCGTCCAGCTGCAGGTTGGCGGCCAGCGCGATGGGGCCCAGCGGGCAGTGCAGCGCCAGCGCCACGTCGTAGGCCTCGGCCATCGCGGCGATCTTGCGGGTCTCGGTGATGCCCCCGGCGTGCGAGGGGTCGGGCTGGATGATGTCCACATAGCCCTCGCTGAGCACGCGCTTGAAGTCCCAGCGCGAGTACAGGCGCTCGCCCAGGGCGAGGGGCGTGCCATCGGCCACATGGGCCAGCTCGCGCAGCGCCTCGTGGTGCTCGGACAGCACCGGCTCCTCGACGAACATCAGCTTGTAGGGCGCCAGCTCCTTGAGCAGCACCTTGGCCATGGGTTTGTGCACGCGGCCATGGAAGTCCACACCGATGCCCACGTGCGGGCCCACGGCCTCGCGCACCGCGGCGACGTTCTCCAGGCAGCGTTCCACCTTGGCGTGGCTGTCCACGTACTGCAGCTCCTCGGTGCCGTTCATCTTGACCGCGGTGAAGCCGCGCGCCACCGCGCTGCGCGCGGCCGCGGCGGTGTCGGCCGGGCGGTCGCCACCGATCCAGCTGTAGACGCGGATGCGATCGCGCACCGGCCCGCCCAGCATCTGCGCGACCGACAGGCCGGCGTCCTTGCCCTTGATGTCCCACAGGGCCTGGTCGATGCCGGCCAGCGCGCTCATGTGGATGCCGCCGCCGCGGTAGAAGGCCCCGCGGTAGAGCACGGTCCAGAGGTCCTCGATGTGGCGCGGGTCGCGGCCCACCAGCGCGTCGGCCATCTCCTCGACCATGGCCGCCACCGCATGCGCGCGGCCTTCCAGCACGGGCTCGCCCCAGCCCACCAGGCCGGCGTCGGTCTCGATCTTCAGAAAGCACCAGCGCGGCGGGACGATGAAGGTGGTGAGCCGGGTGATCTTCATGGGGGTGGGGGCGAGTCTTGTGGGAAGGGCGCGTCAGTGCGTGGCGGCCTGCCAGGCCTGCACGAAGGCGAGGGCCTGCAGCCCGACGCGGGTGGCGTCGTCGCCCGGGCGGTAGAGCGCCGAGCCCAGGCCGAAGCCGCTGGCGCCGGCCTGCACATAGGCGCCCAGGTTGTCGGGCGTGATGCCGCCCACCGGCAGGATGGCGATGGGCGGGCGCAGCACCGCGCGCCAGGCCTTGAGCGTGTGCGGGCCCAGGCTTTCAGCGGGGAACATCTTCAGCACGTCGGCACCGGCGGCCAGCGCGGCGAAGGCCTCGGTGGGCGTGGCCACGCCGGGCGCACAGGCCAGGCCGGCGGCCTTGGCCGCGCGGATCACCGCGGCGTCGCTGTGGGGCATCACGACCACGCGGCCACCGACGGCGGCGATGGCGGCGCAGTCGGCCGGGTCCAGCACGGTGCCGGCGCCGACCACGCAGTCCTCGGGCAGCGCGCGGCTGAGCGCAGCGATGCTGTCCAGCGGCTGCGGCGAGTTCAACGGCACCTCCAGCGCGCGAAAGCCCGCGTCGTAGAGCGCCAGGCCGATGGGCACGGCGCTGGCCGGGTCCAGGCCGCGCAGGATGGCGATCAGGCCGCAGTGCTGCAGCGCCGTGTTCAGAGCGTGGGCGGACATGGGGGTTCCAGGCAAAGGAGGGGGCAGAGGGGGCGGGGCCGGGGCTCAGGGCCTGACCAGGCCGGCACGGCAGGCCAGTCGCCACAGGCCGGCGGCGGTGGCCTGGGGCAGCTGCTCAGCGTGGCCCAGGCCCACCTGGCGCAGCGCCAGGGCATAGCGTTCGCACAGCGTGTCGCTGCCGCACAGCACCAGGCGCGGCGGTGGGGCGTCGGCAGGCAGGAAGCCGGCCCGCAGGCCGGCCAGCTCGTGGCCGACCAGGAGGCCGGAGAGGTAGTCGGATTGCGCGTGGCGCGCCAGCGCGCCGGTCAGGAACAGGCTGCGCATGCTGAAGGCGTTGGACAGCAGGCCCAGGCGGCCGGCGGGTTGGCGCGCCACCGCCAGGCCGCGCTCGAAGGCGCCAGCGTTGAAGGCCCCGGCCTCGCCGGCGGCGGGCAGCGTGCGGCCCAGCAGCGTGTGCTCACGCAGCGCGGCGAAGATCTCGCCCGTCATGAAGCTGCAGAAGCGCTGCGTCACGCCGTGCTGCACCCACACCCATTTGCTGTGCGTGCCGGGCAGGCCGATGAGCAGGGACGCATCGCCGGCGCCCAGGGTCTGCAGCACGCCCAGCACCTGGGTTTCCTCGCCGCGCATCACCTCGGGCAGGGCGCCGCGCTGGATCAGGCCCGGCACCAGATGCACCGGCCGCCCGCCCGGGCCGCTGACCGTGCGCAGGCCGCCGGCCAGCGCGGCCTCGCCGCCGTCCAGTTCGGCATAGGGCACCTCGGCCCAGCCCTGGGCGCTGCCCACCATGCCGCAGGCCAGCACCGGTGCGTCCGGCCAGGCGGCCAGCCAGTCGCCGCACAGGTCCTCCAGCGCCTGGGCAAAGCCGCCTCGCGGCAGGTGCATCAGGCCGTGGGCCGAGTGGCGGCTCTCCAGCACCTCGCCCTGGCCATCGCAGGCATGGGCACGCAGCGCGCTGGTGCCCCAGTCCAGGCCCAGCAGGCGGATCTCGCGCATCGGTCGGTGGCTCCGTTCAGCGCGCCCAGCGCAGCACCAGCGGGTCCAGGCGGCGGGCGGTCTCGAGGAGGCCGCGGCGCGTGTCCGGATGCAGTTCGGGCCAGGGGTGGCGGCCGGCGTCGCAGGCGATCACGCCGCCTTCCCGCATCAGCACCTTGGCCGCCAGCAGGCCGGTCTGGCGGTTCTCGTAGTTGATCAGCGGCAGCCAGGTCTGGTAGAGCGCGAAGGCCAGTTCGCGCTCGCCGCGGGCGTGGGCCTCCAGGATGGGGCGGATGCCGTCGGGATAGGCGCCGCCGGTCATCGCGCCGGTAGCCCCGGCCTCCAGGTCGGGGAACAGGGTGATGGCCTCCTCGCCGTCCCAGGGGCCTTCGATGGCGTCGCCACCCAGCGCGATCAGCTCGCGCAGCTTGGAGGCGGCGCCCGCGGTCTCGATCTTGAAGTAGCTGACCTGTTCGATTTCGCGCGCCATGCGGGCCAGCAGCGCGGCCGACAGCACGGTGCCGCTGGCCGGCGCGTCCTGGATCATGATGGGGATGTCGATGGCATCCGACACCCGCGCATAGAACTCCTGGATGCGGGCCTCGGGCACGCGGAAGGTGGCGCCGTGGTAGGGCGGCATGATCATCACCATGGCCGCGCCCATCGCCTGGGCCGCGCGGCTGCGCTGGGCGCAGACCGCGGTGGAGAAGTGCGAGGTGGTCACGATCACCGGCACGCGGCCGGCCACATGCTCCAGCATCGTGCGGGTGAGGATGTCACGCTCGGCATCGGACAGCGCGAACTGCTCCGAGAAGTTCGCCAGGATGCACAGGCCGTGCGAGCCGGCGTCGATCATGAAGTCCACGCAGCGCTTCTGGCTGGCCAGGTCCAGCTCGCCGCTGGCGGTGAAGGTGGTGGGCACGACCGGGAACACGCCCTGGTAGCGCGGCGTGGGGCGGGTGGGGGTTGGGGGCATGGTGTGCGGCCTCAGTGGGAGTGGCTGGGCACGGCGGCACCACGGCAGCCGACCAGGAAGTCGAAGTCGCAGCCCTCGTCGGCCTGCATCACATGGTCGACATAGAGCTGCCGGTAGCCGCCGCCCTGGGTCTTCCCGGCCGGGGCCAGCGCGGCCATGCGCGCGGCCAGCTCCTGCTCGCTGATGTCCAGGTGCAGGCGGCCGGTCTCGCAGTCCAGCTCGATCCAGTCGCCGTCACGCACCGCGGCCAGCGGGCCGCCGGCGGCCGCCTCGGGCGCCACATGCAGCACCACGGTGCCGTAGGCGGTGCCGCTCATGCGGGCGTCGGAGATGCGCACCATGTCCTTGATGCCCTGCCTGAGCAGCTTGGGCGGCAGGCCCATGTTGCCGACCTCGGCCATGCCGGGGTAGCCCTTGGGGCCGCAGTTCTTCATCACCAGGACCGAGTCCGCATCCACCTCCAGCGCCTCGTCGTTGATGCGCTCCTTGTAGTGCGCGAAGTTCTCGAACACCACGGCGCGGCCACGGTGCTGGAGCAGGTGGGGCGAGGCCGCCGAGGGCTTGAGCACCGCGCCGCGCGGGGCCAGGTTGCCGCGCAGCACGCGGATGCCGCCGTCCTGCACCAGCGGCTTGTCCAGCGGGCGGATCACCTCGGGGTCGTAGTTGGGCGCGTCGTGGACGTTCTCCCACAGCGTCTTGCCGTTCACGGTCAGCGCGTCGGGGTGCGGCAGCAGGCCGCCTTCGCCCAGGCGGCGCAGCACCGCGGGCAGGCCGCCGGCGTAATAGAACTCCTCCATCAGGAAGCGGCCCGAGGGCAGCAGGTCCACGATGGTGGGCGTGCCGCGGCCGAGGCGGGTCCAGTCCTCCAGCGCCAGGTCCACGCCGATGCGCCCGGCGATGGCCTTGAGGTGGATCACCGCGTTGGTGGAGCCGCCGATGGCGGCATTGGTGCGGATGGCGTTCTCGAAGGCCTGGCGGGTGAGGATCTTGGACAGGCAGAGGCCCTCGTGCGCCATCTCGACGATGCGGATGCCCGACATGTGGGCCAGCACGTAGCGGCGCGCGTCCACCGCCGGGATGGCGGCGTTGTGCGGCAGCGAGGTGCCCAGGGCCTCGGCCATGCAGGCCATGGTGGAGGCCGTGCCCATGGTGTTGCAGGTGCCGGCCGAACGGCTCATGCCGCCCTCGGCCGCCAGGAACTGGTGCATGTTGATCTCGCCGGCCTTCAGCGATTCATGCAGCTGCCAGACGGCGGTGCCGGAGCCGATGTTGCGGCCCTCCAGCTTGCCGTTGAGCATGGGGCCGCCGGTGACGACGATGGCCGGGATGTCGCAGCTGGCCGCGCCCATCAGCAGCGCGGGCGTGGTCTTGTCGCAGCCCACCAGCAGCACCACCGCATCCACCGGATTGCCGCGGATGGCTTCCTCGACGTCCATGGCGGCGAGGTTGCGCGTCAGCATGGCGGTGGGGCGCAGGTTGGACTCACCGTTGGAAAACACCGGAAACTCGACCGGGAACCCCCCGGCCTCCAGCACGCCACGCTTCACATGCTCGGCAATCTTCTGGAAATGGGCATTGCAGGGCGTCAGTTCCGACCAGGTGTTGCAAATGCCGATGATGGGTCGGCCATCAAATTCGTGGTCCGGAATGCCCTGGTTCTTCATCCAGCTCCGGTACATGAATCCATTCTTGTCTGCCGTCCCGAACCATTCGGTCGAGCGCAGTTTCTTGGGCTTGTCTGCCATGTTCCTATTCCTCGCCGCAGCCTTCAGCCGCGGTTCTTGTGATAAACGTCGACGAACACCGCGGCCAGCAGGACCAGGCCCTTGATGACCTGCTGGTAATCAATCCCGATGCCCATGATGGACATGCCGTTGTTCATCACGCCCATGATCAGCGCGCCGATCACCGCGCCGGCCACCTTGCCGACGCCGCCGGAGGCGGAGGCCCCGCCGATGAAGCAGGCCGCGATCACGTCCAGCTCGAAGCCCAGGCCGGCCTTGGGGGTGGCGGTGTTGAGCCGGGCCGCGAAGATCAGGCCGGCCAGGCCGGCCAGTGCGCCCATGTTGGCGAAGGCCGCGAAGGTCAGGCGCTGGGTGTTGACGCCCGACAGGCGGGTGGCCTTCTCGTTGCCGCCCAGTGCGTAGATGCGCCGACCCACCGTGGTCTGCGTGGTCACGAACTGGTAGAGCACGATCAGCGCGGCCATCAGCACCAGCACATTGGGCAGGCCCTTGTAGGTGGACAGCAGCCAGCCCACGTAGAGCATGGCCGCCGCGAAGGCGCCGGTGCGCACCGCGAAGAAGGCCACGGGCTCGGTGTCCATGCCCTGGGCCTGCTGCTTGATGCGCTTGCGCCATTCGGTGGCCACCAGCAGGGCGGCCACGGCGGTGGCCAGCCCCAGCGACAGCAGGCGCAGCGATTCGCCGCCCAGCGGGTCCGGCAGGAAGCCCGAGCTGATCCTCTGGAACATCGACGGGAAGGGCCCCACCGACTGGCCCTGCAGCAGCGCCAGGGTCAGGCCCTTGAACACCAGCATGCCGCCCAGCGTGACGATGAAGGAGGGGATGCGCGCGTAGGCGACGAACCAGCCCTGCATGGCGCCGATCAGCGCGCCGGCCAGCACGCACAGCAGCACGGTGGGCACGAAGTGCCACCCGAAGTGCACCATCAGCACCGCGGCCAGCGCGCCGATGAAGCCGCACACCGAGCCCACCGACAGGTCGATGTGGCCGGCCACGATGACCAGCAGCATGCCCAGGGCCATCACCACGATGTAGCTGTTCTGCAGCACCAGGTTGGTGAGGTTCAGCGGCTCCAGCAGAATCCCGTCGGTGAGCCACTGGAACAGGCCCATGATGAAGACCAGCGACAGCAGCATCGCGTAGTCTCGGATATTGCTGACCAGGAAATTGAAGGCGGGTATCCGGCCTTTGGCAGCGGGGATTGTTTTGGTCGTCATTTTTCGCCGTTGTTCACGATTGCGCGCATGATGCGTTCCTGGCTTGCTTCGGCAGCGGGCAATTCCGCGACCAGGGCGCCTTCGTTCATCACGTAGATGCGGTCGCACATGCCCAGCAGTTCCGGCAGCTCGGAGGAAATCATCAGGATTCCCTCGCCCTGCTGGGCCAGCTGGTCGATGATGGTGTAGATCTCGAATTTCGCGCCCACGTCGATGCCGCGGGTCGGCTCGTCCAGAATCAGCAGACGGGGTTGAGTGAACAGCCATTTGCTGAGCACCACCTTCTGCTGGTTGCCGCCCGAGAGCTGGCCCACCGCCTGGCGCACGCTGGCGCAGCGGATGCGCATCGCGCGGCGGTAGTCGTCGGCCACCGCGAACTCGGCCGCGCCATCGATCACGCCGCCCGAGGACACGCCTTCCAGATGGGCCAGGCTGATGTTCTTGAAGATCTCGTCGTTGAGCACCAGGCCCGCGCCCTTGCGGTCTTCGGTGACGTAGGCGATGCCGCTCTGCACCGCGCGCTGCACCGTGGACACGTCCACCGGCTGGCCGTCCATCAGGACCTGGCCGGAGATGCGCCGGCCGTAGGAGCGGCCGAAGATGCTCATCGCCAGCTCGGTGCGGCCGGCGCCCATCAGGCCCGCGATGCCCACGATCTCGCCGCGGCGCACCGTCAGGTTCACGCCCTTGATGACCTGGCGCTCCACGTACTGCTCATGGTGCACGCGCCAGTCGCGCACCTCGAAGATCACGTCGCCGATGCGCGGCTCGCGCACCGGATAGCGGTGGGACATGTCGCGGCCCACCATGCCGCGGATGATGCGGTCGTCGCTGACCGGCTCGCCGCGGCAGTCCAGCGTCTCGATGACGCTGCCATCGCGGATCACGGTGATCGCGTCGGCCACGCGGGTGATCTCGTTGAGCTTGTGCGAGATCAGGATGCTGGCCACGCCCTCGCGCTGGAGGTCCAGCAGCAGGTCCAGCAGTGCGGCGCTGTCCTTCTCGTTGAGGCTGGCCGTGGGCTCGTCCAGGATCAGCAGGCGCACCTTCTTGGCCAGGGCCTTGGCAATCTCCACCAGTTGCTGCTTGCCCACGCCCATCTTGCCGACCTGCGTGGCCGGGTGCTCCGACAGGCCCACCCGCTGCAGCAGCTCGCGGGCGCGTTCGTGCGCCTGGGCCCAGTCGATCACGCCGCCGCGGCTGATCTCGTTGCCGAGAAACAGGTTCTCGGTGATGGACAGCGTGGGCACCAGGGCCAGTTCCTGGTGGATGATGATGATGCCGCGCGCCTCGCTGTCGCGGATGTCCGCGAAGGCCTGGCGCTGGCCATCGAAGAAGATGTCGCCTTCGTAGCTGTCGTGCGGGTAGACCCCGCTGAGGATTTTCATCAGCGTCGACTTGCCTGCGCCGTTCTCGCCGACGATCGCGTGGATCTCGGCGGGCTGCACGGTCAGGTGGACGTCGCTGAGCGCTTTGACACCAGGGAATCCCTTGGTGATGCCGCGCATCATGAGAATGGGCTCGCTCACGGGGCCTTCCCTTTGGGTATCGCTGAGGGCGGGCGGCCGTGATGTCCACGGCCGGCCCGTCTGGCCCGCTTACTTCAGCTGGGCTTCCTTGTAGTAGCCGCTGTCGACCAGGACGGTCTTCCAGTTGCTGGCGTCGACGCTGATCGGCTTGAGCAGGTAGGAGGGCACGATCTTGGCGCCGTTGTTGTAGGTCTTGGTGTCGTTGACCGTGGGCTGCTTGCCCGAGAGCAGGGCGTCGATCATGGCCACCGTCACGCTGGCCAGCTGCCGCGTGTCCTTGAACACGGTGGAGTACTGCTCGCCGCGCAGGATGGACTTGACGGAGGGGATCTCGGCGTCCTGGCCGCTGACCACCGGGCAGGGCTGCTGGCTGCTGCAATAGCCCACGCCCTTGAGCGAGGACAGGATGCCGATGGACAGGCCGTCATACGGCGAGAGCACCGCATGCAGCTTGTCCTTGCCGTAGTAGGCGGACAGCAGGTTGTCCATGCGGGCCTGGGCCACGGCACCGTCCCAGCGCAGCGTGCCGATCTTGTCCATGCCCATCTGCTTGCTGCGCACCACCAGCTTGCCGCTGTCGATGTAGGGCTTCAACACCGACATCGCGCCGTTGTAGAAGAAGAAGGCGTTGTTGTCGTCCGGCGAGCCGCCGAACAGCTCGATGTTGAAGGGGCCCTTGCCTTGCTTGAGCCCCAGCTTGTTGACGATGGAGTCGGCCTGCAGCACGCCCACCTGGAAGTTGTCGAAGGTGGCGTAGTAGTCGACGTTCTTGCTGCCGCGGATCAGGCGGTCGTAGGCGATCACCTTCACGCCCTGATCGGCGGCCTTCTGCAGCACGTCCGACAGCGTGGTGCCGTCGATGGCGGCGATCACCAGCACCTTGGGGTGCTTGTTGAGCATGTTCTCAATCTGCGCGAGCTGATTGGGAATGTCGTCCTCGGCGTACTGCAGGTCGGCGCTGTAGCCCTTTTCCTTGAGGTTGCGCACCATGTTGTCGCCATCGGCGATCCAGCGCGAGGAGGACTTGGTGGGCATGGACACCGCCACCAGGCCCTTGCTTTGGGCGAGGACGCTGCCACCGAACAGCAACGCGGCGGCGCAGACCAGCGCCTTGACGAAGGGTCGTCTCATTCTTTGTCTCCTGAAAATTCACAAGCGGCCCTTCGCGCTGCCGCAGCACAGGCACAGGCGCGTTGCTTTTCGAATCGCTGCGGGGGGTCGCATTCAGTCTAATTCCGTATTTGCTATCAATGTGATGAAATCTAATTCGCTTTTGATATCTTTTCTTGGATAGGCGTTAACCCGTATGTCGACAAACTCCCAATGGTTCATCCGGGGGCGGCTCAAGACCCGTCAGCTGCTCTTGCTGGTGGCGCTGGCGGACGAGGGCAACATCCACCGCGCGGCCGAGCTGCTCAACATGACGCAGCCGGCGGCGTCCAAGCTGCTGAAGGATCTGGAGGATGTGCTGGCCGTGCGCCTGTTCGAGCGCATGCCGCGCGGCATGCGTCCGACCTGGTATGGCGAGAGCCTGATACGCCATGCGCGCATGGTGATCAACAGCCTGGAGCAGGCCCATGGCGAGATCGAGGCCCTCAAGGAGGGGCGCTTCGGCCAGGTGCGGGTGGGCTCCATCATGACGCCCGGCCTGACCGTGATGCCGGCGGCGATCGCGCAGGCCAAGGGCGAGCACAGCAGCCTGCGCATCTCGCTGGAGATCGAAACCAGCCCGGTGCTGCTGGAGCGCCTGAGCCAGGGGCAGCTGGACATGGCGGTGGCGCGCCTGGGGGCCGAGCATGACCAGCAGCTGTTCCGCTACGAGCGCCTCAGCGAGGAGCCCATCTGCGCGATGGTGCGTGGCGGTCACGCGCTGCTGCGCCGGCAGCAGCTGAGCCTGGAGGACGTGGCCGATGTGGGCTGGATCACGCCGCCTGCGGGCAGCGTGCTGCGCCACCGCTTCGACCTGATGTTCCAGGAGGCCAGCCTGGCGCCGCCCACCAACATCGTGGAGACGGCGGCGCTGCTGTTCATCACCAAGATGCTGCAGCAGAGCGACATGGTGGCGCTGGTGCCCGTCGAGGTGGCCCGCTACTACGCGGCCCACGGCATGGTGGCCCTGCTGCCGCTGACGCTGCCCTGTCGCATGGATGCCTTCGCATCATCACCCGGCGCGACCAGCTGCTGTCGCCGGGGGCCAAGGTGATGATGCGGGCGCTCAAGTCGGCCTGCCTCGGCGCCTATGGCGAGGCAGGCCATCTGGACTGGCGCGAGGACGCCTGAGCGCCCCCCGCGGGCTCAGGTCCAGCCGGCGTCGACCTTGAACTCCTGCGCGGTGCACATGGACGACTCGTCCGCCGCGAGGAACAGCACCATGGCGGCAATGTCGTGCGGGATCAGCTTGTCCGGCAGGCACTGGTTGCGGCGGATCTCGTCCTCGCCCGCATCGTCCATCCACAGCGTCAGCTGGCGCTCTGTCATCACCCAGCCCGGCGACACCGTGTTGATGCGGATGCCGTGCTCGCCCAGCGGCTTGGCCAGCCCGCGGGTCAGGCCGTTCACCGAGGACTTGGCGATCGCGTAGCAGGGGTAGCCGCCGCTCTTGCTTTGCCAGCCGGTG
>NZ_BADL01000272.1 GCF_000333615.1 Ideonella sp. B508-1 | reverse complement strand
GGTCTCGATCATGTAGCCCGTCTTGGGCGCGCCGGTGGGCACCGGGGTCACCTCCACCGGCGGAATGGCCACGCAGACGCCTGCCGAGAAGATGTTCTTGTAGGCCTTGCTGCGCTGGTATTCGTCGATCAGGACGAAGCCGCGCGGGTTGCACAGATGGGGCACCGCGGCCACCGGCTCCACGCCCTTGAAGGCCGGCAGCATCATGGCCAGCTGGAAGGGCAGTTCATGCTGCTTGAGCACGTTGCCCTGGTCGTCGAGCTGGGTGGTGAAGAGCTTGCCGGCCTCGACCTGGGTGGTCTTGGCGTTGGTGATCCACTTGATGTCGTGGTTGCGCAGCTCGCTCTCCAGCATGGACTTGCTGTCGCCCACGCCGCCCAGGCCCAGGTGGCCGATGTAGGGTTCGCTGGTGACATAGGTCATCGGCACCTTGTGGCGCAGCTTGCGCTTGCGCAGGTCGGCGTCGACGATGAAGGCGAATTCGTAGGCCGGGCCGAAGCAGCTGGCCCCGGGCATGGCGCCCACGATGATCGGGCCCGGGCTCTTCAGGAATTCCTGGTAGTCGCGCCAGAAGGCCTCGGCATGGTCCACCGAGCAGACCGAGTGGGTGTGGCCGCCGCCACCGTGGGCCGCGGGGCCGGCACCGGGCACCTCGTCGAAGCTGAGCTTGGGGCCGGTGGTGATCACCAGGTAGTCATAGGCCAGGGTCTGGCCGTTGGCCAGCGTGAGCTGGTTGCCCGGCGCGTCGATGGCCGAAACCGCCGAGGGGATGAAGGCGATGCCCTTCTTCTCCAGCAGCGGGCCCACCTTCAGCACGATCTCCTCGCGCTGGCGCCAGCCCACCGCGATCCAGGGGTTGGAGGGCACGAACTGGAAGTAGTCCACCGCGCTGACCACGGTGATCTGGTGCTCCTTGGGGAGCATCTCGCGCAGCTCGTACGCGCAGGGCATGCCGCCGATGCCGGCGCCGATGATGACGATGTGGGCCATGGTTGTCTCCTGAATTGCCGTTCTGACGACGGCGGTTACACAGCTTCATGGCGATGCCGCAGCATCGCGTAGTAGAGAACCGGGATCACCACCAGCGTGAGCAGGGTGGAGACGAGGATGCCGAAGATCAGCGAGACGGCCAGGCCGTTGAAGATCGGGTCGTCGAGGATGAAGAAGGCGCCGATCATGGCCGCCAGCGCGGTCAGGGCGATGGGCTGGGCGCGCACCCGGGCCGACTCGATGACCGCCGTCTGGAAGGGCACGCCCTGGGCCAGCTGCAGCTCGATGAAGTCCACCAGCAGGATGGAGTTGCGCACGATGATGCCGGCCAGCGCGATCATGCCGATCATGCTGGTGGCGGTGAACTGCGCACCCAGCAGGGCATGGCCGGGCATCACGCCGATGAGGGTCAGCGGGATGGGCGCCATGATGATCAGCGGCGTGCCATAACTCTTGAACTGCGCCACCACCAGCAGGTAGATCAGGATCAGGCCCACCGCATAGGCGGCGCCCATGTCGCGGAAGGTTTCGTAGGTGATCTGCCACTCGCCGTCCCACTTGATCGCGTACTGCGTGAAGGGGTCGGAGGGCTGGTGGATCCAGTACTCGCCCAACGTGCCGTGGCCGGCCGGCAGCGCGTCCTTCAGGTGCGGGCGGATGGCGAACAGGCCGTACAGCGGCGAGTCGAGCTGGCCGGCCATGTCGCCGAAGACGTAGCTGACCGGGTGCAGGTCCTTGGTGTAGAGCGGCTTGTCGATCACGCCCTGTTCCACCCGCACCAGCTCCGACAGCGGCACCAGCTGGCCGTTGGCGGCCTTCAGGGGCAGGGCCAGCAGCGCGTCCAGGCCGATCTGGCTGTCGCGCGGCAGCTGCAGCCGCACCGGCACCGGGTACTTGTCATGGCCGGTGTGCAGCCAGGCGGCATCGGTGCCCGACAGGGCGGCCTGCACCGTCTGCGCGATGGTGGCCACCGCGATGCCGGCCGACTCGGCGCGCTGGCGGTTCACCCGCAGGAAGGCGCGTGGGGCGTCCTCCTTCAGGGTGGTGTCGACGCCGACGATGTCGGGCGTGGCGTGGAAGGCCTGCGCCACCTTGGCGGCCACGGCCTGGCGACCGGCCTCGTCCGGGCCGTAGGCCTCGGCCACCAGCGGGCTCATCACCGGCGGGCCGGGCGGCACCTCCACCACCTGGATGCGCGCGCCATGGGCGGCGGCGATCTTCTCCAGGTCGGGGCGCAGGCGCTGGGCGATGGCGTGGCTCTTCTCCGAGCGGTGGTGCTTGTCCACCAGGTTGACCTGCAGGTCGCCCTGGTCGGCCTCGCTGCGCAGGTAGTACTGGCGCACCAGGCCGTTGAAGGTGATGGGGCTGGCGGTGCCGGCATAGCCCTGCAGGTCGCGCACCTCGGCCTGGCGGGCCAGGAAGGCGCCCAGGTCCTGCAGCGTGGCGGCGGTGTCCTCCAGCGGCGTGCCGGCCGGCATGTTGACGATGACCTGGAACTCCGACTTGTTGTCGAAGGGCAGCATCTTCAGCACCACCCACTGCACCAGCGTCAGGCCCACCGACAGCATCAGCGCCACCAAGATGCCGCCCAGCAGCATCCAGCGCTTCTTCGCGCTCTGCAGCAGGGGCTGGAGCAGGGCGGCGAAAAAGTTGCCCAGGCGGGCGCCCACGCCGGCCGCGCCACTGACGGGTGCATGGCCGCCCGCGCCGCCATGGGACTTCATCAGCTTCAGGGCCAGCCAGGGCGTGACCGTGAAGGCGATGGCCAGCGACAGCGCCATGCCCAGGCTGGAGTTGATCGGGATCGGGCTCATGTACGGGCCCATCAGCCCGCTCACGAAGGCCATGGGCAGCAGCGCACCGATCACCGTCATCGTGGCCAGGATGGTGGGGCCGCCCACCTCGTCCACCGCCACCGGGATGATCTCAGCCAAGGAGCGTCTGTTTTGGCTTCGGCCCACGTCGCCTTCGGCGACATGACCCTGCGCCGAAACATCCATCGCCATGTGGCGATGGATGTTTTCCACCACCACGATGGCGTCGTCCACCAGGATGCCGATCGAGAAGATCAGCGCGAACAGCGAGACCCGGTTGAGGGTGAAGCCCCAGGCCCAGGAGGCGAACAGCGTGACTGTCAGGGTCAGGATCACCGCCGAGCCGACGATGATGGCCTCGCGCCGGCCCAGGGCGATGCCCACCAGCAGGATGACCGAGCCGGTGGCGAAGGCCAGCTTCTGGATCAGCTTGTTGGCCTTCTCGGCGGCGGTTTCGCCGTAGTCGCGGCTGATGCTGACCTGCACGCCCTCGGGGATCACGCTGTTGCGCAGCTCGTCCACCCGGGCGCGGGCGGCGCGGGCCACGTCCACCGCGTTCTGGCCCGGCTTCTTGGTGACGGTGATCGTCAGCGCCGGATAGACCTGACCGGCCGGGGCCGAGGCCGATTCCTCTGCCGACAGCGGGGCGCTGCCCGGGGTGTACCAGACCAGGTGGCTGGGCTGGGCGGCGCCCGGGGTGATCTGGGCGACTTCACGCAGGTAGACCGGCTTGCCTGCATGCACGCCTACCACGATGTCGCCGACCTCGTCGGCATTGCGCAGGAACTGGCCGGTCTCCACCGTCAGCAGCTGGTTGCCCTGGGGCTGCACCACCGCACCGGCGGGCATGCCCTGGTTGGCGGCCTGCAGGCTGGCCTTGAGCGACATCACGTCGACGCCGCGTTCGCGCAGGCGCGACGGGTCCAGCGCCACGTTCACCGACCGGCCGGGGCCGCCGATGGTCTGCACCTCGCGGGTGCCGGGCACTCGTTTGAGCTCGGCCTCCAGCGTGTGGGCCACCCGCTCCAGCTCCACGCCGCTGCGGGCGTCCTGGGCCCACAGGGTGATGCCCAGAACCGGCACGTCGTCGATGCCCTTGGGCTTGACGATGGGGGCCAGGGTGCCCAGGCCGGCGGGCAGCCAGTCGGAGTTGGCGTTGAGCACGTCGTACAGGCGCACCAGGGCCTCGGTGCGCGGCACGCCCACCTTGTACTGCACCGTCAGCACCGCCATGCCCGGCTGGGCGACGGAGTAGGTGTGGTCGATGTCGGCGATCTGCGAGAGCACCTGCTCGGCCGGCCGGGCCACCATGGCCTGCACATCCTCGCTGCTGGCCCCCGGGAAGGGGATCAGCACATTGGCCATGGTGACGTTGATCTGCGGCTCTTCCTCGCGCGGGGTGACGAGTACCGCGAACAGGCCCAGCAGCAGGGCCACCAGGGCCAGCAGCGGGGTGATGGCATTGGCCTGGAAGGCGCGGGCCAGGCGGCCGGAAATGCCCAGCACCGGCTCGGTGCCGGCGTGGGTGGGGTCGTGGGGGTGGCTCATCGGGGATCCTGTCCTGCGCGCTGGGTACGGAGCGCTCAGCGCGCCGCGCCAGCCGGGGTGGCACCGGCCAGGCCGGCCTGCACCGCATCGGCGGCCACCTGCTCACCGGCCTTCAGGCCGGCCAGCACCGGCACCTGCTGGCCGGGGCCGGGCGTGCCCAGTCGCACCGAGCGCAGCACGAACTGCCCCTGGCGGGCCACGTAGACGGCTTCAGCTCGCCGCGGCGCAACACGGCCGCGGCTGGCACGCTCAGCACCGCGGGGGTGGCGGCCGAGGCCGGCGCGTCAAAGCGCACCCGCAGGCTCTGGCCGGGCGACAGGCTGGTGCCGGTCGGCAGGTCCAGGCGCCATTCCACCGTCTGGGCCACCGGGTCGGTGGCGGGCAGCTCGGTGCGCTGGACCGGGCTCACCCAGCGGCCGTCGGGCAGGCGCACCTCGGGGTGGGTGGCGGCGCGGGCCAGCGCCGCGCGCGAGGCGGGCACCTGCACCACGGCGCGCAGCGCACCGGGGGCGTACATCGTCACCACGCCGACACCGGCCGCGGCCAGGTCGCCGGTGTCCACCAGCGTGGCCTGCACCACGCCGTCGAAGGGGGCGCTCACGTCGGCAAATCCGCGGGCCAGGGCGGCCTGGCTGCGCGCGCCGCGGGCCTGGTCCAGCGCGGCCTGGGCGGCCTTCAGGCTGGTGTCGGCCTGGTCCACCACCGACTGGCTGACAAAGCCCTGCTGGCGCAGCTCGCGCTGGCGCTGGGCATTGAGTTTGGCGTTCTGCAGCTGGGCCTCGGCCTGGGCCACCGCGGCATCGCTCTGCAGCAGGCCGGCGCTGGTGTTGCGGGCGTCGATGCGGGCCAGCAGCTGGCCGGCATGCACCTTGTCGCCGGCCTTGACGGCCAGCTGAGTCACGTTGCCGGCCACCTGGGCGGCCACCGTGGCCTGGCGCAAAGCCTCCACCGTGCCGTCCAGCTCGAAGCCAGCACCCGCCGGGGTGCTGCCCACCGTCACGGTGGGCACGGGGGCGGCCATGGCCGCCGCGCAGCCCAGCCACATCGACGCCAACCATGCGACATGCTTCATCGAAGGACTCCCGGCCGTGTGTGTCTTTATACCCATTGGGGTATCGTAACAGAGCCTGCAGCACCCGGGCAAGTCAGGGATTTCGCCCGCATCCCGCCTGTCCGCGGGCTGTCCGTGGGCAAGGGCCGGCCACTGCTTTCTTGATCTAAGGCAAGTTGGGGGATTGCTGCGCCGCGTCAAACTGAGGCCCGTACTTCCGGCTGTTCCCCATGACCGACGGACTCCACGCCCGCACAGCGCTCCCTCCGGCACCCGTCACCCACCGGGTGGTGGCCGTGCATGGCCCCGTGGTGGCGGTGCGCGGTCGGCCCCTGCCCCAGCTGGGCCATGTGCTGCGCGTGCCGATCGACGGCCATGCGGTCACCCTGGTGGTGGAGCAGCACGTCTCCGAGTGCGTGGTGCGCACCATTGCGCTGGAGAGCACCGAGGGCCTGGCCCGTGGCCTGCCGGCGCACGACACCGGGGCGCCGCTGACCGTGCCGGCCGGCGAGGCCTGCCTGGGTCGCCTGCTGGATGTGCAGGGCCGCCCGCTCGACGGCGGGCCGCCGCTGGACCCGGCGCTGCACCGCCCGGTGATGGCGCCGCCGCCGCGCCTGTCCGACACCCTGCCGGGCCAGCAGATCCTGCCCACCGGCATCAAGGTGATCGACCTGCTGTGCCCCTTCGTGCGCGGCGGCAAGACCGGGCTGTTCGGCGGTGCCGGCGTGGGCAAGACGGTGCTGATGATGGAGTTCATGCACGCCGTCAGCACCCTCTACCGAGGCGCCTCGGTGTTCGCCGGGGTGGGTGAACGCATCCGAGAGGGCCACGAGATGTGGCACGAGATGCGCGAGGCCGGCGTCATGCAGCGCACCGTGATGGTCTTCGGCCAGATGGACGAGACCCCGGGCGTGCGATACCACACGGGGTTCACCGCCCTGGCCTGTGCCGAGGCCCTGCGCGACGCTGGCCACGGCGAGGTGCTGTTCCTGATGGACAACCTCTTTCGCTTCGTCCAGGCCGGCTCTGAAATCTCCGGCCTGCTGGGTCGCATGCCGTCCAGCGTCGGCTACCAGCCCACGCTGCTGACCGAGGTCGCCACGCTGGAGGAGCGCATCCTGTCCACCCGGCAGGGGGCCATCACCTCGGTGCAGGCGGTCTACGTGCCGGCCGATGACATGAGCGACCCCTCGATGGCCGCCATCCAGGCCCACCTGGATTCCATCGTCGTGCTCTCGCGCGAGCAGGCCGCCCGCGGCATCTACCCGGCGGTGGACCCGCTGGCCTCCAACAGCCGCATGTTGGACGTGCACATCGTCGGCGAGCGCCACCACCGGGTGGCCGGCGCGGTGCGCGAGCACCTGGCCCGCTACAAGGCGCTGGAGGACATCATCGCCATGCTGGGCCTGGAGGAACTCTCGCCCGAGGACCAGCGCACCGTGCGCCGCGCCCGTCGCCTGCAGCGCTACCTGACCCAGCCCTTCCAGGTCGTGGCCGACCACACCGGCCTGCCCGGTGTGACCGTGCCGCTGGAAACCCTGCTGGCCGACTGCGAGCGTTTCCTGGACGGGGCCTACGACGGCCTGACCGAGGACGCCTGCTACATGCAGGGCGCCATGCCGGCCCCTGCGCCGACCACCGCCGCCGTGGCCGGCGCCTGAGCCCGCGGGACGCCCGATGGACCACCCCGGCTTCACCCTCTGCCTGCTGGACGCCCAGCAGGTCCGCCGCCTGGCCGGGGTGGTTCGCCTGCTGGCCGAGGACGCCCACGGCCAGTTCGCGCTGTGGCCGCGCCACGAGCCGCAGATGACCGTGCTGGAGCCCGGCCTGTTCCGCTACCGCCTGGCCGCCGATGCGGCCGACGCCGACTGGCACTGCGGCGCCTGCGCCGGCGGCCTGCTGCGCAGCGCCTGGGAGGACGGGGTGCAGGCCGTGCGCATCGTCAGCAGCCGCTTTCTGGTGGACGCTGACGCCGCCACGCTGCTGCAGCGCCTGGACGCCCTGCTGGCGGCCGACCAGCGCCTGCGCCTGTCCACCCGCGAGGAGCACCTGCAGCTGGACCTGGCCCTGATGCGCCGCCTGCAGCAGCTGGCCCAGACCGCCCCGGGAGGCCGCGCATGAGCGACGAGCCGAACGAGGTGAGCACCGATCCGATGCGCCGCAACGCCGAGCGCCAACTGGGCCGCCTGGCCCGCGCCCGCAAGGCCGGCTTCCTGGGCCTGCTGGTCACCGGCGGCACGGCCGGCCTGCTGCTGTGCGTGCCCCTGGTGGGCGGCGCCTACCTGGGGCGTTGGCTGGACAGCCTGTCCGCCGGCTACAGCGTGCGCTGGACGGTCAACCTGATCCTGCTGGGCCTGGCCGTGGGCGTGGGCAACGTGATCTGGTTCTTCCGCAGCCACGGGCGCTGAGGACTGGGGAGACACACATGGACGAAGGCTTCACGCTGCACCTGGCCGGGCTGGCCCTGTCGGAGACCCTGTGCCTGTCGCTGCTCGTCACGCTGGGCCTGGCCGCGGCCGCCTGGTTCTGGGGCCCGCGGGGCGGACGCCCGCCGGCCCTGGCGCTGGAGCTGGCCTGGCAGCTGATGCATGACGCGGTGGCCGAGGTCGTGGTCCCGGTGCATGTGGACCGGGTGCTGCCCTTCATCGGCAGCCTGTGGCTGTTCATTGCGGTGTCCAACCTGCTGGGCCTGGTGCCGGGCCTCACCTCGCCCACCCGCGACCTCTCCGTCACCGCCGCGCTGGCGGTCATCGTCTTCTTCGCGGTGCACCTCTACGGCCTGCGGGCCGCGGGCTGGCGGGCCTATCTGCGGCACTACATCCAGCCCAGCCCCATCCTCGCGCCCTTCCACATCATCAGCGAGATCACCCGCACCCTGGCCCTGGCCATCCGCCTGTTCGGCAACATGATGAGCCTGGAGATGGCCGCGCTGCTGGTGTTGCTGGTGGCCGGTGTGCTGGTGCCGGTGCCCCTCTTGCTGCTGCACGTCATCGAGGCCCTGGTGCAGGCCTACATCTTCGGCATGCTGGCGCTGATCTATGTCGGCTCCGCGCTGGAGGTCAGCCTGCCCGAAGGCCAGCCGCCGGGGCCGCCAACGCCTCCATCGCCCCCAACGCCCCCAACGCCTGTTTCCTCTTCTGCTCCGGAGTCGCCATGACCGACCTGCACCTCTTCGCCATCGTCTCCACCGTGGTGGCCGCCCTGGCCATCGCCCTGGGCGTGTTCTTCCCGGCCCTGGCCATGGGCCGGGCCATCTCCTCGGCCCTGGACGCCCTGGCACGTCAGCCCGAGGCCGAGAAGGAGATCAGCCGCACCCTGTTCATCGGCCTGGCCATGATCGAGTCGCTGGCCATTTATTGCCTGGTGGTGGCGCTGATCATCCTGTTCCGCAACCCGCTGCTCGAATACCTGCTGAAGTGAGGGGCGGCCCTCGCCGCCGACGGGACCCGCCATGAACCTCGATGCCACCACCTTCGCGCTGGAGATCCTGAACTTTGCGGTGCTGCTGTGGCTGCTGCGCCGCTTCCTGTTCAAGCCGGTGCAGGCCGCCCTGGCCGCGCGGGCCCAGGCCCAGCAGCAGCAGCGCGACACGCTGGACGCCCGCCAGCAGGCCCTGGAGGCGCGAGCCCAGGCCCTGGCCGCCCAGGAAGCCGGGCAGGCCGGCCAGCGTGAGGCGGCCCGTCAAGCCTTGGTGGAGGAGATCGCCGCGCTGCGCAGCCAGCGTCTGGCCGCGCTGGACGCCGAGCTGCGCGCCGAGCGCGAAAAGGCCCAGGTCCGTCTGCAGCGCGAGGCCAGCGCGCGCCAGGAGCAGGCCGACCGCCAGCTGCAGGCCCGCGCCGCCGGTTTCGTGGGCGACTACCTGAAGCGCCTGGCCAGCCCGGCGCTGGAGGCCGCGCTGGTCGATCTGTTCCTGACCGACCTGGCCGCCCGGGCCGAAGCCCTGGCGCTGGAGCTGAGCCCGCTGGGTCGCGCGCCCGGCGCCGAGCCCCCCACCGTGAGCAGCGCCTTTGCCCTGCCCGAGGCGCTGCAGGCCCGCATCCGCACCGGCCTGGCGGCCGTGCTGGGCCAGGACGTGGCCCCGCGCTGGACGCTGGAGCCCGATCTGCTGGCGGGCCTGAGCGTGCACCTGCCCGGCCACCAGCTGGAGACCAGCCTGCGCCGTGGCGTCGACGCCTTCAGGCGCCTGGACGCCCCGACGGCCGGCCAGACCCCAGGGGAGGGCTGACATGGCCTCGTCTGCATCCGACATCGCCCCCGACCTCGTCCCCGAGGTCGGCCTCAGCGTCGAGGAGGTCGGCACCATCCTGGGTGTGGCCGACGGCATCGCCTGGGTCGAGGGCCTGCCCTTCGTGCCGGTGGGCGAGGTGCTGCGCTCGGCCGATGGCAGCCGCGCCTGGGTCTTCCAGCTCGACGAGACGCTGGCCGGCTGCATCCTGCTGGACCAGACCGAGGGCCTGGCCGCCGGCCTGCGCATGCACCGCTGCGGCCAGCGCCTGGCCCTGGGCTGCGGTGACGCCCTGCTGGGCCGGGTGATCGACCCGCTGGGCCGGCCGCTGGACGGCCTGCCGCCGCCACAG
>NZ_BADL01000273.1 GCF_000333615.1 Ideonella sp. B508-1 | reverse complement strand
GGCCCCGGCCAGGCTGCGGTAGTCCCAGCTGCCCAGGGCCACGGCTTGGGCGCCAGGCTGCGTTGGGCGGCCAAGCCGCTGATCGGGTCTTCGAGCCCCTCGACCACCGCGGTGGGGTGCAGGGCGCAAAGCGGATGGGGCCCAGGTCGGTGCGTTCGGCCCCGGCGTCGGTGATGACCATCACATGGCGGGCCTTGCCCTGCTCGTCGGCGGTGGCGGCGTCGTCGTCCCCCAGGTGCTCGATGTGCCAGCTCAGGCCCTCGCTGGCCAGCAGGCGCCGCACAAAGGCCCAGTCGCTCTCGCGGTACTGGATGCACAGCGAGCGGGTGCGCAGGGCGTCCGGCTCGCTCAGCGCCCAGCGCCACTGGGCTTGGGGATAGTCGGCGAAGAGGTCGTCCAGGATCTGGGGGACCGTCTTGTCCTGAAAGACGAAGCTGTCGCGGCGCAGCTTCAGAAAGTCCAGCCAGGGTGCCATCACCAGGCGGTAGCGGGCCAGGCCGCCGTCGCTGCCCAGCTGGGCCGCCTCGGTCACATAGCCGTGCCAGGGGGCATAGGTGCCATCGGCCTGGCGCAGGCCCACGGTCATCTGCTCGCCGATCAGGCTCTTGAGCGGCAGGTAGGCCGAGGTGGAGACCGCGTCCAGGATCAGCTCGAAGCCCTGCCCCTCGGCCTCACGCATCACCAGCCGCGTGGCCACCAGGTTCAGCGCCGGCAGCGCGGTGCGCAGGGTGATCAGCCGCTCGGTCTCTTCCAGCCAGGTGAAGGCGCTGAGAACGGTGCTCAGGGCGGTGTTCAGGGAGGTGCTGGTGGTCTCGGCCAGCGAAGTGAGGTCGGCAACGGGCAGGGACATCGGCTCGGCAGGGTCGGTTCGACGGGATCGGCCGTCAGGCCGGAGCCGACGAGTGTCGACCAGTCCCGGGGCCGCCGTGTCCCCAAGGGGAGGGGGAAGCGGGCCCGTGGCAACACTTGGATGCGAGTGTTACCAGTCCGGCATCCGGGTCACGCTCATGACGGGGTGGTCCAGCGTGCCAGCAGGGCCGAGATGTCCTGCGGCGTGGTGCGGCAGCAGCCGCCGATCAGGCGGGCGCCGGCCCGCTCCCAGTCCATGGCCATCTCGGCCAGCGGGCGGTGGGCGCAGGCCGGGTCGGGCTGCCAGACCTTGGCCACCGGGTCGTAGCGCTCGCCCGCGTTGGGGTAGGCCAGCAGGGGCTTGGTGGTGAAGGGGCGGGCGCTGTCCAACAGCGCGGCCACATGCTGCGGGGCGGTGCAGTTCACGCCCAGGGCCAGCACGCCGGCAAAGCCCTCCAGGGCGGCGGCGCAGTCGGCCAGACGCTGGCCTTCGCAGGTGTGCGCCTCGTCCCGGCAGGAGAAGCTGATCCAGGCGCCCAGGCCCGCCAGGTCCGGGGCCTGGCGCAGCTCGTCCAGCAGTTCGGCCAGGGCCAGCGCTTCCTCCAGGCTGGGCAGGGTCTCGCAGGCCAGCAGGTCGGCACCGCTGCGGGCCAGCAGTGCCAGGCGCGGGCGGTGGAAGTCCTTCAGCGCCTGGCGGCTCAGGCCATAGCCGCCGCGGTACTCCGAGCCATCGGCCCGCATGGCGCCGTAGGGGCCGATGCTGGCGGCCACCAGCGGCCGGTGCCGGCCGCGCCAGTGGGCGGCGTCCTCGGGCGCGCCCCAGGCCTGCCAGAAGCTGTCGCGGGCCTCGCAGGCCAGTTGCACGGCCAGCAGCATGCGCGCTGCGGCTTCCTCATGGCTCAGCCCCCGGGCGGCCAGGCCCTCGAAGGTGGCCTGGTAGGTGGCGGTGGTGGCCACGTCCGCCCCGGCGTGGAAGTAGTCCAGGTGCACCTGGCGGATCAGCTCGGGCTGTTCCAGCAGCACCCGGGCGGACCACAGCGGGTCGTGGAGATCGGCCCCGCGGCGCTCGAGTTCGGTCGCCAGGGCGCCATCCAGCACCAGGTGGCCGGGCCGTTGCAGAAAGGGGGTCAGGACGGTGGAAGCGGCTTGAACGGGCATGGCCGGGAGCATAGCGTTGCCAGCCCTTATGCCCTGCGGGCAGAAGCTAGCGCGTTTTCAATGGTTGGGATCTCATGCGGCCGTTTTGATAATGCGAAAAACGAGGAACCCGCGGGCGCCAAGTGCAGGCCCGTCATCACAATGAACTTTCAGCAACTCCGATCCGTGCGGGAGGCCGCGCGCCGAGGCTTCAACCTGACCGAGGTGGCCGAGGCCTTGCACACCTCCCAGCCTGGCATCAGCCGCCAGATCCGTGAGCTGGAGGACGAGCTGGGCGTGGAGATCTTCGTGCGTGCGGGCAAGCGCCTGACCGGCCTCACGCCCGCGGGCGAGCGGGTGCTGCCCTGGGTGGAGCGCCTGCTGCTGGACGCCGAGAACCTGCACCGGGCGGGTGAGGATTTCCGCCATGGCGAGGTGGGCACCCTCAGCATCGCAGCCACCCACTCCCAGGCCCGCTATGCGCTGCCCAGCGCGGTGCACGACTTCTGCAGCGCCCACCCCAATGTGCAGCTGCAGATGCACCAGGGCTCGGCAGCCCAGATCGCCCGCATGCTGCTGGAGGGCGTGGCCGACATCGGCATCGCCACCCACACGCTGGAGGACCAGCCCGAGCTGGTGGCTCTGCCCTGCTACCGCTGGACCCACGTGGTCATCGTGCCGCAGGGCCATGCCTTGCTGGGCGCGCCGCTCACGCTGGAGGGGCTGGCCGAGTTCCCGGTCATCACCTACGACGCCGGCGTCACGGGCCGGGGCAGCATCGACGATGCCTTCGCCCGGGCCGGCCTGAAGCCGCAGGTGGTGCTCTCGGCCATGGACGCCGACGTGATCAAGACCTATGTGGCCCTGGGCCTGGGGGTGGGCATCATCGCGGCCATCGCCTTCGACGAAGAGCGCGACACGGGCCTGCGGGCGATCGATGCCCGCCACCTCTTTCCGGTCAACACGACCACGGTGGCCTTGCGGCGGGGCGCCCTGCTGCGCAGCTACGCCTACGAGTTCATCCAGACCTTCGCCCCCCACCTGGCGCCGGACGTGGTGCGCCAGGCCCAGGCGGCGCCGGTGGGCACGCCCTCGGCGCCCCTGTGAGCCGCGCGCCGCGGCGCGTCCATCGGCGCGTTCAGTGTGCGGGGGCCGGCGGCTCGCGCAGCCAACTGGCCAGGTCGTGCACCACCTGGTCCAGCCGCAGCGGCTTGGTCCAGTAGTCCACGGCGCCCGCGGCGCGGGCCGCCGCCACGTCGCCGGACATGGCACTGGCCGACACGGCGATCACCCGCAGCCGCCCCTGTGCGATCAAAGGCGCCTGGCGCTGCAGCCATTCCAGCCCGCTCATGTCGGGCAGCTGCATGTCCAGCAGCACCAAGTCGGGGGCTTGTTCGACCACGGCCTGCAGACCGGCCGAGCCGGTGTCCACGCAGGTCAGGGATACGGTGGGGCAGCGGGCCAGCAGTTGCTCCATCAGCAGCTGGTTCACCGGGTTGTCCTCGATGTAGAGCACACGTCCGCCCCAGTCGGCGTCGGCGGCGGTGCCGGCGGCGGCGTCGGGGGCCGGGGCGGCGGCCGGTGGGGCGGGCGGTGTGCCCTCGGGTGCGGTCGGCAGCCACAGATCCACGCGCGTGCCCTGGCCGGGCGCGCTGTGCAGCTGCAGCTCACCGCCCATCAGGCGCATCAGCTCGCGGGAGAGCACCAGGCCGATGCCGGTGCCCTCGGTGTGCGAGCGCTCGCGCCCCAGGCGGTTGAAGGGCTCGTACAGATGCTGCAACTGCTCGGTCGTCAGCCCCAGGCCGTTGTCGCTGACCTGCACCTGCAGCCGGCCGTCGTCCAGGCGCTGGGCGCTCAGTTGCACCTGGCCGTGCGGGCGGTTGTATTTGATGGCGTTGCTCAGCAGGTTCAGCAGCACCTGGCGCAGGCGCAGCGGGTCGCCCAGGATCACCGGCAAGTCCGCGGCGGGGGACGGCCCCTCCAGGGCGATGCCACTGGCCTGGGCCTGGGGCATGGCCAGGGCCAGGGCCTCCTGCAGGCAGTGGGCCGGGTCGATGGCCCGGGCCTCGACCCGCAGCTGGCCGCCCTCGATGCGCGAGAGGTCCAGCACGTCGTTGATCAGGGCCAGCAGGTGCCAGCCGGCCTGCTGCACCAGCTCGACCTGCCGCACCTGGGCCTGAGACAGCGGGTCCTGCCGCCCGGACAGCAGCAGCTGGGTGAAGCCCAGCACCGCATTGAGCGGCGTGCGCAGCTCGTGGCTCATGCGCGAGAGGAAGGCCGTCTTGGCCTGGTTGGCCGATTCGGCGGCGATGCGGGCCAGATGGTCCTGCTCGGCCGCCTTGGCCTGGGAGACATCCCGCGCCACCACGGTCAGGCGCAGGCTCTCGCCCTGGCCCACGCGCGAGATGGAGGCCTCGATGGGGAAGACCGAGCCATCGGCCCGGCAACCATGGATCAGCCGTCCGCTGCCCATGCGCCGGGCCTCTGTGCCGCTGTCGATGAACTGCTGGACCAGGGGCTCGTGGCGGCTGCGCCACTCGCCCGGGATGAAGCGGTCCAGCGTCTGCCCCACGGCCGCCTCGGCGGACACCTGGAACATCTGCTCGGCGGCGCGGTTGAACAGACAGATCCGCTGGTGCACATCGATGCTGACGATGGCGTCGCTGGCGTTGTTGACCAGATCGGCGAACTCCTGGTCGCGCCGCTGCAGCAGCCGCTCGGCCTGGCGCCAGCCCGAGATGTCGTTGAGCAGCAGGTACAGGCAGGGCTGGCAGCCCAGTGTCACCGGCTCGATGTTGGCCAGCACCTCCCGCTCGTCCGGCGGGGCGTCCTGCCCACCCAGTTGCACGGCCAGCGCGGCGTTGTGCACACGCCCTTCCCGGTGCAGCCGCTCCAGCAGCGCGCTGCGCTCGGCGGCCGAGCGCCACAGGCCCAGCTCCAGGGTGCGGCGGCCCAGCAGTTCCTCCTCCTGGCGCCCCATGAAGCGCTGGAAGCTGCTGTTGATGGCCAGCACCGTGCCATCGGTCATGCGGGTGATGCACATGGGCATCGGCGTGCGGGCGAACAGGCGGGCGAAGTCGCTGGCCTCCAGGGTCAGCTGCCGCAAGATGGCGCATTCGTCCCCGAGTCGACGGTAACGCTTGTCGATGCCCAGCAGCTGCCCGTCGGCGCCGCGCCGCGCCCGTGCGGTCAGGCTCACGGGCAGCAGCTGGCCAGACTTGTGACGGCGCCGCGTGTACAGGTGCAGGATGTCCTCGCCCTGGGTCAGTCGGTGGGCCAGCCAGAGGGATTCGTGGCGGTGCGGTTCCGGCAGCAGCAGCTCCGCGTTCTGGCCCAGGGCCTCCTGCTCGGCGTAGCCGAACAGGGCCTCGGCGGCCGGGCTCCAGCGCTCGATCCTGCCCTGCAGGTCCCGGGTGATGCAGGCGTCATCGGGCAGCACGGCTTCGGCGGGGGCCGGTGCCGGTGTCGGACAGGGGCAGGCGGAAGAGGGGGAAAACTGCTCGGGCATGAAGAAAACGGCCTGCGCATCCACAACGATGCAGGCCGTCGAATTTCAATGTACCCGTGCAGGGCGGCCCTCGGGAATGTCCCGGGCGCGCAGACCTGGCTTCATTTGAGATAGGTCAAGCGACGGTCACGGAACGTTTCGGCGCGCCGCGGGATCCATGTCAGGCTTGGCTGACCTGGGCGCGGCGGGACGAGAACCTCTCAGGCATGCACCTCCCCGAAACGGGTCACCCGCCGCGGCTTCAGGTGGACCCGGCTGCCCGGGGCCAGGCCGAGTTCGCGCTGCAGCCCGCGCCAGGCCTCGCGGGAGAGTTCCACGTCCACCAGGCTGCCGTCCTCCTCGCGCAGGAACTCGATGCGGGTGTTGGGCCCCACGGTGAGGGTCTGCGACAGCGTCACCGACCAGGTGTCGGCCTGCGGCTGCGCGACGATGTCCAGCTCGTGCGGCCGCACATAGCTCACCGCCTCGCCAGCTTCGGTGCGGCGGTGGAAGAGGTTCACATCGCCCAGGAACTTCAGCACGAAGGGCGTGGCCGGCTGGTCGTAGACCTCGTCGGGCGAGCCCTCCTGCTCGATGCGGCCCTGGTTCATCACGACGATGCGGTCGGCCACTTCCATGGCCTCCTCCTGGTCGTGGGTGACGAAGACACTGGTCACGTGCATCTCGTCGTGCAGCCGGCGCAGCCAGCGGCGCAGCTCCTTGCGCACCTTGGCGTCCAGCGCGCCGAAGGGCTCGTCCAGCAGCAGCACCTTGGGCTCCACCGCCAGCGCCCGGGCCAGGGCCACGCGCTGGCGCTGGCCGCCGGAGAGCTGGTGCGGGAAGCGGCCGGCCAGGGTGTCCAGCTGCACCAGGTGCAGCAGCGCCTGGACCTTCTCGCGGATCGCCGCCTCGGACGGGCGGCTGGCGCGCGGGCGCACCCGCAGGCCGAAGGCGATGTTGTCGGCCACTGTCATGTGGCCGAACAGGGCGTAGTGCTGGAACACGAAGCCCACGTTGCGCTCGCGCACCGAGACTTCGGTGGCGTCCTCGCCGTGAAACAGCACGCTGCCCTCGTCGGGCTGTTCCAGCCCGGCGATCATGCGCAGCAGCGTGGTCTTGCCCGAGCCCGAGGGGCCCAGCAGCGCCACCAGCTCCCCGGAGGGGATGTCCAGGTTCAGGTGGTCGCAGACGGTCAGCGGGCCGAAGCGCTTGACCAGGTTGCGGACTTCGATGCTCATGATGCGGCTCCTTGTGCGCTTGCTGCGGCGACGTCGTCCGCGCCATGGGACGACAGGGTGTGCTTGACGCGCTGCTCCACCAGGTACTTCAGCACCAGGGTCACCAGGGCCAGGCCGGCCAGCAGCGAGGCCACCGCAAAGGCGGCGGCGAACTGGTATTCGTTGTAGAGAATCTCGATGTGCAGCGGCAGGGTGTTGGTGCTGCCGCGGATGTGGCCGGAGACCACCGACACCGCGCCGAACTCGCCCATGGCCCGTGCGTTGCACAGGATCACCCCGTACAGCAGGGCCCACTTCACATTGGGCAGGGTCACCTTCCAGAAGATCTGCCAACCGTTGGCGCCCAGTACGCGGGCGGCCTCCTCCTGCTCGCTGCCCTGGGCCTGCATCAGCGGGATCAGCTCGCGGGCGATGAAGGGGAAGGTCACGAACACCGTGGCCAGCACGATGCCGGGCACCGCGAAGATGATCTTCAGGTCGTGGTCCCGCAGCCATTCGCCGAACCAGCCCTGCAGGCCGAACACCAGCACGTAGATCAGACCGGCGATGACCGGACTGACCGAGAAGGGCAGGTCGATCAGCGTGAGCAGCAGGTTCTTGCCGCGGAAGTCGAACTTGGCGATGGCCCAGGCGGCGCAGACCCCGAACACCAGGTTCAGCGGCACCGAGATGCCCGCGGCGATCAGCGTGAGCTTGACCGCCGAGAGCGCGTCGGGCTCGACGATGGACGCGAGGTACACGTCCCAGCCCTTCTTGAAGGCCTCGACGAACACGGCCACCAGGGGCACGAAGAGGAACAGCGACAGAAAGGCCAGGGCCAGCGTGATCAGCGTGAGCCGGACCCAGGCCGGCTCGGCCGTGGCCTGCAGGGCCGAGCGGGCGGGCTGGGCGGTGACAGGGGAAGACATGGTGGGGAGACTCCCGGCTCAGCGGCCCTGGCGCCGACGCGACCAGGCCTGGATGAGGTTGATCAGCAGCAGCAGTGCGAAGGCGGTGACCAGCATCACTACCGCGATGGCGGTGGCGCCGGCGTAGTCGTACTGCTCGAGCTTGGTGATGATCAGGAGCGGCGTGATCTCCGAGACCATCGGCATGTTGCCGGCGATGAAGATGATCGAGCCGTACTCGCCCAGCGCGCGGGCGAAAGCCAGGGCGAAGCCGGTCAGCAGGGCCGGGGCCAGCGTGGGCAGGATCACGTGCAGAAAGGTCTGGCCGCGCGTGGCGCCCAGCGTGGCGGCGGCCTCCTCCAACTCGCGCGAGAGGTCTTCCAGCACCGGCTGCACCGTGCGCACCACGAAGGGCAGGCCGATGAAGGTCATGGCCACGAAGACGCCGGTGGGCGTGAACGCCACCTTGAACGGCAGCCACTGCCCGATCCAGCCGTTCGGTGCGTACAGCGCGGTCAGCGCGATGCCGGCCACCGCGGTGGGCAGCGCGAAGGGCAGGTCCACCAGGGCGTCGACCACCCGCTGGAAGGGAAAGCGGTAGCGCACCAGCACCCAGGCCACCAGCAGCCCGGCCGCGGCATTGAGCAGGGCGGCGGCCAGCGAGGCCCCGAAGGTCAGCCGGTAGGAGGCCAGCACCCGCGGCGAGGCCACCGCGGCCCAGAAGGCGTCTGCGCTGAGGGTGAAGGTCTTGAGAAAGACCGCGCTGAGCGGCAGCAGCACGACCAGGCCCAGGTAGAACAGCGTCAGGCCCAGCGAAAGATCGAAGCCGGGCAGCACGCTGCGCTGGCGCAGCAGGAGCCGGGACAGCAGCCCCTGGGACGAGCGGCGTGGCCGGGACCCGGGCGGGGCCAGCGCGGCGTCTAGGGGCGGTGTGGCGGCATTCATGGTGGGGTGGGCGCGGGCCGCTCATGCGGTCAGCGTGGTTGGTCATGCGTGAACAGATGCTAGGCAGGCGCCTGATCACAAGGAACGAATCAAAACGCGCTTCGATATGCGAAAGACGTTGTCTTGAGCAGGGCGGCGCGATCCGCCCCACAATCGCCGGCCTGTCATGAGCGACCAAGGAACGACCATGGATCCCCGCCACTGGACCCTCTACCTGGCGCCGGGCACCTGCGCCCAGGCCACCCACATCGCGCTGTGCGAGGCGCAGGCGCCCGTCCAGCTGCGACGGGTGGACTTCGCCAGCGGCCAGCAGCGCAGCCCGGCCTTTCTGGCCGTGAACCCGCTGGGCCGCGTGCCGGCCCTGGTCACCGAGCGTGGCCCCCTGGTGGAGACGCCGGCCCTGCTGGCCTTCGTCGCCCAGGCCTTTCCCGAGGCCCGGCTGGCACCGTTGGATGACGCCTTCGCCTGGGCCCGCCTGCAGGCCTTCCACAGCTACCTGGCCAGCACGGTGCATGTGGCCCATGCCCACAAGTTCCGCGGCGCGCGCTGGTCTGACGACCCGGCGAGCTGGGAGCCGATGAAGGCCAAGGTGGGCCCGAACATGCGCGAGGCCTTCGAGCTGATCGGCCGCGACTGGTGGCAAGGGCCCTGGGTGTTCGGCAGCCAGTACACCGTGGCCGATCCCTATCTCTACACGATCGGCGAGTGGCTGGAGGGCGATGGCGTGGACACCGCCGACTTCCCCTGGCTGCTGGAACACCGCGAACGCATGCGCGCGCGGCCGGCGGTGCAACTGGCCCGGGCCCAGCTGAAGGCCCTGGTGGAGGCCACCGCATGAGCGCGCTGCCGGACATCCCGCTGACCACGCTGGACGGTCAGGCCGCCAACCTGCGCGACCACGCGGGCCAGGCCCTGCTGGTGGTCAATGTCGCCAGCCAATGCGGCTTCACGCCCCAGTACGCGGGGCTGGAGGCCTTGCAGCGCCGCTTCGGGCCCCAGGGCTTTGCGGTGTTGGGCTTTCCCTGCGACCAGTTCGGTCACCAGGAGCCGGGCGATGCCCAGGAGATCCGCCAGTTCTGCAGCCTGCGCTACGAGGTCAGCTTCCCGATGTTCGCCAAGATCGCGGTGAACGGGGCCGGCACCCATCCGCTGTACCGCTGGCTCAAGCACCAAGCCCCCGGGCTCTTGGGCACCGAGGGCATCAAGTGGAACTTCACCAAGTTCCTGGTCGGCCCGGACGGCCGGGTGCTGCGCCGCTATGCTCCGCTGGACAAGCCCGAAAGCCTGGCCGCGGACATTGAGGCGGCGCTGCCCCGCGCCTGAACCACGGGCTCACTTCTTCGCGTAGATCGCGTCGAAGACGCCGCCGTCGTTGAAGTGGGTGCTCTGGGCCTTGGCCCAGCCACCGAAGGTGTCGTCGATGGTGAAGAGCTTGAGCTTGGGAAAGAGCTTGTCGAACTGCGCGGCCACCTTCGGGTCCACCGGGCGGTAGTAGTTCTCACCGGCGATCTTCTGGCCTTCGGGCGAGTACAGGTACTCCAGGTAGGCCTGGGCCACGGCCCGGGTGCCGTGCTTGTCCACCACCTTGTCCACCACCGCCACCGGCGGCTCGGCCAGGATGCTGACCGAGGGCACGACGATCTGGAACTTGTCCGGGCCCAGCTCCTTGACGGCCAGGAAGGCCTCGTTCTCCCAGGCGATCAGCACATCGCCGATGCCGCGCTCCACGAAGGTGGTGGTGGCGCCGCGGGCACCGGAATCCAGCACCGGCACGTTCTTGTACAGGGCCGCGACGAAGTCCTTGGCCTTGGCCTCGCTGCCGCCCGGCTTCTTCAGCGCGTAGCCCCAGGCCGCCAGGTAGTTCCAGCGTGCACCGCCGGAGGTCTTGGGGTTGGGGGTGATGATGCTCACGCCCGGCTTGACCAGGTCGTCCCAGTCCTTGATGCCCTTGGGGTTGCCCTTGCGCACCAGGAACACGATGGTCGAGGTGTAGGGCGAGCTGTTGTGCGGCAGGCGCTTCTGCCAGTCGGCCGGGATCAGCTTGGCCACCGTGCCCAGCTCGTCGATGTCATAGCCCAGGGCCAGGGTCACCACATCGGCCTCCAGGCCGTCGATGACCGAGCGGGCCTGCTTGCCCGAGCCGCCGTGCGACTGCTTGACCGTCACCACGTCACCGGTCTTGCCCTTCCAGTAGGCGGCGAAGGCCTTGTTGTAGTCCTGGTAGAGCTCGCGCGTCGGGTCGTAGGACACGTTCAGCAGCGTGATGTCCTTGGCGAAGCTGGGCAGGGCGGTGGCGGCCAGGGTGGCGGCCAGGGCCAGATGGCTCAGGCGGGACAGGGCGGTACGACGGGACGGCATGGGCTTCCTTGGTGGCCGCGGGGCGGCAGGTGGGATGGGATGTGTCCCATGCTAGGAAGCCCGCCTGCAGCGAGGAACGAATCAAAACGCGCTTCCTTATGCGAACCGTGCACAAGCGCGGTGGGGGCATATGGGCCCCGGGCTTCAGCCCAGGCCCAGGGCCGGGTCGGTCGCCAGGCCGGTCACCGCGCGCGCCAGGGCCCGCACCGGCGCATCGGCCAGCGGCCGCAGGCTGGGGGCCTGCTGCAGCAGGCGCTCGGCCACCTGGGCGTGCGGCAGCACCGTGCCGTGGAACACCGCTTGGCCGTCGCGCAGCAGCAGCAGCGTGGGGAAGTTCTCGATGTCCGGGATGTCTTCGTCGCCGTCCTCCAGCGCGTCGGCATGGTCCTCGATGTCGATCCACACCAGGCGTGCCTCCGGGTGCTGTGCGGCCAGGGCCTGGAAGGTCTGCTGGTAGCTCACGCAGGTGGGGCACCAGGCCGCGCACAGGCAGGCCAGCAGCAGGTCGGGTGAGGAAGACGCGGGGGACTCGGCGGTGGACATGGCCGGCAGTGTGCCACCGCCGAGGGGCTCAGGGGCCCGAGGGGATGATCTGGGCCACCGGCTCGGGCGCCAGCAGGCTGCCGTCGCGCAGGCCGCGCCAGGTGGCCATCAGCAGGCCCAGGATGATCAGCGAGCACAGGGCCAGCAGCACCGGGCCCAGCACCGCCAGGCCGCCGCCGGGGTGGGCCAGGCGCAGGGTCAGGCTGGCCAGGGCCGCCAGCGGGAAGGACAGCGCCCAGTGCGTCACCGAAAAGGCCAGGGGCTGCAGGCGGCGCGCCAGCGTGGCGGCCCAGCCCAGGGCGAACAAGGCCATGCCCCAGAACAGCCAGCCCAGGGCGGGCGGGGCGCCCAGCTCCAGCATCGCACTGCCGCAGACGGCCGGCGGCGCGATCAGGATGAAGGCGGTGGGCAGCAGGCGCTCGGGCATGGGGCCCTGCATCAGACTGCGGGCCCCCAGCAGGGCCAGCACCACCGGCCACAGCAGCAGGCCGATGCCGAACTGGGCGGTCGCCCAGTCGCCATGTCCCAGCGCCACGCCGCCCAGCGGCGCCACCACATTGCCCACCACCGGGATCAGCAGGGCCGGGGTGATGCTGGGCCAGGCCAGGCCGCCTTGTTCCTTGGGCCGCCACCAGCGGGCCAGCACCCACAGCGTGACGCCGAACTGCGCCAGTGAGCCCAGCCACCACAGCCCGCGCACCGCCGGGTGCGGCCCCAGGGCCAGCACGCCCACCGCGGCCAGCAGCAGCGTGGCCACCGGCAGGGTGGCCACCAGGGTGTGGCGCACCGGGTGTTTCAGGTCTTCGGCCCAGGCCTGGGGGTGGCGCTGCCAACGCAGCAGGCTGGCCACCCCCAGGGCCACCCAGGCCAGGGCCGCGGCCAGGCCACAGACCAGGGCGACGCCAGTGGCCATCTCGCCCATCAGCGGGGCGGCCCGCCACCAGGCCAGCGACAGGCCGCACAGGCCCATGGGAATGGCGAACCAGCCGGGGACCAGGTGCTTGAGCGGGGTGGGGGAGGACGCCATGGGTCAGAGCTGGTCGAGGGGGATCTTGAGGTAGCGGGTGCCATTGTCCTCGGCGGGCGGCAGGTGGCCGGCCCGCATGTTGACCTGCACCGAGGGCAGCAGCAGCGTGGGCATGGCCAGCGTGGCGTCGCGCTGGCGGCGCAGGGCCACGAAGTCGGCCTCGTCCACCCCGTCGTGCAGGTGGATGTTGGCCGCGCGCTGCTCGGCCACCGTGCTGCTGAGCTGGGGCGCCTGGCCGGCCGACGGGTAGTCGTGGCAGAAGTACAGGCGGGTGTGCGGCGGCAGGGCCAGCAGGCGGCGCACCGAGCGGTAGAGCACGGCGGCATCGCCGCCGGGGAAGTCGCAGCGGGCGCTGCCGTAGTCCGGCCGGAACAGGGTGTCGCCCACGAAGGCGGCCGGCTGGGCCTCGTCCTCGAGCAGGTAGCTCATGCAGGCGGGGGTGTGGCCGGGGGTGTGCAGGGCGCGCAGGCGCAGCTGGCCGACCTGGAAGACCTCGTCGTCGGCGAAGCGGTGGTCGAAGGCCCGCCCGTCCGGCACGAAGGAGGGCTCGGCATTGAACAGCCGTCCGAAGGTCTGCTGCACCGTGACGATGTGCTCGCCCACGCCGATCTGCCCGCCCAGCCGCGCCTTCAGCCATGCGGCGGCCGAAAGGTGGTCGGCGTGCACATGGGTCTCCAGAATCCACACCACCCGGGCCTGCAGGGTCTGCACCCGGTCCAGCAGGCGCTGGGCGCTGGCGGTGGATGTGCGGCCCGAGGCGGGGTCGTAATCGAGTACTGTGTCGATCAGGGCGCAGTCCCGGGTGAGCGGGTCCAGCACCAGGTGGCTGAAGGTGTGGGTCGCCGGGTCGTGGAATGATTCGATCTGTGCCTGGAGGGTCATCAGGGTCTGTCCTTGGGAGGGTGATACCTTTGTGGGTATTTTTCCGTCATCAACACGGTTTGTGCAATGAGTCAGTTCTGGGATGAGCGTTTTGCCGAGCCCGGCTTCAAGTATGGCCTGCAAGCCAATGCCTTTCTGCGACAGCAGGCGTCAGCCTGGCCGGTGGGCCGCGTGCTGCTGCCCGGCGACGGCGAGGGCCGCAACAGCGTCTGGCTGGCCGAGCAGGGCCACGCGGCGCTGGCGGTGGACAGCTCGGCCGTGGGCCTGGCCAAGGCGGCCGAGCTGGCCGCCCGGCGCGGCGTGAGCGCACGCTGGACGGGCGAGCAGGCCGATCTGAGCGACTGGGCGCCCGCGCCCCAGGCCTTCGACGCGGTGGCGCTGGTCTATGTCCATCTGCCCTCGGCGCTGCGCACCGGCCTGCACCGTCGGCTGGTGGCGGGGCTGCGGCCCGGTGGGCGGCTGCTGATCGAGGCCTTCCACCCGGCGCAGCTGGGCCACAGCAGCGGTGGGCCGCGGGACGCGGACATGCTGATGACGCTGGCCGCCCTGCGGGAGGACTTTGCGGGGCTGCTGAACGAGCAGCTGGGCGAGGAGGCCGAGGTGCTGCTGGACGAAGGGCCCGGCCACCAGGGCCCGGCCCGGGTCACCCGCTATGTGGGGCTGCGCCCGTGAACGGCGTGGACACCTGGAGCACCTGGGCCGGTCTGGTGATCGGCAGCATCATCGTACTGGCCTATGAGCTGCGGGTGCTGGTGATGGGCCGGCGCGAGCCCCAGCGGGTGGCGCGCGCCGCCCACGCCCGCATGCGGGCCGACTGGGTGCGGGTGCTGGCCGAGAAGCCAGGCTTCGAGATCGTCGCGGTGCAGACGCTGCGCAACTCGCTGATGTCGGCCACCATCTCCGCCTCCACCGCGGCGCTGTGCATGATGGGCGCGGTCAGCCTGGCGGGTTCGCAACTGGCCGCCGGCCTGCACACCCTGCGCCCCAGCTCGGTGGCGCCGCTGGACATCCTGGGCCTGGCGCTGATGGTGGTGCTGTTCAGCTCCTTCGTCTGCTCGGCCCTGTCGATGCGCTACTACAACCACGCGGGCTTCGCGATGTCCATGCCCGCGGGCTCAGCCGAGCGCGCGGCCCTGGTCCCGCTGGCCACCGACTACCTGACCCGCGCCGGCTACCTCTACGGCTGGGGCCTGCGCACCTTCCTGATGGTGGCGCCGCTGGTCGGGGGCATCGTCAACCCCTGGCTGATGCCGCCGGCCAGCCTGGGCCTGGTCTGGGTGCTCTGGCAGTTCGATCGCCCTGGGGCGATCGACTGACGCAGGCCGCCGCCGGGCATGCCGCTCAGCGCGGCATGTCGGGGCCGCCGTCGCGCGGGCCGGGGCCGCCGGGGCCCATCGGGTCGGGATGGCCCATGCCGTGCGCCATGCCATGTTCCATGCGTTCGCGCATCTCATGGCCCATGCGGGCGAAGTGGCGGTCGGCCAGGGTCTGCTGCGCGGGGCTCAGCACGGCATACAGATCCGCCACCCGATCCCGCAGGGCCTGCATGTCCTTCAGCCGCTCCTGCATCTGGGCCAGCTGCTGGGCCATGCGTTCGGGGGCATGCATCTGGGCCTCGGCCTTCGGGTCGGGGCGCTGGGCCAGCCGGGTCTTCATGGTTTCGGCCTGCTGGGTCACCTGGGCGGCAAAGCCCTCCCAGGCCTTGTCCTGGGCCGGGGTGATCTTCAGCTCGGTCTTCAGGCGGGCCAGGTGCTCCTGGGCCCGGGCCACCGGGTCGAAGGGGCCGTGGTCGGCACGGTGGTGCCAACCTTTGGCAGGCACCGAGGCGCCGGGCTGGGGCGGCACCGGGGCGCTGGCGGTTTGGGCCTGGGCGCCCAGCAGGCCGAGGGACAGGGCCGCACCGGCCAGCACGGGCAGCAGGCGGCGGGGGGCAGAGGCGGTGAGTCGGCGCATGGCGACAATCTCCTGGAGTTGGTTCATCACGGTGCCCATTGCACCGCCACCATGTCAGCCCTGCGTGTCAGGCAAGGCCCTTTTTGTCAATCAGGGTTGCCGGAACGCGGCTTGACATGCTGCGTTACAAAACCGCTGGTCAGCCGGACCGGTTGACGCTGCAATCTCGCCCATGAATGCTCCCCTGCTGTCTCCCCAGGATGGCCGTGCCGACGGCCCCGACCATGTGCTGATCGTCGACGACGATGCCGAGATCCGCACCCTGCTGGCCACCTACCTGGGCCGCAACGGCTTCAAGGTCAGCGCCGTGGGCGATGGCCGGGCCATGTGGCGGGCGCTGGAGGCCACGCGCTTCGACCTCGTCGTGCTGGACCTGATGCTGCCCGGCGAGGACGGCCTGACCCTGTGCCGCGACCTGCGGGCGAAGTCCGACATCCCGGTGGTGATGCTGACCGCCCGCGGCGAGGAGACCGACCGCATCGTGGGCCTGGAAATGGGCGCCGACGACTACCTGCCCAAGCCCTTCAGCGCGCGCGAGCTGATGGCGCGCATCAAGGTCATCCTGCGCCGGGCCCGCAGCCTGCCCAGCAACCTGCAGCCCGACAGTGCCCGGCGCCTGCAGTTCGCCGGCTGGGTGCTGGACACCCAGGCCCGCCAGCTCGAGTCGCCCGAGGGGGTGGTGGTGGCCCTGAGCGGGGCCGAATACAAGCTGCTGCGCGTGCTGCTGGCCCACCCCAACCGGGTGCTCAACCGCGACCAGTTGCTGGACCTGACCCAGGGCCGCGAGGCCGATCCGCTGGACCGGGCCATCGATGTGCAGATCAGTCGTCTGCGTCACCGCCTGGGAGACGATTCGCGCGACCCGCGGGTCATCAAGACGGTGCGGGGCGAGGGCTATGTGCTGGCCGCCGCGGTGACGGTGCAGGCATGAGCGGTGGTGAGCAGATTTCCGCCACCCGCCGCTGGCGCTGGTGGCCCCGCACCCTGTATGGCCGCCTGCTGGGCGTGCTGCTGCTGGGCCTGGTGGCCGGCCAGGGCCTGAGCCTGTGGATCAACCTGGCCGAGCGCGACCGGGTGGTGCAGCGCAGCACCGGCCTGCAGCCGGCCCGCCGCGTGGCGGACCTGGTGCTGCTGCTGGACACGCTGGATGCCGCCGAGCGCCAGCGCTTCGTGCGCCTGATGGACGCGCCGCCGCTGCGGGTGCGGCTGCTGGATGCGCCCGAGCCCTTGCGGGCGCCGGGCCCGGCCGCCACCCCCGCGCCCGAGGCCGCGCTGGCGCTGTACCGGCAGGGCCTGCGCCAGGGCCTGGGCGATGGGCGGCCCTTTGAGCTGGCCGCCTGGCAGGTGACGCCGCCGCCCCCACCCGGGCCGCTGGCCGAGGCGCCGCCGCCGCCGCTGCCAGCGGCCAGTGCCTCGCCGGCCGATCCGCGGGCCGCCTGGCGGGCCCAGCGTGCCGAGCGCTGGCATCACCACGCCGGCCTGGTCTTCGTGGCCCAGGTGCCGCTGCAGGGCGGGCAGTGGCTGCGGCTGGAGAACCGGCCGCTGCCCGACGACGCGCCGCTGCCCTGGCGGGTGCCGGTGTCGCTGCTGGTGCTGGCGGTCACCGTGGCGGCCCTGAGCTGGTGGGCGGTGCGACGGGTGACGCGCCCCCTGGCCGACCTGGCCCGCGCGGCCGACGGCCTGGGCCAGGACCTGCAGCAGGCGCCGCTGCCGGAGACCGGGCCGCAGGAGGTGGCGCGGGCCAACCGGGCCTTCAACCGCATGCAGCAGCGCCTGCGCCGCACGCTGGACGGGCGCACCCGCATGCTGGCGGCGGTCTCGCACGACCTGAAGACGCCGCTGACCCGCATGCGGCTGCGCGCCGAGATGCTGGACGACGAGGACCTGCGTGCGCGCATGGAACACGATCTGGACGAGATGAGCCAGCTGGTGAGCGATGCGCTGGACCACCTGCGCGGCCTGGAGCAGGCCCAGGAGCGTCGGCCGGTCGATGTGATGGCGCTGCTGGAGAGCCTGCAGGCCGACCAGCAGGCCATGGGGCGCGACGTGCAGATCGAGGGTGCCTGCGAGCGCCCCTGGCTGGGCGGGGCGGCTGCACTGCGGCGCTGTGTCAACAACCTGGTCGACAACGCGGTGCTCTATGGCCAGCGTGCGCAGCTGATCGTGCAGGACCGTCCCGACGCGCTGACGATCCGCGTGCGGGACGCCGGGCCGGGCATTCCGCCGGAGGCGTTGGAGCAGGTCTTCGAGCCCTTCTTCCGGCTGGAGGCCTCGCGCAGCCGGGTCACCGGGGGCAGTGGGCTGGGCCTGGCCATCGCCCGCCAGATCGCCGAGGGCGCGGGGGGCACGCTGAGCCTGCGCAACCACCCCGAGGGCGGGCTGGAGGCCACGCTGCGCTTGCCGCGCTGAGGCGTGGCGAGGGAGCGCCGCCTCAGAGCCGGCGCACGGGGCGCTGGCTGCTCATGGCCAGCATGCCGATGCCGCCGCCGTTGCTGACCTGGCGGTAGCCCATCTGCTGCAGCAGCATGCAACCCATGCCCGAACGGCCGCCCGAGGCGCAGTACAGCACGATGGGCTGGTCCAGGTCGGGGGCGACCCGGGCGATGCCACCCTGCAGCTGGTCCAGCGGCAGGTTCACCGCGCCGTCCAGGTAGCCGCCGGCGTATTCGCCGGGGGAGCGCACATCGATCAGCAGGGGTTCGGGAGAGCTCATTTCAATCGGACTCCGGTGGCGTCGACCACCTGGACTTCCACCGGGAAGCCCTGGGCCACGCTCTGGGTGACGGTGCAGTACTGCTCGAAGCTGGCCAGCACCCGGTCCAGGTGCTCCAGCGCGGCCGCAGGCACGCCCAGCGTCAGCGTGGCGCGCATGCCCAGCACCCGCAGGCGGCCCTCTGCGTTGCGGCCCACCTCGGCCGAGACCTCGGTGCGCAGCGGCTCGGGCTGCTGCTTGAACTTGCGCAGCGCGAACAGCAGCGAGTCTGACAGGCAGTTGGCCACCGCGGCGGCCAGCAGGTGCATGGGCGAAGGGCCCTGGTTCAGGCCCAGCGGGGGCGGCTCGTCGCAGCGCAGCGCCGGAATGCCGGCACCGAAATCCACGTCGAACTGGTAATCCTGCACCTGGGTCAGGCGGACGGTCACGGCATCCTGGCTCATCGGGGTCTCCGGCAACAGGGGATCGGCGGGGGCGCTGTTCAGCGCACCTTGCCCAGCAGGGTCTGGACTTCGCCCAGCACCTCGGTGAGCTGCTTGCGGCCCTTGGGGTTGGACCCCAGGTGGGCGCCCAGCTCCTGCTCCATGAAGCACACCGTCATGCGCACATAGGTGCTGTCCAGCGCCTTGCGCACCGCCGCCATCTGGCTGGCCACGTCCTGGCAGGGCTGGCCCTCCTCGATCATGCGCTGGATGCCGCGCAGCTGGCCTTCGGCCCGCTTCAGGCGGTTGAGCAGGTCGGTGCGGGTCTTATCGTCGGTCAACATCGACATGGCACAGGGCTCCTCGGGGGGAGTGGAATCCGTTTGAGAAGCTGCCATTGTGGGGTCTTCCTGCCAAGGCTGTCGGACGAAGGGGATCGGGCCTGCGGTCAGCGCTTGCAGCAGGCGGCGCCGTCGCCTTCGGGCACCCCCAGCTTCTTCAGGATGAGGGCCATGGGGCAGAAGTTGGTGAAGCCGAACTGCAGCAGGTTCAGGCCGACGAAGGCGGTGAAGGCCAGCCACCACTTGTTCACGAACAGGGGGCTGCCCTCCACGCCCAGGGCCAGGGACAGCAGGATGAACAGGCCGGGGATGATGCGCAGCAGGCGGGTGATGGTCATGGGAAGCTCCCTGTGGACACGAAAAACGGGGATCAGCGGTCGGTCAGGCGCACGATGCCCAGGGCCTTGAGCACGTACTTCTCGTAGATGGGTTCGGAGTTGCCGGACTTCATCTTCGAGAGGAAGTACTTCTCGAAGGCCACCTTGGCCAGGTGCACCCACTTGCCCTTCTTGAACCAGTTGACATTGCGCGGCGGGATCTGCGGCAGGGCCACGAAGGCGGCGCCGCTGTCGCCCATGTCGGCCAGGCAGATGGCGTACCAGGTGCCCTGGCGTGGCCG
>NZ_BADL01000274.1 GCF_000333615.1 Ideonella sp. B508-1 | reverse complement strand
ACCGACACCATCCTGCGCCGCATGCCCGACTACGTGCACTACATCGTGCCGCAGTTCGCCCACACCCACGTCAACTTCCAGCGCGTGCCGGTGGTGGACACCTCCAACCCCTTCATCGCCCGCGACATCCCCACGGCCGACGAGTCGATCTGCGTGATCCGCTTCGCCAACCCCAAGGGCATCGACTTTCCCTACCTGCTCAACATGATCAACAACGCGTGGATGAGCCGGGCCAACACCCTGGTGGTGCCCGGCGGCAAGATGGAGCTGGCGATGCAGCTCATCTTCACGCCCTACATCTGGCGCATGATGGAACGGCGCCAGCGTGCGCGTCAGGCGGTGTGAGCATGGCTGCCAACGCTTCCTCGACCGAGCGCGTGGTCCGCCCTGTGCGCACCCCGCTGAACCCCCTGGCCAATGCGCTGCGCGCGCTGGCCATGGACGCCGTGCAACAGGCCCGCAGCGGCCACCCCGGTGCGCCCATGGGCATGGCCGAGATGGCCGTGGCCCTGTGGCACCACCACCTGCGCCACGACCCGGCCGACCCTCACTGGTGGGACCGCGACCGCTTCGTGCTCTCCAACGGCCACGCCAGCATGCTGCTCTACGCGCTGCTGCACCTCACCGGCTACGACCTCTCGCTGGACGAGCTGCGCCGCTTCCGCCAGGCCGGCAGCCGCACCCCCGGCCACCCCGAGGTGGACCACACCCCCGGCGTCGAGACCACCACCGGCCCGCTGGGCCAGGGCCTGGCCAATGCCGTGGGCCTGGCCCTGGCCGAGAAGCTGCTGGCCGACGAGTTCAACCGCCCCGGCCACACCGTGGTGGACCACCGCACCTGGGTCTTCCTGGGCGACGGCTGCCTGATGGAGGGCCTGAGCCAGGAGGCCATCTCGCTGGCCGGGGCCTGGAAGCTGCACAAGCTGGTGGCCCTGTACGACGACAACGGCATCAGCATCGACGGCGCCGTCACGCCCTGGTTCGCCGACGACACCGCGGCCCGCTTCGCCGCCTGCGGCTGGGCCGTGATCGGCCCGGTGGACGGGCACGACGTGGCCGTGCTGGATGCTGCGCTGGCCCAGGCGCGGCAGCAGGACCGGCCCACCCTGCTCATCTGCCGCACCACCATCGGCCGCGGCGCACCAGGCCGCCAGGGCTCGGCCCAGGCCCACGGCGAGCCGCTGGGCGCCGAGGAGATCGCCGCCACCCGCGCGGCGCTGGGCTGGACGGCCGGGCCCTTCGAGGTGCCGGCCGACATCGCCCAGGCCTGGGATGCTCGGGCCCGCGGCGCGGCCGCGCACGCGGCCTGGCAGGCCCGCTGGGATGGGTACGAAGCCGCCTTCCCGGCCGAGGCCGCCGAGCTGGCGCGCCGGCTGCGCGGCGAGCTGCCGCTGGACTTCGAGCTCGAAGGCTGGCGCGAGCTGGCCGAGGTGCAGCAGCGCGGCGAAGCGGTGGCCACCCGCAAGGCCTCGCAGCAGGCCATCGCCCGGCTGGCGCCCCGGCTGCCGGAGCTGCTGGGCGGCTCGGCCGATCTCACCGCCTCCAACCTGACCGACTGGCCCGGCTGCGGCGCGGTGCGCGCCGGCCAGCCCGGCGGGCGCCATATCAATTACGGCGTGCGCGAGTTCGGCATGTCGGCCATCATGAACGGCATCGCGCTGCATGGCGGCTTCATCCCCTTCGGCGGCACCTTCATGGTGTTCAGCGACTACAGCCGCAACGCCATCCGCATGGCCGCGCTGATGCGAAAGCGCGTGGTGCATGTGCTCACCCACGACTCCATCGGCCTGGGCGAGGACGGCCCGACCCACCATCAAATGGAGCACGCCTGGTCGCTGGACTCTAGA
>NZ_BADL01000275.1 GCF_000333615.1 Ideonella sp. B508-1 | reverse complement strand
CGACGATGGAGGACATCTACGAGCGCGCCGAGTTCGCCAAGGAGCTGGGCTCGGTGGTCATCATGGTGGACCTGATCATCGGCTGGAGCGCCATCCAGTCCATCGCCAACTGGGCCCGCAAGCACGACATGATCGTGCACATGCACCGGGCCGGCCACGGCACCTACACCCGGCAGAAGAACCACGGCGTGAGTTTCCGCGTGATGGCCAAGTGGCTGCGTCTGGCCGGCGTGGACCACCTGCACACCGGCACCGCGGTGGGCAAGCTCGAGGGCGACCCGATGACGGTGCAGGGCTATTACAACGTCTGCCGCGACAGCTACACGAAGCAGGACCTGCCGCGCGGCCTGTTCTTCGACCAGGACTGGGCCGACATGCGCAAGGTGATGCCGGTGGCGTCCGGCGGCATCCACGCCGGCCAGATGCACCAGCTGCTGAACCTGTTCGGCGACGACGTGATCCTGCAGTTCGGCGGCGGCACCATCGGCCACCCGGCCGGCATCCAGGCCGGCGCGGTGGCCAACCGGGTGGCGCTGGAGTGCATGGTCAAGGCCCGCAACGAGGGCCGGGACATCGCGGCCGATGGGCCCGAAATCCTGCGCGCGGCGGCCCAGTTCTGCACCCCGCTGAAACAGGCCCTGGATACCTGGGGCGAGATCAGCTTCAACTACGCCAGCACCGACACCAGCGACTTCGCGCTGACGCCGGCGGTGGCGGCCTGATTTACCCCCCAGCAGGCCACGGTCTGCGCGGGATCGGTCCCCCCGGGGCACTTCCCTGCGCTCATGTCCCCCGGACGACGCTGCGCGCCGTCCTCCTCCTTGACTTCGCTCCGGCAAGCACCCCGGGCGGCCCGATCGGCACCGCCTCGGCATGCGAACCGTCCCTGGCCGCCAAGGTGTCCGGTCAGGTCGGTGGGGTGACTTCTGAAGCGAAGTCAAGGAGGAGGTCCTGGCCGGCAGGCCAGGGCCGGGGGACATGAGCGGAAGAAGTCGCCCCGCCGGCCTGACCACGCACGCCGCGACCGCTGTTGACCGAAACGGGCAAGAGCCCCCAAGGAGCACCCACCATGATGACCAACCCCACCGGCCGCCTGACCCAGGGCCAGTTCAGCTTCCTGCCCGACCTGAGCGACGCCGAGATCCGCGCGCAGATCGAGTACGGCCTGGCCAAGGGCTATGCCTGGAGCGTCGAATACACCGACGACCCGCACCCGCGCAACACCTACTGGGAGATGTACGGCATGCCCATGTTCGACCTGCAGGACGCCGCCGGCGTGATGCTCGAACTGCAGGGCTGCCGTCAGGCCTTCCCGCGCCACTACATCCGCATGATGGCCTTCGATTCGACCCGCGGCATCGAGTCCATCGCCATGTGTTTCATCGTCAACCGCCCCGCCGCCGAGCCGGGCTTCCAGCTGCAGCGCCAGGAGATCCACGGCCGCAGCCAGCGCTACACCCTGCGCGGCTACGCGGCCGACCATCCCGAAGCCGAGCGTTACTGAGCCACCCTGCCGGAGGTCCCCCGATGAACGCCCCGCTCTACGCCATTCCCGGCGTGGCGACGACGGCCACGGCCGCAGCCACACCAACGCCAGAGACCGCGCCCGCGGCACGCACCGTCCACGAGGTGCTGGCCCAGAGCCGGGTGATGGAGGTGCTCGACGAGCTCGACCGCGACCTGGTCGGCCTGCGCCCGGTCAAGGCGCGGCTGCGCGACATCGCCGCGCTGCTGGTGATCGACAAGCTGCGCGCCCAGTTCCAGCTTTCGGCTCAAGCACCCAGCCTTCACATGTGCTTCACCGGCAACCCCGGCACCGGCAAGACCACGGTGGCCTTGCGCATGGCCGAGATCCTTCACCGCCTGGGCTACATCCGCAAGGGCCACCTGGTGGCCGTCACGCGCGACGACCTGGTGGGCCAGTACATCGGCCACACCGCGCCCAAGACCAAGGAGGTGCTGAAGAAAGCCATGGGCGGCGTGCTCTTCATCGACGAGGCCTACTACCTCTACCGGCCGGAGAACGAGCGCGACTACGGCCAGGAGGCCATCGAGATCCTGCTGCAGGTGATGGAGAACCAGCGCGACGACCTGGTGGTGATCCTGGCGGGCTACCGGGACCGCATGGACACCTTCTTCCAGTCCAACCCGGGCATGAGCTCGCGCATCGCCCATCACCTCGACTTTCCCGACTACAGCGCCGACGAGCTGCTGGGCATCGCCGACCGCATGCTCGCCGGCCAGCACTACCGCTTCGGCGACGGTGCCCGCGAGACCTTCGCCCGCTACCTGGCGCTGCGCCTGGCCCAGCCGCACTTCGCCAACGCCCGCAGCGTGCGCAATGCGTTGGACCGGGCCCGCCTGCGCCAGGCCAGCCGGCTCTTCGCCGAGCCCGACCGGGTGCTCGATGCCGAGGCCCTCTCCACGCTGGCGCCCGAGGACATCGCCGCCAGCCGGGTCTTCGCCTCGGCCGCCCCGGCCGGCGCACCCGCGGCCTGAGCCCGGCCCGCCACCCGACACAGAACACCCAAGGAGACTGCCATGCCCCTGTCCCACCGCCCCACGCTCACCCAGTACCTGATCGAGCAGCGCCGCCGCTTTCCCGGCGCCAGCGGCGAGCTCAACACCCTGATCCTCGACGTGGCCCTGGCCGCCAAGGCCATTGCCCGCGCGGTCAAGCTCGGCGAGCTGGGCAGCGCGACCCCGGCCGCCCCGGCGGCCGTCAATGTGCAGGGCGAGGAGCAGAAGCCGCTGGACGTGCTGGCCAACGAGGTCTTCCTGCGTCGCAACGAAGGCTCGGGCACCCTGGCCGGCATGGCCTCGGAGGAGATGGAGGCGCCCTACCCCATCCCGGACAACCAGCCGCGCGGCAAGTACCTGCTGCTGTTCGACCCGCTGGACGGCTCCAGCAACATCGACGTCAACGTCTCGGTGGGCAGCATCTTCTCCATCCTGCGTGCGCCGCAGGACGTGGTGGACAGCGGCCGCGCGCCGGTGGAGGCCGACTTCCTGCAGCCCGGCGCGGCCCAGGTGGCCGCCGGCTACGCGCTCTACGGCCCCACCACCATGCTGGTGCTCAGCGTGGGCCACGGCACGGTGGGCTTCACCCTGCACCCGGACCTGGGCGAGTTCATGCTGACCCACCCGGACCTGCAGGTGCCGGCCGACACCCGCGAGTTCGCGATCAACGCCTCCAACAGCCGCTTCTGGGAGCCGCCGATCAAGCGCTATGTGGACGAATGCCTGGCCGGCGCCAGCGGCGCGCGCGGCAAGGACTTCAACATGCGCTGGATTGCCTCGCTGGTGGCCGAGACCCACCGCATCCTGATGCGCGGCGGCGTTTTCATGTACCCGCGCGACCGCAAAGAACCGGCCCGCGCCGGCCGCCTGCGCCTCCTGTACGAGGCCAACCCGGTGGGCTTTCTGATCGAGCAGGCGGGCGGGCGTGCCTCCACCGGCCTGCAGCCGGTGCTGGGCGTGCGGCCCACGGCGCTGCACCAGCGCATCGGCCTGGTCTTCGGCTCGCGCCACGAGGTCGAGCGCATCGAGCAGTACCACCGCGACCCGTCGGAGGCCGAGCCGGCCAACCCGCTGTTCGCCGAGCGCAGCCTGTTCAGGGCCTGAGGCTTCGCGCCCCGCGCCATCCATTCCAAGAAGACCCGGAGACACACGACCATGTCCGCGCGACACCCCATCATCGCCATCACCGGCTCGTCCGGTGCGGGCACCTCCTCGGTGACCCGCACCTTCGAGAACATCTTCCGCCGCGAGAACGTGCGCGCCGCCGTCATCGAAGGCGACAGCTTCCACCGCTACGACCGCGGCGAGATGCGCCAGCGCCAGCGCGCGGCCGAGGAGGCCGGCAACACCCACTTCAGCCACTTCGGGCCGGAGAACAACCTCTTCGCCGAACTGGAGCAGCTTTTCCACAGCTATGGCGAATCGGGCACCGGCCGGCGCCGGCGCTACCTGCACGACCCGGTGGAGGCCCAGCCCTATGGCCAGGACCCGGCACCTTCACCCCCTGGGGAGAACTGCCGGGCAACACCGACCTGTTGTTCTACGAAGGCCTGCACGGCGCCGTCGTCACGCCCGAGGTCAACATCGCCCGCAACCCCGACCTGCTGATCGGCGGGGTGCCCGTCATCAA
>NZ_BADL01000276.1 GCF_000333615.1 Ideonella sp. B508-1 | reverse complement strand
CTCCACAGGGAAGGTGCACCGCTCACTAGAATCACGGGCGCCGGCCCCTGGCCGAGGCGAAATGCTGGGCGAAGCGGTCGGCGTCGATCGTCGCCGAGGTGACGATGATCTTCAGTCGGGGCGCCGGGGGCAGGATCTGGCGCAGGTAGCCCAACAGGAAGTCGATGTTCAGGCTGCGCTCATGGGCCTCGTCGATGATGATCGTGTCGTAGGCCTTGAGCAGCGGATCGGTCTGGGTCTCCGCCAGCAGGATGCCGTCGGTCATCAGCTTGACGCTGGCGCCGGGCTGCAGCCGGTCGTTGAAGCGGACCTTGTAGCCCACCACCTCACCCAGCGGCGAGTTGAGCTCCTCGGCGATGCGCTTGGCCACCGAGCTGGCGGCGATCCGCCGCGGCTGGGTGTGGCCGATCAGGCCGCTGCCACCGGCGCCCAGGCCGCGGCCCAGGGCCAGCGCGATCTTGGGCAGTTGGGTCGTCTTGCCCGAGCCGGTCTCGCCGCAGACGATGACCACCTGGTGGACCTGCAAGGCCTGAGCGATCTCATCGCGCCGGCCGGAGACGGGCAGCGATTCCGGAAAGGTGATGGGCGGCACCGGCGTGGCAGGCCGTGGCGTGCGCGGCACGCCCCCCGTGCGAGGGGGCCGAGGGGAACGCGGGGCGCCGGCATTCGGCGCGGAAGAGCGGGTGCGGGAGGCGGAATCGGTCACAGGGCGGGGATTATCGTTGCTGGGCCTGCGCCGCGTCGTCCGCGGGGCCGCGGGGGTGCGGCACAATTCCGCCCACCATGGACCTCGTCTTCCCCCACACCTTCGTCCCCTGGTTCCGCTCGGTTGCGCCGCACATCCACGCCTACCGAGGCAAGACCTTCGTGATCGGCATCACCGGTGAGCTGATTGCCGCCGGGCGGCTGAATGCATTCGTGCAGGACATTTCCATCCTGCACGCGATGGGGGTGCACCTGGTCCTGGTGCATGGTTTCCGGCCGCAGGTGAATGAACAACTGCTGGCCAAAGGGCATGCTTCGGTGTTTTCCCATGGCATGCGGGTCACCGATCCGGTCGCCCTGGATTGCGCCCAGGAAGCCGCGGGCCAGCTGCGTTTTGAAATCGAAGCGGCGTTTTCGCAGGGTCTGCCCAACACCCCGATGGCCAATCCCACGTGCGGGTGATTCCCGGCAATTCCCTGACCGCCCGCCCCGTGGGCATCGTCGACGGCGTGGATTTCATGCACAGCGGCGTGGTGCGCAAGGTGGATGCCACCGCCATCCGCCGCGCCATGGACATCGGCGCCCTGGTGATGCTCTCGCCCTTCGGTTTTTCCCCCACGGGCGAGGCCTTCAACCTCTCGATGGAAGACGTGGCCACCGAGGTGGCCATTGCCCTGGGGGCGGACAAACTGCTGTTCATGACGGAGATCCCCGGCATCCGCGAATCCCAGGAGGATCCGGACAGCCCGATCGACACCGAAATTGCCCTGCCCGACGCCCAGCGGCTTCTGGCCTCGCTGCCACGGCCGATGCAACCCACCGACCCGGGCTTCTACTTGCAATATTGCGTGCGGGCCTGCCGGGGTGGCGTGGAGCGCTCGCACATTCTTCCGTTCGCGATGGACGGGGCCTTGCTGATGGAGGTTTTCACCCACGACGGCATCGGCACCATGGTCGTGGATGAAAAACTCGAGAGCCTGCGGGAGGCGACCTCGGACGATGTGGGGGGTATCCTGAAGCTGATCGAGCCCTACGAAATGGACGGCACGCTGGTCAAACGCAGCCGCACCGAGATCGAGCGGGACATCGCCAACTACACCGTGATCGAGCACGACGGCGTGATCTTCGGCTGCGCAGCGCTCTACCCCTATCCCGAGGCCAAGACGGGTGAGAT
>NZ_BADL01000277.1 GCF_000333615.1 Ideonella sp. B508-1 | reverse complement strand
CTGCCAGAGCGGGAGCAGCCGGCGGTCATGCGCCGCACGGGTGCTGAACTGGCCTGCTTCAAGAAACCACATGGACACCCCTGCGCTCAGACACGCTCGATGGGCCGCTCACCGAACAGGCCGGCCGGTCGAACCAGCAGCAGCACGGTGGCCAGCAGATAAGGAAACCAGTTCTCGATGCCGCCGTCCACCAGCGGGCCGACGTAGACCTCGGCCAGCTTCTCGGAGGCCCCGACGATGAGCCCGCCGACGATGGCGCCCCCCACCGAGGAGAAGCCACCGATGATCAGCACCGGCAGCGCCTTGAGCACCACCAGCGACAGCGAGAACTGCACCCCCAGCCGGGCCCCCCACATCAGCCCGGTGATCAGGGCCACCAAGCCGGCCACGCCCCAGACCGCCGCCCACACGCGAGGCAGGCGGATGCCCACAGCCTGGGCGGCCAGCGGGTCATCGGCCACCGCCCGCAACGACAGACCCACGCGGGTTCGGTTGAACAGCAACGACAGCGCCAGCACCAGACCGCCGGCGGTGGCCGCGGCAAACAGATCAAAGCGCGAGACCATCAGCCCGGCCACATCCAACGGCACGTCCTCGATGCCCAGGTCCAGCGCATGCACCTGCGCACCCCAGAGCGCCTGGGCCCCGCCCTCGATCAGGTAGGCCAGCCCCAGCGTGGCCATGAACAAGGTGATGGGCGGTCGGTTCACCAGCGGGCGCAGCACCCAGCGCTCCACCGCCAGGGCCATGGCCAGCAGTGCGGCCAGCGCCACCCCCAGCGCCGCCCAGAAGGGCAGGCCCTTCTCCAGCAGGCAGACGTAGGTGAGTGCGCCAAAGAGCACCATGGCCCCCTGCGCGAAGTTGAACACCCCCGAAGCCTTGTAGATCAGCACGAAGCCGATGGCCACGAGGGAGTACATGACCCCCGAGAGCAGCCCCCCGATCAGCACTTCTGCGAAGAAATCCATCGCCTGGCGTCCTGTTGATTCAGTGGTGGGTGCCCAGGTAGGCGGTGATCACCTGGGGGTCGTGGCGCACCTGGTCCGGTGTGCCATCGGCGATCTTGCGACCGTGGTCCAGCACCACGACATGGTGGGACAGGCCCATCACCACGCCGATGTCGTGCTCGATCAGCACGATGGTCGTGCCCAGGGTCCGGTTCACCTCGGCGATGTGGCGCCCCATCTCCCGTTTTTCGCTGGCGTTCATCCCGGCCATGGGCTCGTCCAGCAGCAACAGGGTGGGTTCGGCCGCCAGGGCGCGTGCCAGCTCCACCCGCTTCTGCAGGCCATAGGGCAGCTGGCCCACCAGGCTGTGCCGCCAGGGCTGGAGCTCCAGGAAGGCGATCACCCGCTCGGCATGGCGGCGCTGGACCTCGTCCTCCCGATCCGCCCGCCCGATGCGCAGCGCCTGTTCCAGCCAGGTGCTGCGCCGATGCAGGCTGCGTCCCGTCAGGATGTTGTCCAAGGCAGACATGCCCTTGAACAAGGCGATGTTCTGGAAGGTCCGCGCCACGCCCTGCAGCGCCGCCTGTCGCGGCCGCAGTCCCCGGCCCGACAAGCCCCGGTAGGCCACGCGGCCGTGTTGCGGGCGGTAGACCCCGTTGATGACATTGAGCAGCGAGCTCTTGCCGGCGCCATTGGGGCCGATCAGCGCACAGATCTCTCCGGGCCGAACCGCCAGGCTGATGTCCTGCAATGCATGGACCCCGCCGAAGCGCAGCGAGATGCCCTCCAGCGCCAGCAGCGGCGCCGCCTGATCCACCGTCGGAGCGCTCACACCGCCCCCCAGGGATGCAGGTTGAACTGCACGGTCCGCTCATCCGGTGGTGCACTGTCGTGTTCACGGCTTGGACGGGGCGATGCGGTCCCACCTTCCGGCCAGACCCGCACAGCCACGCCCAGCGAGGCAAAGAAGCGGGCATCGTCCTCCGGCAAGGGAGCGCCGATCAGCAGTGCGGCACGGGTCCGGGTCAGCCCGATCACGTCGCGCAACCGCCGCCCCACGACCCAGCGCGGCAGCCGGCCATACCGGCCTGCCAGCGCGCGCTCCACCAGATGCCTCTGCCAGGTCCCCTCGGGCGGCAGTGCCTCGCGCACCCAGCGGGCCACGCGCTGGTAGGTCTCACAGGTGCCGGCCACCAGTGTGGGCCCGATCTCGCGCCGGTCCGTGTCGCGCGTGGCCAGGCGCTCCGGGAAATTCAGGCGCAGGCCCGTCAGCAACCAGGGCGCCAACAGGTAGCGCAGCTGGGCTTCGGTCGCGAAGGCCCGGGCCGCAAAGGCTTCGTCGCGATGGGTCAGGCCTTCCTGGTCCACCAGCGCCAGCCCCCCTTCCAGAAGATCCCGGTGGCTCAAGGAGAGAGCCCCTTGCTCGGTCTGGAGCAGAAAGGCGGTGTCATCGGCCTCGCCCTGGATCGGTTCGTCGAGTGCGCCCGCGGCCCGGCCTTCAAGCAGGAGCTCTTCGCTGGATTGCACGCGGTCCTGCAGGCCTGCGGGAAGGGTGACCGCGGCCCGGCGCTCCACATAGCCCACCCAGTGCAGACCCGCCTGGAGGTCGGCCAGTCCGGCCAGGTCGTCTGCGCTGTCCAGCAGCACAAAATGGGCGTGGGCCTCGGCCGAGGCTGCCGTGCGCCTTGACAAGGGAGCCGCCCCCGGGTGACCCAGCCGCACTCGCCCCCCCAGCCAGAGGGCCGCCAGAGACAGCAGCAGGGCCTCGGGACGGGGCTGGCAGCGCACCTGGAGCCAGTGCCCCGGCTGGAAGCCCCGTGCACGCAAGCCGGCGGCCAGCGTGGCCACCTCCTGCTGCAGGGTCCACCAGCGCCGTTCCTGCCACAGCCCCGCCTGCTTGTGACGCAGCGCCAGTCCGGCAGGGCGCAGACGGGCCTGGGCCTGCAACCAGCCTGTCAGCGTGGCCGGTGTCGAGGAGGAAGGAGGCAGGGGATGCATGCCTGCGCTTTCGCAGGAGCCATGCCAGCGCCCTGCCTCCATGGAATCAAGGACTTAGCGCACAGACCGGTGAGCGATCTGTTGCCGTGCCAGCAGACCTGCGACAGCGGCTGCCCGGACTGCTGCCGTGCCAGCAGCGGCAAAGAGCAGACACGGAAACGACAAGGCCGCCCTTGGGCGGCCTGGCAGGAGGCGGCGCCGAACGCTAGGAACCCGCTGCTTCGCCAGCGGCTTCAAGACCCGTGTCGCGGATGAGGCCGAAACGCTTGAGCTGGGTGCGCAGGATGTTGCGGGAGATGCCGAGCTGACGCGCGGTCCGCACCTGGTTCTCCTGGCAGTAGGCGAAGGCCGCGGTGAACAGCAGCTCTTCGATGCGCTCGTAGACATGGGGCGTGTCCAGATCCAGCAGCCGGTACAGGCCACTGCGGATGGCCGCCAAGCCATCGCACGGTTCCGGCGTCGTGGCATGGGGGCGGCTTTCGGCAGTCTGCAAAGGCAGACCGGGCAGGCGCAGATCCCCGGCCTCGATGCGCCCATGCTGGCAGACGATCAGCGCGAAGTGCACCACGTTCTCCAGTTCGCGGATGTTGCCGGGCCAGGCGTAGGCACGCAGCATCTGCGTCGCCTCGTCACTCAGACGGGGCCTGTCGCTGTCCATGCGCTGGCTGTAGTAGTCGATGAAGTAGTGGACCAGCGGCAGGATGTCGCCCGTGCGCTCACGCAAGGGGGGCAGCAGCACCGGCGCGACATTCAGGCGGTAGTAAAGATCCAGCCGGAAGCGCCCGGCTTGCACCGCTTGTTCCAGATGGACATTGGTCGCAGCCACCAGGCGCACATCGACGGGAATGGGCCTGCGCGAGCCCAGGCGCACGACCTGACGCTCCTGCAGCACGCGCAGCAGCTTGACCTGCATGGCCAGCGGCAGGTCACCCACCTCATCCAGGAACAGGGTGCCCCCCTGCGCCGCCTCGAACCAGCCGGCCCGGGCCTGCTGGGCCCCGGTGAAAGCACCCGCCTCGTGGCCGAACAGCTCCGCCTCGATCAGGTTGTCGCTGAAGGCCCCGCAATTGACGGCCACGAACGGTCCGCGCCGCTCGCTCTCGGCATGGATATGGCGGGCCACCAGCTCCTTGCCGGTGCCCGATTCACCCATGATCAGCACGTTGGCGTCGCTGCAGGCGATGCGCTCGACCTGACGCAGCAGCGCCAGCGACTTGGCGTCATGGAATATCAGGGCCTTGGCCCGGATCGTCAGGGCCGCCTGCTCTGCATTGGGCAGCGTCAGCAGCCGGGCGTAGGGAGTCGAAGTCATGGAACCACTCTGGGTTGACCCCAGGTCAGCACGGGACCCGGGAAACACCGAATGGCTTCAGTCTAGGAACATGCGCGCCACGCCCTAACAAAGGATTTCAAGCTTTGTTCTGCGTCATATCAACATGGGCGACCTCACACCACCCGCGGCTTGACCTTGCTGGCCGCCAGCTTGGCCTGGGTCCGGGCCACCTCGACATCGGCATCGTGCACCAGGGCCACCCCCATGCGGCGCTTGGTGAAGCTTTCGGGCTTGCCGAAGAGGCGGATGTCGGAGTTGGGCACCTGCAGGGCCTCGGCCACGCCGTCGAAGACGATGCCTTGGGCATCGACGCCGCCGTAGATCACCGCGCTGGCGCCGGGGCTCTTGAGCGAGGTGTCCACCGGCAGGCCCAGGATGGCGCGGGCGTGCAGTTCGAACTCGTTCTGCCACTGGGTGATCATGGTCACCATGCCGGTGTCGTGCGGGCGGGGGCTGACCTCGCTGAACCACACCATGTCGCCCTTGACGAAGAGCTCGACGCCGAACAGACCCTGGCCGCCCAGGTTGGCGGTGATGGCCTGGGCGATGTCGCGGGCCTTCTGCTGGGCCAGCGGGCTCATCGGGTGCGGCTGCCAGCTCTCCACATAGTCGCCGCTGACCTGCACATGGCCGATCGGGTCGCAGAAGTGCGTCTCGACCTGGCCGGAGGCGCCCACGGCGCGCACGGTCAGCTGGGTGATCTCGTAGTCGAAGTCGATGAAACCCTCGACGATGATGCGACCGGTGGCGACGCGGCCGCCGGCCATGGCGTAGTCCCAGGCCTTCTGCACATCGGCGGCCGAGTCGATCTTGCTCTGGCCCTTGCCGGAGCTGCTCATCACGGGCTTGACGATGCAGGGGTAGCCGATGGCGGGTTGACCATCGCTGCCGTCGATGGCAGCCTGCAGCTCGACCAGCGAGTCGCAGAAGCGGTAGGGGCTGGTGGGCAGGTCCAGCTCCTCGGCCGCCAGGCGGCGGATGCCCTCGCGGTCCATGGTCAGGCGCGCGGCGCGGGCGGTGGGGATGCAGCGGATGGTGCCCTCGGCCTCCAGCGCCTCCAGCACCGGGGTGGCGATGGCCTCGATCTCGGGCACCACGAGGTCGGGCTGCTCGGCCTCGATCAAGGGACGCAGCTGCTCGGGATCGCTCATCGCAATGGTGCGGGCGTGGTGGGCCACCTGCTGGCCCGGCGCGTTGTGGTAGCGGTCCACCGCGATGGTTTCCACGCCCAGCCGCTGCAGCGCGATCAGCACTTCCTTGCCGAGCTCGCCGGAGCCCAGCAGCATCACGCGGGTGGCAGACGGGGACAGCGGGGTACCCAGGGGGCGGACAGCCATGGCAGACCTCATGCAGTGGTGAAGAAGGCCGATATTGTCGCCAAGCGCGCAGACTGCATCCCTGGCGCCAACTTGACCTCGCTCAAGTCACACACCGGTCAAAGTTTCATGATCGATGGATTGACCCCCACCCAGAACACCATGGCACGACAACAACCCACCCCCGCCCCTGAACCCCAAGCCACCCCCGAAGCCACCGCCCCCCGCCGGCGCAAACCGCGCGCCACGGCCCCGGTGGCCGTGGGCAGCGTGCGCCCCAAGGCCAGCACCCGCGCGTTGCAAAAGCTGGAGGTGGAGGCGGCCCGCGAGGCCGCCCAGGTGGTGCAGGCCGAGGTGGTGGGCGGGCTGCTGCAGACCGGCCTGTCGACCGACCCGCTGCGGGCCTTGCTCGATGGCGCTTCGCCCGACGACCTGAAGGCCCTGCGCCGCGAGATCAACGCGCGTCGCAAGCCGGCCCCCACCGGCATCGACCCCGACCTGGAGCTGGCCGCCGGCTGGCGCGAGGGCCATTACCCCTACAAGAACCTGCTGTCGCGCCGCAGCTACGAAGAGCAGAAGTACCGCCTGCAGGTGGAGTTGCTGAAGCTGCAGGCCTGGGTCAAGGAAACCCGCCAGCGGGTGGTGATCATCTTCGAAGGCCGCGACGCAGCCGGCAAGGGCGGCACCATCAAGCGCTTCATGGAACACCTGAACCCCCGCGGCGCCCGCGTGGTGGCGCTGGAAAAGCCCAGCGAGGTGGAACAAGGTCAGTGGTACTTCCAGCGCTACATCCAGCACCTGCCCACCCGCGGCGAGATCGTGATGTTCGACCGCAGCTGGTACAACCGCTCGGGCGTGGAGCGGGTGATGGGCTTCTGCTCCGACAACCAGTACCAGGAGTTCCTGCGCCAGGCCCCGGAGTTCGAACGCCAGCTGGTGCGCGACGGCGTGCACCTGTTCAAGTTCTGGTTCTCGGTCAGCCGCAGCGAGCAGCGCCGCCGCTTCAAGGAGCGCGAGCTGCACCCGCTCAAGCAGTGGAAGCTCAGCCCCATCGACATGGCCAGCCTGGACAAGTGGGACGACTACACCCGCGCCAAGGAGGCCATGTTCCTGCACTGCGACACCTCCGACGCGCCCTGGACGGTGATCAAGTCCGACTGCAAGAAGCGCGCGCGCCTGAACGCGATGCGCTACGTGCTGCACCGCCTGCCCTACGGCAAGAAGCGCCTGGAGGCCATCGGCCCGGTGGACCCGCTGATCGTGGGCCGGCCCTCGCTGGTGCCCAGCCTGAGCGAGGACCAACTGGCGACGATGGACGGCCAGGCCTGAGCGGAGCGCCCGTCACGGGACGACAAAAGCGGGCCCGAATGCCCGCTTTTTCACATCTGGCGCCCGGTTCGCAGCTGTGCGCCAGCCAGGCCCCGCTGCTACACTGGCGGCCTGCTTCCGAGGAGCGTTGCAAGGCCCGTCGCCCGATGGTCCCCAGGCTCGGAACCCCTTCTTCAGCAACGGCGCTCACCCGCACTTCCCGGTGCCGCGGTGAGCCCTGGGCGAACGTCTGAACCGTTCGCCCCCCGGTCCTCCTTCGGTCCCGCGTGCGGGCTTGTCGAACCGATGGAGCAACCGATGAACGCTGCACTGCCCAAGACCGCCCTGGCCCCCGAACAGTACGTGGTGGCCGATCTTTCCCTGGCCGACTGGGGCCGCAAGGAACTGACCATTGCCGAGCACGAGATGCCCGCGCTGATGGCCATCCGCCAGGAATACGCCGCCAGCCAGCCCCTGAAGGGCGCGCGCATCACCGGCTCGCTGCACATGACCATCCAGACCGGCGTGCTGGTGGAAACGCTGCAGGCCCTGGGCGCCGAAGTGCGCTGGGCCTCCTGCAACATCTTCTCGACCCAGGACCACGCCGCCGCCGCCCTGGTGGCTGCCGGCACCCCGGTGTTCGCCTACAAGGGCGAGACGCTGGTGGACTACTGGGACTACACCCACCGCATCTTCGAGTTCGGCGCCAAGGGCACGCCGGGCGAAGGCCCCAACATGATCCTGGACGATGGCGGCGACGCGACGCTGCTGATGCACCTGGGCCAGAAGGCCGAGAAGGACCTGTCCGTGCTGGCCCACCCCGCCAGCGAGGAAGAGCGCATCCTCTTCGCCGCCATCAAGGCCAAGCTGGCCGTGGACCCGACCTGGTACAGCCGCAAGTCGGCCGAGATCATCGGCGTGACCGAAGAGACCACCACTGGCGTGCACCGCCTCAACGAAATGAGCGCCAAGGGCACGCTGCTGTTCCGCGCCATCAACGTCAACGACTCGGTCACCAAGAGCAAGTTCGACAACCTGTACGGCTGCCGCGAATCGCTGGTGGACGGCATCAAGCGCGCCACCGACGTGATGGTGGCCGGCAAGATCGCCGTGGTCTGCGGCTACGGTGACGTGGGCAAGGGCTCGGCCCAGGCCCTGCGCGCCCTGAGCGCCCAGGTCTGGGTGACCGAAGTCGACCCGATCAACGCCCTGCAGGCCGCGATGGAAGGCTTCCGCGTGGTGACGATGGAGTGGGCCGCCTCGCAGGCCGACATCTTCGTGACCACCACCGGCAACCGCGACGTGATCACCTATGAGCACATGGCGGCGATGAAGAACAACGCCATCGTCTGCAACATCGGCCACTTCGACAACGAGATCCAGGTCGCCAAGCTGGAAGAGAAGTGCCAGTGGGAGGAGATCAAGCCCCAGGTGGACCACGTGATCTTCCCGGACGGCCACCGCATCATCCTGCTGGCCAAGGGCCGCCTGGTGAACCTGGGCTGCGCCACCGGCCACCCCAGCTACGTGATGAGCTCCAGCTTCGCCAACCAGACCCTGGCGCAGATCGAGCTGTTCACCCGCCCGAACGACTACGCCGCCGGCCAGGTCTATGTGCTGCCCAAGAAGCTCGACGAGAAGGTGGCCCGCCTGCAGCTGACCACGCTCAACGCCCAGCTGACCACGCTGACGCCCGAGCAGGCGGCCTACATCGGCGTGTCCGTCGAAGGCCCCTACAAGCCGGACAGCTACCGCTACTGATCCCGTGCGTGCCGACCAGCTTCTCGTTCAGCAGGGCCTGGCGCCCAGCCGGTCGGCCGCCCAGCGGCTGATCGAGCGCGGTGCCGTGCGCTGGCTGGGCCCGCGAGGCTGGCAGGTGCCCCGCAAGGCCGGCGACGAGCTGCCCGCGGGCTGCGAGATCGAGGTCACCGACGATGCCGAGCTGCGCTGGGCCTCGCGCGGGGGCCTCAAGCTCGAAGGCGCGCTGCGCGAGGCCGGCCTGGACCTGCACGGCACGGTGGCGCTGGACGTGGGCCAGAGCACCGGCGGCTTCACCGATGTGCTGCTGCACGCCGGCTGCCGCCAGGTGGTGGGCGTGGACGTGGGCCGAGATCAGCTGCTGCCCCGGCTGCGCCAGGACCCGCGGGTGACCGCGCTGGAAGGCCTCAACGCCCGCGAGCTCAGCCCCGCTGCCCTGGGCGCGGCCTGGCCCGCAGAGGGCTTCGACCTGATCACCGGCGACCTGTCCTTCATCTCACTGAGCCTGGTGCTGCCGGCCCTGGCGCCGTTGCTGGCGCCCGGGGGCACGCTGCTGATGCTGGTCAAGCCGCAGTTCGAGCTGCAGCCCGGCGACATCGGCAAGGGCGGGCTGGTGAAGGATCCCGCGTCCTACGCCCGGGTGGAGACCCGGCTGCGCGAGGCCTGCGCCGCCTGCGGCCTGGCCGTCACCGCCTGGCGCGACAGCCCCATCACCGGCGGCGACGGCAACCGCGAATTTTTCGTTCAGGCGCAACGTGCCTGAACCCTGGAACACGAGACGATGAACCCCGACTTTCCCCTGAGCCTGGAATTCTTCCCGCCCAAGACGCCCGAGGGCGCCCAGAAGCTGGCGGCCGCACGGCAGCAGCTCTACGCGCTGGACCCGACCTTCTGCTCGGTCACCTACGGTGCCGGCGGCTCCACCCAGGACGGCACGCTGCAGACCGTGCAGGCCATCCTGGCCGAAGGCCGCGACAGTGCCTCGCACTTCACCTGCGTGGGTGCCACCCGCGACTCGGTGCGCGAGAAGCTGGCCCAGTTCAAGGCCATGGGCCTGCGCCGCCTGGTCGCCCTGCGGGGTGATCTGCCCAGTGGCTACGGCAGCATGGGCGAGTTCCGCTACGCCAGCGAGCTGGTGGCCTTCATCCGCGCCGAGACGGGCGAGCACTTCCATCTGGAGGTGGCGGCCTACCCCGAGATGCACCCGCAGGCCCGCAGCCCACAGGCCGATCTGCAGGCCTTCGCCACCAAGGTGGCGGCCGGCGCCAGCTCGGCCATCACCCAGTTCTTCTTCAACGCCGACGCCTACTTCCGCTTCGTCGACGAGGCGCGGGCCCTGGGCGTGAACGTGCCCATCGTGCCGGGCATCATGCCCATCACCAATGCCAGCGGCATCCTGCGCTTCGCCGACAGCTGCGGCGCCGACATCCCGCGCTGGATCCGGCTGCGCCTGCAAAGCTTCGGCGACGACAGCGCCAGCATCAAGGCCTTCGGCCTGGAAGTGGTGGGCGCGCTGTGCGAGCGCCTGCGCGCCGGTGGCGCCCCGGGCCTGCACTTCTACACCATGAACCAGAGCGGGCCGACGCTGGCGATCTGCCGGCAGCTGGGCCTGGTGGCCTGAGCGCAGGACGGGTGACGCAACAGACTGTTGCGCGGCGGCGTCACCCCCACCCCCGCGATCTGACCTGGATCAATTCCGCAGCAAGGCTCACCCCGCGGATGCAGGCAGCTTGCGCCGACTCAGCTTGACTTCGGGCACTTCACGTTGCAATGGCGTCAGACCAAACGAAATGGTCACCCCTTTTGCAACCTGAAGACAAGAGACGGAGTCCCCACATGCGTAAGCAACTGTTCGCACTGGCCGCCGTGGCCGCCCTGGCCGCTCCCCAATTCGCCGCCGCCCAAGATTCGGGCAGCTGGCTGGTGCGTGCCCGCGCCCTGTACCTGCAATCGGAGAACCACGACACCACCGGTCTGGATCTGTCGGTCAACGACAAGGCCTTCCCGGAATTCGACGTCAGCTACTTCTTCACGCCCAACATCGCGGCTGAGCTGATCCTGACCTACCCGCAGTACCACAAGATCGAAGCCGGCGGCACCAAGATCGGTGGCCTGCGTCACCTGCCCCCGACCCTGACCGCCCAGTACCACTTCACCAACTTCCAAGGCTTCCGCCCCTACCTGGGCGCCGGTGTGAACTACACCAACGTCACCTCGGTGAGCTGGGAACCTGCTGTGGAGGCCGCGCTGCACCCGAGCATCACCCGCAACAGCTTCGGCTGGGCGGTGCAGGCCGGTGTGGACATCCCGGTCGGCAACAACTGGCTGGTGAACGTGGACGTCAAGAAGGTCAAGATCGGCGTGGACGTCAAGTCCTCCGGCACCAAGGTCGGCGAATTCGACATCGACCCGCTGCTGTTCAGCGTGGGTGTCGGCTACCGCTTCTGATGAAGCCGGGGCCCCGCAAGGGGCTTCTTTCGAGGGTCCATGTTTTGAGGGGCTGCCGCAGGGCAGCCCCTTTTTTCATGGCTGGGGACGCGCGGCGTCAGGCGTCAGTCCTCGCCACGCTGCCAGTGCACGCCTTCATCGGTGAGGATGGCGTCCAAGGGAATGTCGTGCGGCTCGGCCTGCAGCCAGGGCACGTAGCCATGGGTGTAGCCCACGCCGGCCGTGACCGGGCGGGGCTGCAGCGCCGCCAACGTGCGGTCGTAGAAGCCGCCGCCATAGCCCAGGCGCACACCGCCAGGGCCGTAGCCCACGCAGGGCACCAGCAGCAGCTCGGGGTGGAAGGCCTCGGTGTCCTTGGGTTTGGGAATGCCGTAGGCATCCTCTTCCATCGGACAGCCGGGGTACCAGACATGGAAGGTCAGCTGCTTGGTCTCGCGGTTGATCACCGGCAGACCGATGCGGCGCTCCTCGCCGGCCTCGGCCGCCTCGCTCCAGCGGTAGAGCGCCGGCAGCGCATCGAACTCGCCCTTGATCGGCCAGTAGGCACCGATGGTCTTCTCGGGCCGGCTGATCAGCCAGACCATCAGCACCTCCTGGAGGTGCGCAGCCCGCTGGTGGCGGTCCAGCAGGGCCATGCGCTCGGCCTGCAGCTGCTTGCGCAGCACGGCCTTGTCGCGCGAGGGTTCGAGGTTGAGCTTGAACGGCAGGGTCATGGCGTGGGGCGGATCACCGTCGACAACACGCCCCGATTGTGCGCCCTCCGCGCAGGCCGACGCCGCCGCGCCCGGGCCATGCCCGGGTGAGGCACTCAGGCGGCCGACAGATCGCCCGCCCAGGCCTGCAAGCGGTGGGCCGCCCGTTCGAGCTGGGCGGCCAGCAGCTGGGCCCCGGCGCGCAGCAGCGCCCGCACCCCGTGCAGGCGAGCCGGCACCTGCCAGACCAGCACCGGCGCACGGCCCGGCGCCCAGGGCTCCAGCGTGATGCGGTCGCCCGCCGACAAGCGCAGGCGATCACCCGCGGCCAGCACATGGTCGGCCAGATCATCGTCCCGGGTCAGCCACACGCGACCCGTGGCCACCAGCAGTTCACCCGCCTGCCCCGCCCGGCCGCGCCAGACGCCGTCAAGGCACATCGTGGAATGCAGCTTCATCATCAATCTCCTGACAGGTGGAGACACCAACATCCTCTCCACAGCCTGAATCTTCGGCTTCTGGCCTGTTCAGGTCCAATGACGAGTGCACCCTGGATTGATACCATCTGCGCATGAATCATCTGAGCCAGCGCCCGCTTGCCCTGGACTGCCTGCGCAGCTTCGAAGCGGTGGCCCGGCGCCTGAGCTTCAGCGCCGCGGCCGAGGAGATGCACCTCACCCAGCCGGCCATCAGCCGCCAGATCAAGGGGCTGGAGGAAGAGCTGGGCGCCCCGCTGTTCACCCGCGGCACCCGCAAGGTGGAACTCACCGCCGCCGGCCAGGCCCTGCTGCGCACCGTGGCCCCCCTGCTCATCCGGCTGGACGGCACCGTGCGGCAGATCCGCCTGGCCCGCTCGCGCCACCAGGTCAGCCTGACCACCTTCCCTTCCTTCGCCTCGCTGTGGCTGATGCCGCGGCTGGTGGCGTTCGAGCGTGCCCACCCGACGGTGGACATCCGCATCTCGGCCAGCGACCGGCTGGTCGACGAAGACGACCCCGAACTGGACCTGGCATTGCGCCAGTGCCGGCCGGAACGGGCGCCGGCCTCGGCCATCCGCTTGTTCGGCGAGGTGCTCAGCCCCGTCATCGGCGCCGGGCTGGCCGCGGCCGTGGCCCGGGGCGATGCCCCCCCGCTGCAGCAGCCCGCCGACCTGGCCCAGCACACCCTGCTGGAGATGGACGATGGCCGGCCCCAGTCCAGCGTCCTGGCCTGGCCGGCCTGGCTGGCGGCCCAGGGCCTGGACCGGCTGCAGCCCAAGCGCTGGTTCAGCACCAACTACACCCATCAGCAGATGCAGGCCGCCCTGGCCGGCCAGGGCGTGGCCCTGGCGCGGCTGGCCCTGGTGCACGACGGGCTGGCGCGCGGGGAGCTGGTCGAGCCCTTCGGCCCGGCCTGCCGCCTGTGGAGCCAGCACGACTACTGGCTGGTGCCGCTGGGCGGCAGCCAGCCCCCGCGCCCGGAGCAGCAGGCCTTCACCCGCTGGGTGCTGGACCAGGCGGCCGCCACCCGCCAGGCCATCGGCGACCACGCCGACCCCGACAGCCTGGCCCACGCCGATTGACCCGGGCATGACCGCCACGCATGGCGGCGATGCAGGGAATTCACCCTCGGCGCCGCCGCCGGCCCGTAGCATGCGGCCATCCCATCCCGAGGTCGTCCCATGCAGCTCTACATCGGCAACAAGAACTACTCGTCCTGGTCCATGCGCCCCTGGGTGCTGATGACCCACTTCGGCCTGCCCTTCGAGGAGGTCCTGGTCCGCTTCGACAGCTTCGACCCCGGCTCGCGCTTCAAGGCCGTGGTCGGCGCTCTGGCCCCCACCGGCAAGGTGCCGCTGCTGGTGGACGGCGACCTGGTGGTCTGGGACTCGCTGGCCATTGCCGAGACCCTGGCCGAGCGCTTCCCGCAGCACACACTCTGGCCGGCCGACCCGGCAGCCCGGGCCCGCGCCCGCAGCCTGTGCGCCGAGATGCACAGCGGCTTTGGCGCGCTGCGCAATGCCTGCCCAATGAACATCGAGGCCAGCCTGCCCGACATCGGGGCCCAGGTGCTGCGCGAGCAACCGGCCGTGGCCGCCGACCTGGCCCGCCTGCAAACCATGTGGACCGAAGCCCTGGCCACCAGCGGCGGCCCCTTCCTGTTCGGCGGCTTCGGCATCGTCGATGCCTACTACGCCCCGGTGGTGGCCCGACTGCGCGGCTACGCGCTGCCGGTCAGTCCGCTGGTGCAGGCCTACATGGACCGCGTCTGGGCCAGCCCCGGCGTGGCGGCCTGGGTGGCCCAGGCCCTGGCGGAGCAGGACTTCCTGGACTTCGAGGAACCCTACCGGCAGGCCCCTGCGGCCTGAGGCCCTGTGCCGCTGCGGTACAGTGGCTGGACGATGCGCCTCTCCCTGTTCCGCCCCCTGGCCGCCCTCACCCTGGGCCTGCTGGCCGGCGCGGCCGGCCTGCTGCCTGCCGCCTCGGCCCAGGACCTGGACGACACCCTGATCCGACAGGCCAAGGAGGCCTTCCAGAAGCGCGACAAGGACCGCCTCTCCGCGCTGAAGACCGCGGCCCAGGACGCCCGCTATCCTCTGGCGCCCTGGATCGACTACTGGGACCTGAGCAGCCGACTCGGCGAGGTCTCCGCCCCCGAGGTCGAGGCCTTCTACGCCCGCTGGCCCGGCAGCTATGTGGAAGACCGGCTGCGCAACGACTGGTTGCTGGAGCTGGGCAAGCGCCGCGACTGGGCCGGCGTGGCGCGCGAATATCCACGTTTTCGGATGGACGACGACCGCGAGGTGAGCTGTTACGCCCTGGTCGCGGCCCAGCAGTCCGGCCAGGCCGTCACCGACGCCGCACGCAAGGCGTGGATGGACCAGAAACAGCCCGACGATGGGTGCCAGTTGCTGGCCCAGACCTTGTTCGACGCCAAGCAGTTCAACGAAGGCGATGTCTGGCGCAAGCTGCGCCAGGCGGTGGAGGCCAACCGGCAGAAGCAGGCCCGGGCCGTGGCCGGCCTGCTGGGCGATGGTGTGGCCAAGCCGCTGGCCGAGATCTTCGACAACCCCGCCCGCTACCTGGCCCGCAAGGCCGGCAGCGGCAACCGGCGCGAGGACAACCTCACAGCGCTGGCCCTGGCCCGCCTGGCCGCGGGCGACCCGGCCGTGGCCGCCAAACAGCTGGAAGACCGCTGGAGCCAGCACCTGGACGCGGAAGCCGCCGCCTGGGCCTGGGCCGTCACCGCTCGGCAGGCCGCCTTCGCCCTGATGCCCGAGGCCCTGGACTGGACTCAGAAGGCCTGGGGCCGGCTGAAGAAGCGCGAGGCCCGCGACCCGGACTGGAGCGACGACACCCTGGCCTGGCAGGCCCGGGCCTGGCTGCGCCTGGGCAGTGGCGAGGCGCGCTGGAACGGCGTGCTGCGCTGCATCGACGCCATGGGCGTGGACGAGCGCAACAGCGCCGTCTGGCAGTACTGGCGGGCCCGCGCCCTGCTGGCACTGGCCAAGCCCGGCGCGGCCGGCGAGGCCCAGCGCCAGGACGGCCAGGCCCTGTTGCAGGCCCTGGCACCGCAGCTGGGCTACTACGGCCAGCTCGCGTCCGAGGACCTGGGCAGCCTGCAGCCCCTGCCGCCCCGCCCGGCGGCCCTGAGCCCCGCCGAGCGCGACGCCATGCGCCGCCACCCCGGCCTGCAGCGCGCGCTGGCCCTGTTCGGCATCGGCATGCGCTCCGAAGCGGTGCGCGAATGGAATTTCTCGCTCATCGGCCTGAGCGACCGCGAGCTGCTGTCGGCCGCCCAGCTGGCCTGCGAACGCGAGATCTGGGACCGCTGCATCAACAGCAGCGAGAAGACCCGCGCCGAGTTCGACCTGGCCCAGCGCTTTCCCACCCCGCACGCCGACGAGCTGCTACCCCGGGCGCGCGAGATCGGACTGGACGCGGCCTACGCCTACGGCCTGGTGCGGCAGGAATCACGCTTTATCACCGACGCCCGCTCCGGCGTGGGCGCCAGCGGCCTGATGCAGGTGATGCCCGCCACCGCCAAGTGGACGGCCAAGAAGATCGGCATGAGCGACTACAGGCCCGCCATGCTGAGCGACAAGGCCGTCAACCTGAGGCTGGGCACCGCCTACCTCAAGCTGGTGCTGGACGACATGGACGGCTCGCAGGCCCTGGCCGCGGCCGCCTACAACGCCGGCCCGAACCGCCCGCGGCGCTGGCGCGACGGCCCGGTGCTGGAGCCGGCGATGTGGGTGGAGAACATCCCATTCAACGAAACCCGGGATTACGTCAAGAAAGTGCTGTCCAACGCCCACCTACTATGCCGGCCTGATGGGC
>NZ_BADL01000278.1 GCF_000333615.1 Ideonella sp. B508-1 | reverse complement strand
GGCCTGCGCATGGGCCGCCCGCGACTTCGGCGAAAGCGGCGTGATCGGCGACCCGACGCCCGCCACCGCCGAACAGGGCCAGGCCATCCTCGATTCGCTGGCCACCAGCTGGGCCCAGGCCATCACCGAGCTGCACGCGGCCCGCTGCCCGCAAGCAGCGCGCCCACCTGGGAGCGCGGCCAGTTTGCCGGCGAGGTGGCCGGCAGCGCCACGCCCTGAGCCGCTCAACGCCCACCGCCCATTCCCGGTTTCCCGTTCCCCTCCCCGTCCCTTCCCTAGCTGCAGGAGTTTTCACGATGCAACGCCGTACTTCCTTCTCCTTCAAGCGCTCCGGCCGCGTGCTGGCCGCCGGCCTGGCCCTGCTGGCCGCGAGCGCCTCGCAGGCCGCCGAGGAGAAGTTCGTCTACCTGACCAACTGGTTCGCCCAGGCCGAGCATGGCGGCTTCTACCAGGCGGTGGCCACCGGCCTCTACAAGAAGCACGGCCTGGACGTGACCATCAAGATGGGCGGCCCGCAGGTCAACGGCGTGCAGTTGCTGGCCGCCGGCCAGGCCGACTGCATCATGGGTTCCAGCCAGCTGCAGATGACCCAGGCCCGCTCCAACGGCGTGCCCATCGTCACCGTGGCCGCGCTGTTCCAGAAGGATCCGCAGGCCCTGATCGGCCATGAGGACGTCAAGTCCTTCGAGGACATGAAGGGCAAGACCATCCTCATCGCCTCGACGGCCCAGCAGGGCTACTGGCCCTGGCTGAAGGCCAAGTACGGCTTCACCGACGCCCAGACCCGGCCCTACACCTTCAACATCCAGCCCTTCCTGGCGGACAAGAACACGGTGCAGCAGGGCTACATCACCTCCGAGACCTACGCCCTGCAGAAGGCCGGCGCCAAGGCCAACGCCTTCCTGATGGCCGACGTGNGCTACCCGTCCTACGCCACCACCGTGTCCTGCATGGACAGCACCGTGGCCAAGCGCAGCAAGGCGGTGCAGGCCTTCGTGCAGGCCAGCATCGAGGGCTGGAAGAGCTACCTGGCCGACCCGGCCCGGGCAATGCCCCTGATCCAGGAGGACAACCCGCAGATGACCGACGACCAGCTGGCCTTCA
>NZ_BADL01000279.1 GCF_000333615.1 Ideonella sp. B508-1 | reverse complement strand
CACTGCACGGCGATCGGCGCCGGCTGCGGGGGGACTTCGGGGCGCGTCCTGATCCGCAGCAGGGCCCAGCCCGCGGCCAGGTGCACCAGCACGACGCTGCCGACCAGGGCGCGCCGGCTCCAGGGCCCCAGGTCCTCGACCGGGCCGTGCAGGCATTCCGGGTGCGGGGCCGGGACCGGTGTCGCGGGGGCGCGGGTGGCCTGCGCCGGGTGTGGCCGCGGGGGCCGCGCCGGCAGGCGGGGCAAGGAGGAGGTGGACAGGGAAGACATGGTCGGGTCCGGGTTCAGTACACGTCGCGTCG
>NZ_BADL01000280.1 GCF_000333615.1 Ideonella sp. B508-1 | reverse complement strand
GTCGTCACCGCCACCGCGCCTTTCGAGTGGACCGAGACCGAATGGCGTCTGGTGGGCGAGGACGGCAAGCCCGGCTACGGCACCCAGACACAGCCGCGCTTCCATGTGGTGGCCTACGACTTCGGCGTCAAGCGCAACATCCTGCGCATGCTGGCCGAGCGCGGTTGCCGCGTCACCGTGGTGCCGGCCCAGACGCCGGCCGCCGAGGTGCTCAAGCACCAGCCTGACGGCGTCTTCCTGTCCAACGGCCCCGGCGATCCGGAGCCCTGCGACTACGCCATCGCCGCGGCCCGCGAACTGATCGACTCTGGCGTGCCCACCTTCGGCATCTGCCTGGGGCACCAGATCATGGCCCTGGCCTCCGGGGCCAAGACCTTCAAGATGAAGTTCGGCCACCACGGCGCCAACCACCCGGTCAAGGACCTGGACAGCGGCCGCGTGTCGATCACCAGCCAGAACCACGGCTTTGCCGTGGACGCCGACTCGCTGCCGTCCAACCTGCGCCCCACCCATGTGAGCCTGTTCGACGGCACGCTGCAGGGCCTGGCCCGCACCGACAAGCCGGCGTTCTGCTTCCAGGGCCATCCGGAAGCCTCGCCCGGACCGCATGACATCGGCTACCTGTTCGATCGCTTCATCGGCCTGATGGAGCAGAAGACCGCCTAAGGAGAGGGCGCTGCCGGCCGCCATGCGGCCCGGGGCGCCAGGACAGACGACCATGTTCGGCATCACCGACCCCCTGACCTACGTGCTCGGCGTGATCTTCATCGTGCTGCTGCCGGGGCCGAATTCGCTCTACGTGCTGTCCGTGGCCACCCGGCGCGGCGTGCGCGCGGGGGCGGCCGGCGCGGCGGGCGTGTTCCTGGGGGATTGGGTGCTGATGGGCATGACCATTGCCGGGGCCGCCACCTTGCTGAAGGCGGCGCCGGCCCTGTTCTGGGTCATCAAGTCGGTCGGGGCCGCCTACCTGTGCTGGATCGGGCTGCAGTTGCTGGTTTCCGCGCTGCGACCGAAGGCGGAAGCGGCGGACGAAGCCGATCAGCCGGATCACCCCTTCAGCCGCGCCCTGGTCATCAGCCTGCTCAATCCGAAGGCCATCCTGTTCTACCTGTCCTTCTTCCTGCAGTTCGTCGATCCCGCGTACCCGCACCAGGCGCTGACCTTCCTGGCGCTGGGCGTGATCCTGCAATTCTTCAGCGTCCTCTACCTGACGGCGCTCATCCTGGTCGGTGCCCGCCTGGCGGCAGCCTTCCGTTCGCATCGCCGCGTCGCCAGCCTCACCCGCGGCAGCGTGGGCACCCTGTTCCTCGGCTTTGGCGCCAAGCTCGCCACGGCCAGCCTCGGTTGAGGCCCGACCCGACCTGACAAGCCATGCCAAAACGTACAGATCTCAAGAGCATCCTCATCATCGGCGCCGGCCCGATCATCATCGGCCAGGCCTGCGAGTTCGACTACTCGGGCGCCCAGGCCTGCAAGGCCCTGCGTGAGGAGGGCTACAAGGTCATCCTGGTCAACAGCAACCCGGCGACCATCATGACCGACCCGGCCACGGCCGACGTCACCTACATCGAGCCCATCACCTGGCAGGTGGTCGAGAAGATCATCGCCAAGGAGCGGCCCGACGCCATCCTGCCGACCATGGGCGGCCAGACGGCGCTGAACTGCGCGCTGGACCTGCACAAGCATGGCGTGCTGGACAAGTACAAGGTCGAGATGATCGGTGCCAATGAGCACGCCATCGAGAAGGCCGAGGACCGCCAGAAGTTCAAGAACGCGATGACCAAGATCGGCCTGGATTCGGCCAAGTCGGGCATTGCGCACACCCTGGAAGAGGCCTGGGCGGTGCAGAAGCGCATCCAGGCCGAGGTCGGCGGCACCGGCTTCCCGATGGTGATCCGCCCCAGCTTCACGCTGGGCGGCACCGGCGGTGGCATCGCTTACAACCCGGAAGAGTTCGAGGAGATCTGCAAGCGCGGCATCGACCTCTCGCCCACCAACGAGCTGCTCATCGAGGAATCGCTGATCGGCTGGAAGGAGTACGAGATGGAGGTCGTCCGCGACAAGGCGGACAACTGCATCATCGTCTGCTCCATCGAGAACCTGGACCCGATGGGCGTGCACACCGGTGACTCCATCACCGTGGCGCCGGCCCAGACGCTGACCGACAAGGAATACCAGCTGCTGCGCAACGCCTCGATCGCCATCCTGCGCGAGATCGGCGTGGACACCGGCGGCTCCAACGTGCAGTTCTCGATCAATCCGAGCAACGGCCGGATGATCGTGATCGAGATGAACCCGCGCGTGTCGCGTTCTTCGGCCCTGGCCTCCAAGGCCACCGGTTTCCCGATCGCCAAGATCGCCGCCAAGCTGGCGGTGGGCTACACCCTGGACGAGCTGAAGAACGACATCACCGGTGGCATCACCCCGGCTTCGTTCGAGCCCTCGATCGACTACGTGGTCACCAAGATCCCGCGTTTCGCCTTCGAGAAGTTCCCGGCGGCCGATCCCCATCTGACCACCCAGATGAAGTCGGTGGGCGAGGTGATGGCCATGGGCCGCACCTTCCAGGAATCGTTCCAGAAGGCGCTGCGCGGTCTGGAGACCGGCATCGACGGCCTGACCGAGCGTTCCACCGACCGCGAGGAGATCGTCGAGGAGATCGGCGAGCCCGGCCCCGAGCGCATCCTGTTCGTGGGTGACGCCTCCGGCCTGGGCATGACCCTGGACGAGATCCACGAAGAGACCGCGATCGACCCGTGGTTCCTGGCCCAGATCGAGCAGATCATCCAGGCCGAGAAGGCCCTGGACGGCCGTGTGCTGGACAGCCTGAGCCGCGACGAGATGTTCTTCCTGAAGAAGAAGGGCTTCTCCGACAAGCGCCTGGCCAAGCTGCTGGGCACGCACCAGCACGAGGTGCGGGCCAAGCGCCATGCGCTGGGCGTGCGCCCGGTCTACAAGCGGGTGGACACCTGCGCCGGCGAGTTCGCCACGCAGACGGCCTACATGTACTCCACCTACGATGAGGAGTGCGAGGCCAACCCCACGACCCAAAAGAAGATCATGGTGCTGGGCGGTGGCCCGAACCGGATCGGCCAGGGCATCGAGTTCGACTACTGCTGCGTGCACGCGGCGCTGGCGATGCGCGAGGACGGGTACGAGACCATCATGGTCAACTGCAACCCGGAAACCGTCTCGACCGACTACGACACCTCCGACCGCCTGTACTTCGAGCCGGTGACGCTGGAAGACGTGCTGGAGATCGTCGACAAGGAGCAGCCCACCGGTGTGATCGTGCAGTACGGCGGCCAGACCCCGCTGAAGCTGGCGCTGGACCTGGAGCGCGCCGGTGTGCCCATCATCGGCACCTCTCCCGATTCCATCGACGTGGCCGAAGACCGCGAGCGCTTCCAGCAGCTGCTGCACACCCTGGGCCTGAAGCAGCCGCCCAACCGCACCGCGCGCACCGAAGAGGCCGCGCTGCTGCTGGCCAAGGAGATCGGCTACCCGCTGGTGGTGCGTCCCTCCTACGTGTTGGGCGGCCGGGCGATGGAAATCGTCCATGGCGACAAGGACCTGGAGCGCTACATGCGCGAGGCCGTGCGGGTGTCCGAAAAGTCCCCCGTGCTGCTGGACCGCTTCCTGGACGACGCGATCGAGGTCGATGTCGACTGCATCTCCGACGGCGAGTCCGTCATGATCGGCGGCATCATGGAGCACATCGAACAGGCGGGCGTCCACTCGGGTGACTCGGCCTGCTCGCTGCCCCCGTACTCCCTGCCGGCCAGCCTGCAGGACGAACTGCGCCGCCAGACCGCCGCGATGGCCAAGGCCCTGAAGGTGATCGGCCTGATGAACGTGCAGTTCGCCATCCAGGGCGACGTGAACAGCGGCGAGGCCGTGGTCTACGTGCTGGAAGTGAATCCGCGCGCTTCGCGCACGGTGCCCTTCGTCTCCAAGGCCACCGGCCAGCAGCTGGCCAAGATCGCCGCGCGCTGCATGGCCGGCCAGAAGCTGCAGGACCAGAAGGGCCTGAACGGCGAGCCGCCGCGCGAGGTGGTGCCGCCGTACTTCAGCGTCAAGGAAGCCGTCTTCCCCTTCAACAAGTTCCCGGGCGTGGACCCCATCCTCGGCCCTGAAATGCGCTCCACCGGCGAGGTGATGGGCGTGGCCTACACCTTCGGTGAAGCCATGCTCAAGAGCCAGCTGGGTGCCGGCAGCCGCCTGCCCAGCAAGGGCACCGTGGTGATCACGGTGAAGAACAACGACAAGGACCGGGCGGTGAAGATCGCCAGCGAATTGGTCGACCTGGGCTTCAACGTGGTGGCGACCAAGGGCACGGCCGCAGCCATCGCCGCGGCCGGGGTGCCGGTCAAGGTGGTCAACAAGGTCAAGGACGGCCGGCCGCACATTGCCGACATGATCAAGGCCGGCGAGATCCAGCTGGTGTTCACCACCGTGGACGAAACCCGCACCGCGATCGCGGATTCCCGCTACATCCGTACCGCGGCGCTGGCCAACCGGGTGACCTACTACACCACCATGGCCGGCTGTGAGGCCGCCACCGAGGCCCTGAAGCACGGCAGCGACCTGCAGGTGCTGTCGCTGCAGGAGTTGCACGCCAAGCTGGTCTGATCCGGCATGCGGCAAACCCGCCCGGATCCGGGCGGGTTGTGGTCTAGAATTTCCCCTCAGCAATCCGCCGCCCGCGCGTCGCCCTCCGGCCCGCGCCGCGGCGGATTCGTTTTGTCTGCCAAGGAGTGCCAGGATGGCTACCATTCCCCTGACCAAGCGCGGCGCGGAGAAGCTCAAGGAAGAGCTTCAGCGGCTCAAGACCGTCGAGCGCCAGGCCGTGATCCAGGCCATTGCCGAAGCCCGTGCCCAGGGCGACCTGTCTGAAAACGCCGAGTACGAAGCTGCCAAGGACAAGCAAGGCTTCATCGAAGGCCGCATCCTCGAGATCGAGGGCAAGCTGGCGGCCGCCCAGGTCATCGACCCCTCGTCGCTGGACGCGGGCGGGCGCGTGGTGTTCGGCTCGACCGTGGACCTGGAGGACGAGGACTCCGGCGCCGCCGTCACCTACCAGATCGTCGGTGACGACGAGGCCGACCTGAAGCTCGGCCTGATCTCGATCAGCTCGCCCATCGCCCGCGCCCTGATCGGCAAGGAAGCCGGCGACGTCGCCGAGGTGCATGCCCCGGGCGGCGTGCGCCATTACGAGATCGTCGGGGTCCGCTACCTGTGACGCCGGTGGCCCGCATCCTGGCCCTGCTGCCTGCCCTGTGGGCGGGTGTGCTGCTGTGCGTGGCCGGGCTGGCCACACCGGCGCCCTTTGCCGTGCTGGACAAGGCGGCCGCCGGTCAGGTGGTGGGGCACATCTTCGCCCGTGAGGCGCCGCTGAGCCTGCTGCTGGGCATGGTGCTGCTGCTGGCCGCCCGCCGCAGCGCCCTGGCCCGGGCGGTGCGCGGTCTGGGCAGCCAGTTCAGCCTGGACATGGGGCTGGCGCTGGGCACGGTGGCCTGCACGGTGCTGGGCTATTACGTGCTGCATCCGATGATGGAACTGGCCCGGCAGGGGCAGGGCGCGATGAGCTTCGGCCAGTTGCACGGGCTGAGCTTCGGCCTGTTCAGCGTGAAGATCCTGCTGGTGCTGCTCCTGGCCTGGCGGGCCGGACCGGCGGCTTCCCGGCCCTGAATCCAGGCGTGAAAAAGGGGCCGACAGGCCCCTCACGGTTCTCAATCCAGAGCTCAGTCCTGGCTTTGTGCGCGCTTTTTGCTGCTGACGGTGCGCTTCTTCACCCGCTTGATGCTGCCCCCGGCGGTCACGCGTTCGTTGCCGAACACCTGGACCTTCTTGATGGTCGGCCGGCCGGTGCCGTTCTTCGGGAAGCTCACCAGCTTGACGGTGCGGGGCCCGGGCTTGCGGTCCTCGCGCTCGGCGGCCTGCTTGACCGGCAGGGGCCGCCACAGCACCAGCAGTTTGCCGATGTGCTGCACAGGGGCGGCATTGAGTTCCTCGGCCAACTGGGTCAGCATGGCTTCGCGGGCCGTGCGATCGTCGGAAAAGACCCGCACCTTGATCAGGCCGTGGGCCTTCAGGGCGGCATCGGTTTCCTTGACGATGGCAGGGGTGAGTCCGTCGGCACCGATCATGACGACCGGGTCGAGGTGATGGGCTTCGCCGCGCTTTTCCTTGCGGTCCGCGGGCGTCAGTTGAATCGCAGGCATCCTCGTATTATCCCTTCAACATGAAGACACAAACCAAGAGCAAGAAGGTCAACAAGGCCTGGCTGCATGACCATGTCACGGATCCCTATGTGCGCCTGGCGCAGAAGGAGGGGTTCCGGGCGCGGGCGGCCTACAAGCTCAAGGAGCTGGATGAGACCTTCCATCTGGTGCGCCCGGGCCAGGTGGTGGTCGATCTGGGCGCTGCGCCCGGGGCCTGGAGTCAGTACCTGCGCCGCCGCTTCGCGCCCAAGCAGGCCGGTGTCGGTGGCGCCGCCGTGGGGGAACTGGACGGCACCATCATCGCGCTGGATCTGCTGGATTTCGAGCCGATCGAGGGTGTGACCTTCATCCAGGGGGATTTCCGCGAGGACGCCGTGCTGCAGCAGTTGGAGGCCACGCTGGCCGGGCGCCCGGTCGATCTGGTGGTGTCCGACATGGCCCCCAACCTGTCCGGGATCGCCAGTGCCGACGCGGCACGCATCGAGCATTTGGTGGAACTGGCGGTCGATTTCGCCCGCGAGCATCTGCGCCCGGAAGGGGCCCTGGTGGCGAAGGTGTTTCATGGGGGCGGTTACGATCCCCTGGTTCAGCTGTTCAAGCAGACCTTCCGTGTGGTCAAGGCGCACAAGCCCAAGTCTTCGCGGGACAAATCGGCAGAAACCTTTCTGGTGGGCCTGGGTCTGAAACGCAGCTGAATGGGCATTTGGGGAATTTGCTCTGTCGAATAAGCACGGAGGATGCCCCTTGGTCAAGAGGGTGCGCCTCTTGAACGGACTAGAATCGGCCCCATCTACGGTGAGAGAACCGTGCCGGACGACATGACGGGCGGCAGCGTGCAATGGATTTTCTGAAGGAGCCGCGGTGAACAATCAATGGATTTCCAAGATCGCCGTCTGGTTGGTGATCGCTCTGGTGCTTTTCACCGTGTTCAAGCAGTTCGACCGCGCCTCCGTGCAGGGGCAGCAGGTCGGCTACTCGGAATTCCTGCAGGAAGTCCGTGACAAGAACATCAAGAGCGTGACCATCCAGGATGGGATGGGCAGCATCGACATCACCGCCGTCACCACCGACGGCAACAAGATCCGCACCACCGGCACGCTGCTGGACCGCGGCCTGACCGGTGACCTGATCAACAACGGCGTCAAGTTTGATGTGCGCCCCCGTGAAGAGCCCTCGCTGCTGACCAGCCTGCTGGTCTCCTGGGGCCCGATGCTGCTGCTGATCGGCGTCTGGATCTACTTCATGCGCCAGATGCAGGGCGGTGGCAAGGGCGGGGCCTTCAGCTTCGGCAAGTCCAAGGCCCGCATGCTGGACGAGGCGAACAACTCCACCACCTTCGCCGACGTGGCCGGCTGCGACGAGGCCAAGGAAGAGGTCAAGGAACTGGTCGACTTCCTGAAGGACCCGCAGAAGTTCCAGAAGCTGGGTGGCCGCATCCCGCGTGGCGTGCTGCTGGTGGGCCCTCCGGGCACCGGCAAGACACTGCTGGCCAAGGCCATCGCTGGTGAGGCCAAGGTGCCGTTCTTCAGCATCTCGGGCTCCGACTTCGTGGAAATGTTCGTCGGCGTGGGCGCGGCCCGCGTGCGCGACATGTTCGAGCAGGCCAAGAAGAGCGCTCCCTGCATCATCTTCGTCGACGAAATCGACGCCGTGGGCCGCCACCGTGGTGCCGGTCTGGGCGGCGGCAACGACGAGCGCGAGCAGACCCTCAACCAGATGCTGGTCGAGATGGACGGCTTCGAGACCAACCTGGGCGTGATCGTGATGGCGGCCACCAACCGGCCGGACATCCTCGATCCTGCGCTGCTGCGTCCGGGCCGCTTCGACCGTCAGGTCTATGTGACCCTGCCGGACGTGCGGGGCCGCGAGCAGATCCTCAACGTGCACATGCGCAAGGTGCCGGTCGGCCAGGACATCCGGGCCGACATCCTGGCCCGTGGCACGCCGGGCTTCTCTGGCGCCGATCTGGCCAACCTGGTCAACGAAGCCGCCCTGTTCGCCGCCCGCCGCAATGGCCGTGTGGTCGAGATGGTCGACTTCGAGAAGGCCAAGGACAAGATCATGATGGGCCCGGAGCGCAAGTCCATGGTCATGCCCGAGGACGAGCGCCGCAACACCGCCTACCACGAGGCTGGTCACGCCTTGGTGGCGCGCCTGCTGCCCAAGACCGACCCGGTGCACAAGGTCACCGTCATTCCCCGTGGCCGCGCCCTGGGTGTGACGATGCAGCTGCCCGAAGGCGACCGCTACAGCATGGACAAGGAGCGCATGCTCTCGACCATCTCGGTGCTGTTCGGTGGCCGGATCGCCGAGGAGGTCTTCATGAACCAGATGACCACCGGCGCCAGCAACGACTTCGAGCGGGCCACCCAGATCGCCCGCGACATGGTGACCCGCTACGGCATGACCGACGAGCTGGGCCCCATGGTCTACGCCGAGAACGAGGGCGAGGTCTTCCTGGGCCGTTCGGTGACCAAGACCACCAGCATGTCCGAAGAGACCATGCGCAAGGTGGATTCCGTGATTCGCCGCATCATCGACGAGCAGTACGCCACCGCCCGCAAGCTGATCGAGGACAACCAGGACAAGATGCACGCGATGGCCAAGGCCTTGTTGGACTGGGAGACCATCGACGCCGAGCAGATCGAGGACATCATGTCCGGCAAGCCGCCGCGCCCGCCCAAGGACTGGACCTCGAGCAGCAACAAGACGGGCAGCGGCCCGACGCCGCCGGTCAACACCGATGGCGCGCCTGCCGCGGCCTGAGGCTGAATCCCTCCACCACCAACGGGGCCCGCGGGCCCCGTTGCCTGTTTCTGCACCGTCATGTTCTGGCAGACCGCCCGTTTCAGCATCGACCTGAGCCGTCCCCATGTGATGGGCATCGTCAACGCCACCCCGGATTCCTTCTCCGACGGCGGGCAGTTCTTCCGTCCCGAGGACGCCTGCAGGCGCTGCGATGTCTTGGTCGGCGAAGGTGTGGACATCCTCGACATCGGCGGGGAGTCGACCCGTCCGGGATCGGTGGCGCCGGACTGGCGGGAGGAACTGGGCCGGGTGCTGCCGGTGGTGCGCCATGCGGTGCTGCTGGGCGTGCCCGTCTCCGTAGACACCAGCCAGCCCGAGGTGATGGCCGAGGTGCTGGCCGCGGGAGCCGACATCATCAACGACGTGCGCTCGCTGGACCGGCCGGGGGCCATGGCGGTGCTGCAGCAGTCGCCTCTGGCGGGTGTCTGTTTGATGCACCGCCAGGGCGAGCCGGCCACCATGCAGCAGGCCCCCCACTATGCCGACGTCACCGCCGAGGTGCAGGCCGACCTGGCGGGTCGGCTGGCCGCCCTGGTGAACGCGGGGGTGGTGGCCGAGCGGGTGGTGCTGGATCCGGGTTACGGGTTTGGCAAGAGCGACGAGCACAACCTGACCCTGCTGCGCCAGCAGCGGCGTCTGCTGGCGCTGGGGCGACCGCTGCTGGTGGGCTGGTCGCGCAAGCGCACCCTGGGGCAGCTGACTGGTAAGCCGGTGGACCAGCGTCTGGCCGCCAGTGTGGCGGCGGCACTGGCCGCCGTGACCCTGGGCGCGCGCGTCGTGCGGGTGCATGACGTGGCGGCCACGGTCGACGCGCTCAAGGTGTGGCAGGCCGCCGGCCTCGCGGACAGTCCCGACGCAGCGCACTCTCATTGAGCGATCCGAACAACGACAACCAAGCATTCGACATGGCACGACAGTATTTCGGCACCGATGGCATCCGCGGCACCGTGGGCCAGTTCCCGATCACTCCGGACTTCGCACTCCGTCTGGGCCACGCGGTGGGGCAGGTGCTGCAGCGTGCGGCCAGCGGACGACGCCCCACCGTGCTGATCGGCAAGGACACCCGGATCTCGGGCTACATGCTGGAGTCGGCCCTGGAGGCGGGCTTTGCCTCGGCCGGGGTGAACGTGCTGCTGACCGGGCCGCTGCCCACGCCGGGCGTGGCTTACCTGACCCGGGCGCTGCGCTTGGACCTGGGGGTGGTGATCAGTGCCTCGCACAATGCCTTCCCGGACAACGGCATCAAGTTCTTCAGCGCCAAGGGGGAAAAGCTCCCCGACGCCTGGGAAGAGGCGGTGGAGCGGGCGCTGGACGAGCCACCGGCCTGGGTGGATTCAGCGCGCCTGGGCCGTGCCCGGCGACTGGACGATGCGCAGGGGCGCTATGTCGAGTTCTGCAAGAGCACGGTCAGCGGGGAGCTCAGCCTCAAGGGGCTGAAGTTCGTGGTTGATGCGGCCCATGGGGCGGCTTACCAGGTGGCACCGGCGGTGTTCCACGAGCTGGGCGGCGAAGTGACCTCGATCGGCGTGGCCCCCAATGGCATGAACATCAACGCCGGCGTCGGTGCCACATCCCCGGCGGCCCTGGTGGCCGCGGTCAAGGAGCAGGGGGCCGATTACGGTGTGGCCCTGGATGGCGATGCGGACCGCCTGCAGCTGGTGGACCACGCGGGCCGGCTCTACAACGGCGACGAACTGCTCTATGTGATGGCCATGGACCGCAAGCGCCAGGGCGAGGCTGTGCCGGGTGTGGTCGGCACGCTGATGACCAACATGGCGGTGGAGGTCGCACTGGCCGAGCAGGGCATTGAGTTGGTCCGCGCCAAGGTGGGGGACCGCTACGTGCTTGAGGAACTGGCCGCCCGCCACTGGTTGCTGGGTGGAGAGAGTTCCGGCCATCTGCTGGCGCTGGACCGGCACAGCACGGGTGACGGTATCGTCAGCGCCCTGCAGGTGCTGCAGGCCGTGCAACACAGTGGGCAGAGCCTGCAGGCCTTGCTGGACACGGTGAAGCTTTACCCTCAGGTGATGATCAATGTCCGACTCAAGGAGGGTGCGGACTGGCGGCAAAACACCCACCTGGCCGAGCTCACCCAGCAGGTCACCGCTGAACTCGGCCGGCAGGGACGGGTGCTGATCCGGGCTTCCGGGACCGAGCCGGTGCTGCGTGTCATGGTCGAGGCCCGGGACGCGTCACAGGCACGGCGTGCGGCGGAGGCGCTGGCGGCCGCTGCCCGCGGCGAGTGACAAGCCTTTGTTTTTGAAGAAGATTTCCCATTATTTGACACTTTTGTGACAGCTTTGTGGCGTCGCGGACTCGACTGTCACGCGTCACGAACATGTCACAAAGCCTTTCTACAGTGCACGCATGGCCGGAGATGCCTCCGGTTTCACTGACGAAAGGTTTGTCTCATGGTTTCTTCTTTCGTTCGCTTCACCCTGGCGGGTGCTGCGCTGGTGCTGGCCACGGCCGCCTCGGCCCAGGATGTGACTGGCGCCGGTGCTTCCTTCCCCGCTCCGGTGTACGCCAAGTGGGCCGATGCCTACAACAAGGCCACCGGTGCACGCATCAACTACCAATCGGTGGGTTCGGGTGCTGGTATCAAGCAGATCAAGGCGAAGACCGTTGACTTCGGCGCGTCGGACATGCCGCTGAAGGACGAAGAGCTGGCCAAGGATGGCCTGCTGCAGTTCCCCACCGTGATGGGCGGCGTGGTGCCCGTGGTGAACATTGCCGGCCTGAAGCCGGGTCAACTGAAGCTGACCGGTTCGGTGCTGGCTGAAATCTACCTGGGCAAGGTCACCAAGTGGAACGACCCCGCCATCGCCAGCTTGAACGCCGGCGTGAAGCTGCCGGATGCCCAGATCGCCGTGGTCCACCGTGCCGATGGCTCGGGCACCAGCTTCCTGTTCACCAACTACCTGTCCAAGGTCAGCCCGGAGTGGAAGGAAAAGGTCGGTGACGGCACCGCCGTGAACTGGCCGGCTGGCGTGGGTGGCAAGGGCAACGAAGGCGTGTCCTCCTACGTGCTGCGTCTGCAGAACTCGATCGGCTACGTCGAGTACGCCTACGCCAAGCAGAACAAGATGACCCACGCCGCCCTGAAGAACAAGGATGGCCAGTACGTTCAGCCCGACGACATGACCTTCAAGGCCGCCGCCGCCGGCGCTGCCTGGGACAAGTCCTTCTACCAGGTGCTGACCGAGCAGCCGGGCAAGGAATCGTGGCCCATCTCTGGCGCCACCTTCATCCTGATGCACAAGGTGCAGGGCAAGCCCGAGCAGGCCGCCGCCGCACTGAAGTTCTTCGACTGGTCCTACGCCAATGGCGACAAGATGGCCGCCGATCTGGACTACGTGCCGATGCCTGACTCCGTGAAGGGCCTGATCCACAAGGAATGGGCCAACATCAAGGACGGCGCCGGCAAGACGGTGACCGTCAAGTAATCAGGGCCGCCCCTGCCAGCAAGTGCCGGCTGTCCTCCGGGCAGTCCGGCGCTTGCGCGCAACCACGGAGCTTTGAACGTGACTGCTACGATGCCTGCCAACCCCCTCTCCAATGACGGTGTGATGGCAAAGACTTCTCCTGCCGGTAAGCCGGCGCCGCGGCGTGTCCGCGTGCCTTGGGCGGATCGCCTGTTTGCGATGGCGGCGCTGGGCGCGGCCTGGCTGACCCTGGCCCTGCTGCTGGGCATCTTGTTGTCACTGGTGGCCGGCGCCATGCCCGCCATCCGCGAATATGGCCTGTCCTTCCTCTGGCGCTCCGAATGGGACCCGGTCGGGGACCAGTACGGTGGCCTGGTGATGATCTACGGCACGCTGATGACCTCGTTCATCGCGCTGCTGATCGCGGTGCCGGTGAGCTTCGGCATCGCCCTGTTCCTGACCGAACTCTCCCCCCAGTGGCTCAAGCGCCCGCTGGGTGTCGCCGTCGAGTTGCTCGCCGCCGTGCCGTCCATCGTCTACGGCATGTGGGGTCTGCTGGTCTTCGGCCCGCTGCTGGCCACCTGGGTGCAGCAACCGCTGCAGAATGTCTTCGGCAGTGTGCCGGTTCTGGGCACGCTGTTTTCCGGCCCGCCCGTGGGCCTGGGCATGCTGTCGGCCGGCATCATCCTGGCGATCATGATCATCCCCTTCATCGCCTCGGTGATGCGGGACGTGTTCGAGGTGACGCCGCCCATGCTCAAGGAATCGGCCTATGGCCTGGGGTCGACCACCTGGGAAGTGGTGTCCAAGGTGGTGCTGCCCTACACCAAGACCGGCGTCATCGGCGGCATCATGCTGGGCCTGGGCCGGGCGCTGGGCGAGACCATGGCCGTCACCTTCGTGATCGGCAACATGAACCAGCTGTCCTCGATCTCGCTGTTCGAGCCGGGCAACAGCATCACCTCCGCGTTGGCCAACGAATTCGCCGAGGCTGGCGAAGGCCTGCACCAGGCTTCGCTGATCTACCTCGGCCTGGTGCTGTTCTTCATCACCTTCGTGGTGCTGGCCCTGTCCAAGCTGCTGCTGATGCGCCTCAAGAAGAATGAAGGGAGCCGCTCGTGAGTCTGGCTGCACTCGACGCAGGCCGCATGCGCCTGCACAACCGCCGCAAGCGCGTCAACGCCGTGGCGCTGACGCTCTCGCTGGGGGCCATGGCCTTCGGCGTGTTCTGGCTGCTGTGGATCCTCTGGGAGACCTTCCGCCTGGGCGTGGGCGGTCTGACCCTGACGGTCTTCACCGAGATGACCCCGCCGCCTCAGGCCGAGGTGGGGGGCTTGGCCAACGCCATCTACGGCTCGCTGATGATGGTGACACTGGCCACCCTGATCGGCACACCCATCGGCATGATGGCCGGCATCTACCTGGCCGAATACGGCAAGAACGCCTGGCTGGGTCGCATCACCCAGTTCATCAACGACATCCTGCTGTCGGCCCCGTCCATCGTGATCGGCCTGTTCGTCTACGCGGTGGCCGTGGCGCCGATGAAGACCTTCTCCGGCTGGGCCGGCGTGATCGCCCTGGCGCTGATCGTCATCCCGGTGGTCATCCGCACGACGGAAAACATGCTGAGCCTGGTGCCGCATGCGCTGCGTGAGTCGGCCTACGCCCTGGGCACGCCCAAGTGGAAGGTGATCCTGTCGGTCACGTTGCGCTCGGCGCGTTCCGGTGTCGTGACCGGCGTGCTGCTGGCCCTGGCCCGCATCTCGGGCGAGACCGCACCGCTGCTCTTCACCGCGCTGTCCAACCAGTTCTGGACCTCCAACCTGGGCCAGCCGATGGCCAGCCTGCCGGTGACCATCTTCAAGTTCGCCATGAGCCCCTACGAGAACTGGCAGAAGCTGGCCTGGGCCGGCGTCTTCCTGATCACGATGGGCGTTCTGGCGCTCAACATCATCGCGCGGGTCTTCTTCCGCAAACAACAGTAATCCCACACAGGCAGACGTCATGGACGCAAAAGTCGATACCAGCGTGACCGAGAAGGCCAAGATCTCGGTGCGGGACCTGAACTTCTACTACGGCAGCTTCCACGCGCTCAAGCACATCAATCTCGACATTCCCGAGAAGAAGGCCACTGCCTTCATCGGCCCGTCGGGCTGCGGCAAGTCCACCCTGCTGCGCACCTTCAACCGCATGTTCGAGCTCTACCCCGAGCAGCGCGCCGAGGGCGAGATCCTGGTGGACGGCGAGAACGTGCTGGACAGCAAGCTGGATGTCTCGCTGATCCGCGCCAAGGTCGGCATGGTCTTCCAGAAGCCCACACCGTTCCCGATGTCGATCTACGACAACATCGCCTTCGGTGTCAAACTCTTCGAAAACCTCTCGCGCGTCGAAATGGACGAGCGGGTCGAATGGGCCCTGAAGAAGGCCGCGCTGTGGAACGAGGTCAAGGACAAGCTGGGCCAGAGCGGCTCGGGCCTGTCCGGCGGTCAGCAGCAGCGACTGTGCATTGCCCGCGGCATCGCCATCAAGCCCGAGGTGCTGCTGCTGGACGAACCCTGCTCGGCGCTGGACCCGATCTCCACCGGCAAGGTCGAGGAGCTCATCACCGAGCTCAAGAGCGACTACACCGTGGTGATCGTCACCCACAACATGCAGCAGGCCGCCCGCGTGTCCGACTACACCGCCTACATGTACCTGGGCGATCTGGTCGAATTCGGCCCCACCCGTGAACTCTTCATGAAGCCCAAGAAGAAGGACACGGAAGACTACATCACCGGCCGCTTCGGCTGACCGGCCCGCTGCGGAATCCCAAGAGGATCACGACCATGACGGACAAGCATCTCTCGACCCAGTTCGACGCCGAGCTCAGCGCGGTCTCCACCCGCGTGCTCGAAATGGGCGGCCTGGTGGAAGCCCAGGTGGCCCAGGCCATCTATGCCCTGACCAACTACAGCGCCGAAACCGCCAGCCAGGTGCTGTCGATGGAAGAGCGCGTGAACCAGCAGGAGGTGGAGATCGATGCCGACCTGTCGGCCATCATCGCCCGCCGCCAGCCCACCGCGCGTGATCTGCGCCTGCTGATCGCCATCTCCAAGACCATCGGCAACCTCGAGCGCGTGGGCGACGAGGCCGCCCGCATCGCCCGCACGGTGCAGCGCCTGATCAACACCGGCGTCTTCAGCCGCCTGCGCCTGCCGGTGTCGGACGTGTCCTTCGAAGCCACGCTGGCCACGGCCTCGCTGCGCAAGGCCCTGGACGCCTTCGCCCGCCTGGACACGGTGCAGGCCCTGGAAGTCATCAAGAACGACAACCAGATCGACCAGGAGTTCGAGGGGATGATGCGCAAGCTCATCACCTACATGATGGAAGATCCGCGCACCATCTCGGCCAGCATCGACCTGGTGTTCGTGGCCAAGGCCATCGAGCGCGTGGGCGATCATGCCAAGAACCTGGCCGAGCAGATCATCTACATCGTCAAGGGCACCGACGTGCGCCACAACCCGGTCGAAACGGTCGAGACCGTCGCCCTGACCCGCAGCTGAGACCGGAAGGAACGACATGCCCGCTGTGCTGGTGGTTGAAGACGAATCGGCGATCGCGGAACTCATCGCCATCAACCTGCGCCACGCAGGCTTCGAAGTGACGCTGGCCGAGAACGCCGACCAGGCCCAGATGGCCGTGGACGCGGTGCTGCCGGATCTGGTGCTGCTGGACTGGATGCTGCCGGGCCAGTCCGGTGTGGCCCTGGCCCGCCGCTGGCGCGGTGAGGCCCGCACCAAGGAACTGCCCATCATCATGCTCACCGCCCGCGCGGACGAGAGCGACAAGGTGGCGGGGCTGGATGCCGGTGCCGACGACTACCTGACCAAGCCCTTCTCGACCCAGGAGCTGCTGGCCCGCATCCGGGCGGTGCTGCGCCGTCGGGTGCCCGAGGCCCTGGACTCCGCGGTGGAGGTGGGCGGCCTGCGCCTGGATCCGTCGACCCGGCGGGTCAGTCGCAACGGCGTGGATCTGAAGCTGGGGCCGACCGAGTTCCGCCTGCTTCACTTCCTGATGACCCACCCCGAGCGCGTGCACAGCCGTGCCCAGCTGCTCGATCGCGTCTGGGGCGACCATGTGTTCATCGAGGAGCGCACGGTGGATGTCCACGTCAAGCGTCTGCGCGAGGCGCTGACCCCGGCGCGCTGCGCCCAGATGATCGAGACCGTCCGGGGTGCCGGCTATCGCCTGACCCAGCAGGTGGCGGTGTCCTCGCACTGAGGGCGGCCGCGCACGGGCAGCAGAGGCAAGAGGCAGAGACGGCATGTTCTGGTTGGCACCGAGAGTGCTCTTGGCCGTTCTGGCGGTGATGGGGGCCGCAGCAGCGGGTGCCTGGCTGCTGGCGGATTCGAGTTGGGCCCCCTGGGGGGCCGCGGCCGGGGCCGGCGTCGCAGTCGCCCTGGCGACCCTGATCGACAGCTGGCGCGGCTTGCGTCTGCTGCGTTGGCTGAGCGGCCACCAGGATGCGGACGCGCCGGTCATGGGCGGTTTCTGGGGCGAACTCGCCGCCCGCGCGGAGCGCGTCATCCGCAAGCGCGAGAAGGAGACCCGCCGCGAGCAGGAGCAGCTGCGTCAGTTTCTCAGCGGCATCGAGGCCTCGCCCAACGGGGTGTTGATGCTCGACGCCGGCGAGCAGATCGAGTGGTGCAACCAGATGGCGGCCGATCATCTGGGACTGGATGCCCACCGGGACCTGCGTCAGCGCATCACCAACCTCGTGCGTGCGCCGGCCTTCGTGGCCCACCTGCACGCCCGCAACCACGAGCAGTCCGTGCAGATCCCCGCGCCGGGGGGCACGGGCCTGATCTCCATCGTCGTGCGGCCTTATGGCGACGGCCAGCGTCTGTTGCTGACCCAGGACGTGACGGCCCGTGAGCGTGCGGACAAGACCCGCCGTGATTTCGTGGCCAACGTCTCGCACGAGATCCGGACCCCCTTGACGGTGCTGGCCGGCTTTGTGGAAACGATGTCCTCACTGCCCTTGACCGACGTCGAGCGGCAGCGGGTGCTGGGCCTGATGGCGCAGCAGACCAAGCGCATGCAGTCCCTGGTCGGTGACCTGCTGGCGCTGGCGCGACTGGAAGACAGCCCGCGGCCTCCGGTGGACCAATGGTGGCCGCTGAGCCGCGTCGGCGCCGCCGTCGAGGCCGAGGCCCGCGGCCTGTCGGCCGGCCGGCATCCCCTGGAGTTCGACTGGGGACACTGGCGTCTGGCCGGCAGCGAAGTGGAACTGCAGAGCGGCATCGGCAACCTGGTCAACAACGCCATCCGCTACACCCCGGAGGGCGGCGTCATCCGCGTGTCCGCCGTGTCGCGGGTGGATGGTGGCCTGGAGATCCGCGTGAACGACAGCGGGCCGGGCATCGCGCCTGAGCATTTGCCTCGCCTGGCCGAGCGCTTCTACCGGGTGGATGGCAGTCGCTCGCGTGAAACTGGCGGCACCGGCCTGGGGCTGTCCATCGTCAAGCATGTGGCCCAGCGCCATGGCGGGGAGCTGCGCATCACCAGCGAACTGGGGCGTGGCTCCTGCTTCACGCTGGTGCTGCCCGCGGCCCGCGTGCAAGCCTCAACACCGGTCGAGCCTGCCGAGCCGGTCTCGCCCTGAGCCCGGTCCGGCCGGGGCTGGCGCCGTTCAAGGCGCCGCGCGGTACAGGGTGAAGTATTCGTGGCCGTCCACCGGACGCCGCAGCCGGGCCATCTCGGTCCAGCCGGCGGGCGTGGCGGACAGGCTGGGACTGCGGGTCATGACCAGCAGGTAGTGACAGTTCAGCGCCGGCTTCGGTGCCGCGTCGACCCCGTAGCCTCCGAAAACCTCCAACCCGGCCAGATGGGTGGCGCTGAGCCCGGGGGCCCAGATGCATTCGCCTGCGGGGACAAAGCGGGCGATGCTTTGCACCAGCGGACGGGTGCTGCGTGCGTAGTCCACCACGGGCAGCAGCAGGGTCATGGTGAGCAGCCAGGTCAGGGCCACACCGCTGGCGGGCAGCACCAGGCTCTTCCACAGCGGGTGCCGGTGCCGGCTGGTGCGCCACCGCACCAGCCACAGCCAGGCCAGGGTGCCTGCCGCGGCGAACACCAGATGCGCAGCCGAGAACGAGGGCTCGAAGCCCGGGGCCAGGCGCTGCAGATGCTGCAGTGGCTTGGGGGGCAGGTTCAGCTGGATGGAGCTGTAGATGATCCAGACCACCAGGGCGGTCAGGCTGAAGAAGAACACCGAGAACCAGTCGATGGCCGCGCTGGCTCCCCGCTGCAGGGTGGGCAGCGAGAATGCCGCCAGGATGGCCAGGCCCGGCACCGCCAGCAGCAGGGCCCGGTCCGAGCCGCCCATGGCCGCGGAGGCCGCTGTCCCGACCAGGACGCTGCCCAGCGGGATGCTGATGTGGCGCTGGGTCCAGTGACCTCGCCAGCGCCAGAGGGTCCAGACCGACAGCGGCAGGGTGGGCCAGGTGAACCACAGCAGCAGGCGGGCGAAGCCGGCCCAGGTGCTGGCGCTGGGGTGGTCGTCCAGGCGCCAATGCCAGGCGTGCGTGGCGGTGGCCGCCGCCAGCCCGAGGACGATGCCGGCCACCAGCCAGGGCACCATGCGCCGCATGGCGGGATAGCGAGAATGGGGGCTGATCAGCACGGCGATCAGGCCGATGCACAGCGACATGCTGGGCGCGCCTGACAGGGCCAGCGCCGGCAGGGCGACGACGACGGCCAGGCGGGCCGTCCAGGCGCCGCTGGGCCCGGCCGCCAGCGCCCAGGTGAACAGGGCCACCAGACTCAGCTGCATCAGCTCGGGCGTGGTCTCGTGGCCCAGTTGCAGCAGTCCCAGTGTGGCCAGGGTGGCCAGCAGGGCGCCGTCGGCCAGCGTGCGGGCATAGCCGACCGGGTCGGCCTCACCGCCAAAGGCGAAGGGCAGCGGCTGGGCCGCATCGGTGCGGGCCAGGTGGTAGGTGGCGTACCAGATCAGCCCCAAGGTCAGGGCCAGCAGCAGTGTGAAAGGCAGGCGCGCAGCCAGGGCGGGGTCCATCCAGGGCCCCAGCCACTGCACCGACCAGGCCCCCAGCCAGTGGGGGAGCAGGGCGGTCTCAGGGGGCAGGCCGCCCAGGGAGGGCGCCCACCAGTCCATGCGGCCCTGGGCCAGACCCCACATGTAGCCGTAGGCCGTCAGATCGGCATTGCGCCAGGGATCCCGCCCGAACAGGCCGGGCAGCAGATAGGCGGCGCAGAACAGCAGCAGGGCGATGCGAGGCAGGCGCTCGACGGCACGCTGCGGAACGACGGCAGGGGTCGGGAGGTTCACGGGTCAATGATGCCAAACAGGCCTTGGCCACAACGCGGTGACGGGCGAAAAAAAAGCAGCCATTGGCTGCCTTCTTGTCCGTGNTCGCACGACAGGGCCGCAGCATGTGCGGCCCCGCGGC
>NZ_BADL01000281.1 GCF_000333615.1 Ideonella sp. B508-1 | reverse complement strand
GTATCCGGCTGTGTTGATACTCGAACTGTGCCCGCGGGGGCACCGAATCACGCTGCTGCGCGATTTCGCGGCGCCGCCGGGGAGGACAAATCCTCTGGAATCAATCACATAGCTAATCGCCAACTCCGAGTGCTTGCGCTTGTGACATGGAACCGCAACCGCGAGCACAAAGGGCCGCAAGCACTCCGCGTGCTAACTACTTGATTCATAAGATTCACATTTCACAATGTGAAATAACACCAGACGCAATCGAGCCGCAGCCATAAAGACTGCAGCGTGGTGTATTTAGGGCCTCATCCCGAGGCCCGGAGGCTTACTTCACCGCGTGGAGTTTCGCGGCCCCCGCGGCGGGAGTGAATGCGACGCCGGCCTGCTCCAGCATCCAGGCTTCGATACGCTCGTGGTGAACTCGTAGTAAGTCCAGTGGCCTGCGCTTGTAATGCTTCTCGGCTGTGGCGCTGGGTTTGTGTCCCTGAATCTGTGCCACCACGCCGGCCGGGATTTCCATCCATTCTGTGAGGCTCGAAAAGCTGCGTCGCAGACCATGCAAGGTCAGCCCGTCAATGCCGGCCACTTTGCAGGCCCGGGTATGCGGTGTATTCGGCGGGGCTATCTGCCCGCTGGCGCTGGTTTCCAGCACATCACCGCTTGGTGCAGCGGTTCCTCTCGCAGCAGCTTTGCGGGCCCGCCGTTGGCGGTTGTGATCGTCCATGGCCAGTGTTCGCGTGGACGAAAAGACATAGGCATTGCGGCGGGGCAACTGCTCCAACAGCGCGGCAACGTAGGGCGTCAGTGGAATGGTCCGCTCGCCCTCCACCTTGTCGCGGATCGTCAGTCCCTTCCATTGCCAGTTCACATCGGCCCATTCCAGCGCCAGCACCTCCCCGGGCCGTGCGCCGGTCAACAGCATGACTTGCAGCGCGGCCGAGATGACCGGGTTTTGAATTCCCCGCACAGCAGCGAACCACGCGGCAAGCTGCTCCTTGGTGAGCACGTCATCCTTCACGCCGGGTCGGCCCAGCGATTCCCGGGCCCTCTTGGTTTTGGCGGGGTTCCGATCTGGCAAGAGGTCGGCGAAGCGCTGTTGCTCGGCGCACCAGTTCAGAAAGACCGTCAGTTGCCGCCAAGCTAAGCGGGCAGATGAAGGCCTCAATTTGCCCTCGTCTGCCGCCCATGCTTCGATGCGCTCAGAGTTCAATTCGCGCAGTGGCAGTGCCAGCAGTGCCGCCAGCGGGCCGGGCTTGGTCAAAGTGTCGGTCATCCCCCTGCGTTTTGAGGGGACGCCGCCGAGGCTGGCCTTTTCCAAGTGACTCAAGTAGTGAAGCTCACCCCAATGTGGTCGGCGCTCTTGCAGGTAGACCTCCCACACTTCGCGGGCCGGCATGGCTGCTTTCTGCTCCGCGGCGGCGCGTGCGACTTCCGCGGCTTGCTCGGCGGCGCGGGCTGCTGCCTGCTGTCGCTCTAACTCGCGGGGGTCGGTGCCGCCGTCCAGCATGACGGCGAGGCGGCGGGCTTCGGCGCGGGCGGCTTCAATGGTCCAGGCGCGCACGTCGCCAATGGTGCGGCGGATCGTCTGCTTATTTAGCTTGGCCTCGAACACAAAGGACTTCGCGCCGGCAGCAGTGACGCGGACTCGCAGCCTAGGCACATCCCGGTCCCTCAAAAATGCCTGCTGCTTGCCTTCTGGGCAGGTCAGGCGCTCGATGACGCCGGGGACGAGGTTGACCCGCTCGGACAGGTCAGGAGGTGCATTCTTGGGTCGTGCCATCGCGCATCTCTGGCTACACGAGGAGCGCCGTGTAGCCGTCATGTAGCCACTGTGTAGCCACTGTGTAGCCAATTTTGCGCTATTTAGATCAGTTTCCCCAAACACTCACAACACCTCGTTGGTCGTGAAAATTCAATAAGTCATTGATTTTGCTTGTTAATTCAAACGCTATCAAACACAGTGATATGGCATTTTTGCCAGATTGTGATTCTGGTTGTCGTGGGTTCGAGTCCCATCAGCCACCCCACCAAGACAAAATGAAAAGGGCCCTGGAGTGATCCAGGGCCCTTTTGTTTGTGCGGTTTGTTCGACCGGGCGGGGCTTTCTGGTTTCTTGCTCAGCCCCGAGGCATCTCAGGCTTCAGGCGTGGTGAGTTGCGGGATCTGGACTTCGCAGATCGTGCCGTGTGGGCGCCGCGTGCGCCAGGCCACGGTGCCGCCCAGACTCTTGGCCCGCTTGCGCACGCCGCCCAGGCCCAGGCCGGCGGACCACTTGGCCGGATCGGCCCCCACGCCGTCGTCCTCCACCAGGATGGTGAAGGTGCCTTGCCGCAGCTGGCAGACGATGTGCACGCGGCTGGCCTTGGCGTGGGCGATCACATTGCTCACCAGCTCGCGCAGCACGCGGGTGATGGCCGACCACTGCATCATCGACAGGGTGATGTCCTGGTCGTACTCGGCCTCCCATTCGAGCTGGCAGTGCACGGCCTCCAGGCGCAGCGTGATGTCGGTCTTCCATTCCGCGGAGGCCAGCGCCAGCGGATGGTTCTTGGCCGCCAGCCCGCGGGTGAGGGTCTTGAGGTCCTGCAGCGTGTGGCGGATGTACTCCTCCATCTCGGTGCTGGGGGCCTTGTACATCAGCGTCAGCAGCCGGGCACCAATGTCGTCGTGCAGGTCCTGGGCGATGCGCACGCGTTCTTCGCTGCGCCCGCGCTCGACCGCCCGGTCATGGGCCAGGGCGCGCATCAGCTGCTCGAGAATGCGATCGGCCAGCCGTGCATCTTCCTGCGCGAACAGGCGCTTGCCCCGTTCCGCGAAGCGCAGCACGACCGAGCCGCGCACTGAGGGCCCGTCCACCAGGTTGGGCAGGGGGACCACCAGCGCCGCGCCATTGCCGGCCACCATGCTCTGCTTGCTGCGGGCTTCGGTGCGCTCGGTTTCCAGCGGTTCGAAGACATTGCGCAGCAGCTCGATCATGCGGTCTGCGGCGCGCTCGGGCCGTGCCTCCACCTCCCGGGCGATGCGGTAGAGGTGCTGGAACATGCGCTCGGTGGTGAGGGCCCGGGCGCCCATCATCTGCCCCACCAGCCATTGCCGCAATGCCGCGTAGGCGCCCAGCGCCAGGAACAGGGACAGGGTGAGTGATGTGAACTGGCTGAAGGAGAAGACCGCCACGAACAGCAGATCGACCGAGGTGGCCACGGTGCTGATGCCCGCCAGCATCGCGAACTCGCGCATCACGTTCTGCGAGCGCGAGATGAAGGGCACCAGCAGGATGATCGAGGCGAAGAACACGCTCCAGATCACCGGGCCGACCGTGGCCACGGGCTGCACTTCCGGCGGAAGCATCGGCATCAGGGACACGGCCACGGTCAGCAGCACCAGGGTGGCCAGCGTGACCACCGCAAAGCGCCGCACCACGATGGCGAAGGGATGGGGCGAGCGCCGGTGGACCCAGGTCAGCAGCGCGATGCAGGCCAGTCCGTCGCCGATCAGCAGGCTCTGGCTCCACCACCACTTGTTGTCCAGCTGTCCACGGAAGGCGATCAGCGCGAAGAGCGCGGTGGCGCCCCAGGCGACCGCGGCCACCCAACGGCGGCCTGGCATGCGCACCGGATGCATGGCCGCGGCCTGGACCACGGCAGCGCCGGTCACGGCGTCCAGCAGCACCCGCACCAGGCTCTCGTGGGCCACCATCGCCGAGGGCAGGGCCATGGCCGGCACGGCGGCCACCGCAGAGATCAGGAGCTGCGCCGCCTGGGCGTGGGCCATGATGGCGTACAGCAGGTTGCGCAGGTTGGGTTGAACCAGCGGGACGATCCAGCCCACCAGGAACAGCACCATCCCGAAGGCGCTCATCAGCCAGAACATGGCGCCCAGGCCGGCATAACCCCGTGGCTTGGGCTCGATCGTGACCTGGGATGCATCGCGAAAGCGCAACGTGATCTGTCCGGCTTCCAACGCGTGGGCCGTGGCCAAGCGCACGACCTGCATCTCCTGCCGGCTGGGTTCGTGGCTGATCCAGCGGGCCGAGTGGGCGATGGCCAGCACGCCGAAAGGCATGACCTGGCCATCGGGGGTGGCGATGGATTCCAGCTCCTTGCCCAGCGATCCCTTGAGCTCCGGCATGCTGGTGTCGGCCAGCTCGAGATACCCATCCGCCGAGGCACGCCACTGTGCGGCCACATCGGGGTTGTTGGCCATCACCCTGGCCAGCAGGAAGATGGTGAGGCAGCCGATGATGGCGGCGGCCAGCAGGGCCTGCCTGCGCCAGCCGATGCGGCGCATGCTCAGGTCGCCGATGCTTCCCAGTGGATCGGCCTCAGAGGTTTCGCTGGCGGTCCAGGTGGGGGCGTCGATGGAGTCAGACCCGCTGCGGGACATGGAGATGCCCGCTTCCGGTCAGACCAGGCCCTGCTTGCTGGCCAGCACGGCTGCCTCGGCCCGGCTGGAGACGTTGAGCTTGCGGTAGATGGACTTGATGTGGTCGTTCACGGTGAACCACTTGATGCCCATCAGGTTCGCGATTTCCTTGATCGTGAAGCCCTTGCTGAGGTACGTGAGCACCTCGATCTCGCGGGGCGTGAGATGGGGCATCTCGACCTGGCGCTCGATCGGCACCGGAGCCTTGCCGGCGCTGCCGCTGCTGGGAACGTTGGCGTTGAAGGCGACGGTCGCCGCGGGCGGCGGCTCTGTCGGCGCAGGGCCGGTGCCCAGGCGGAAGTGGGTCAGCAAGCGCCGGGCGATGGCCGGTGACAGCGGGGGCTGGCCCAGCACGATCTTGCGCAGTTCATCCACCAGGACTTCGAACCGATCTTCCTTGAGCAGATAGCCGTCGGCACCGCACTGCAGGGCAGGGAACAGGTGCTCGTCGTCCGAGTACAGGGTGGTGACCACCTTGGTGGCGGGGTACTGGCGCAGTTCGTCCAGCAGCTCCAGGCCGTTGCCGTCGGGCAGCTCCAGGTCCAGCAGCATCAGCTTGAACGGATCGGTGCCATGCAGGCCGCCCGGGCCGGTCAGGGCGATCTGCGCGCGGGCGGTTTCCAGGTCACCCGCTTCGGTGATGGTGATGGGGTCGCTGAAGCTCTCTTTGAGCACGCGGGAGAGGAATTCCCGTGCGACCGGGTTGTCTTCGAGGATCAACACCTTCACTGACATGGAATGACCTTTACAACCTCAGAATCAGAGGGCATGCCTCACACCTCCCCATGCTAGCAGTTCACTCTTGGGCTGCCGGGGCCCTTGTTCGTGGGATGAGCAGATTTCATGCCGGCCACCCAAGGTGGCCTGCCTACAATCCGCCCGCATGAGAATCCTGATTGCCAATGACGATGGCTATCTCGCGCCGGGCCTGGCCGCACTGGTCAAGGCCTGCGAGGGCTTGGGCGACATCGACGTGATCGCCCCCGAGCAGAATGCCAGTGGCACCTCGAATGCCCTGAGCCTGCATCGCCCGCTGTCGGTGTACGAGGCCCAGTCGCCGGCTCAAAAGGGGTTCCGCTATGTTAATGGCACCCCTTCCGACAGTGTCCACATCGCGCTGACCGGGCTGCTGCCCATGCGGCCGGACCTCGTGCTCTCCGGGATCAACCAGGGAGCCAACATGGGCGACGACACGCTCTATTCCGGCACGGTGGCGGCGGCCATGGAAGGCTATCTGTTCGGGGTTCCGGCCATCGCCTTCAGCCAGGCGGAAAAGGGGTGGACCCATCTGGACGCGGCCGCCCGCACGGCCCGCCGGGTGGTGGAGTCCGTGCTGCCTCTGCTGGTGCCGGGTGGCGAGGTCCGGCCCTGGCTGCTGAACGTGAACATCCCGAACCGTCCCGACGCGGACGAGCTGCCTTGGTCGACCACCCGACTGGGGCGTCGGCATGCCAGCTCGCCGGTCATCGCCCAGACCAACCCCCGCGGTGAGCCGATCTACTGGATCGGGCCGGCCGGTGATGCGCGCGAAGCGGGAGAAGGCACCGATTTCCATGCTGTGGCGCAAGGGCGGGTGTCCATCACGCCGCTGCAGGTGGACCTCACCGACCACGCGATGCTGGACAGCTGGCGGCGGCGCTGGTCCGGGGTGGAGGGGCCGTGAGCGCGGACCCGCGCCCCAAGGGACGGTTCCCTGCCGCCTTGAAACCCACGCCTGCCCGCACGACGACTGTGAAGGGACCGCCCGAGCCCCTGCGTCCGCAGCGCCTGTTGGCCGAGGCCGCCCGCGATGCACGTCGGCTGACGCCGGCTTCGGGGCTGGGTCTGGACACGCCGGCCATGCAGCGGCGTATGGTGGAGCGCCTGCGCCAGGACGGTGTTCACTGTGAGCCGGTGCTGCAGGCCATGTTGGCGGTGCCGCGGCACCACTTTGTCGACTCCGCCCTGGCCGCCCAGGCGTACGAGGACACCAGCTTGCCGATCGGGCTGGGGCAGACCATTTCCAAGCCCTCGGTGGTGGCCCGGATGATGGAATGGCTGTTCCTGGGGCCCAACGCCCGGCGGCACGGCCACCTGGGCAAGGTGCTGGAGATCGGGACGGGCTGCGGTTACCAGGCGGCCTTGCTGGCCCAGGTGGCCCGACAGGTGACTTCCATCGAGCGGCTTCAGCCCCTGCATGACTTGGCTCGCCGCCAGTTGGCCAGGCAGTCGCCGTCGGCTCCGCACATCCAGCTGCTCTACGGGGATGGCATGCTGGGTCATCCTCCTCGGGCGCCCTATGACAGCATCGTCTCTGCCGCGGGGGGCGACGATGTGCCTGCCGCCTGGCTGGCACAGTTGGCTGTGGGGGGGCGACTGGTGGCACCGGCGCGTTCCCCGGATGGCCGCGCCCAGGTTCTCGTGGTCATCGACCGCACCGAACAAGGCTTCCATCGCACCGTGGGGGAGATGGTGCAGTTCGTCCCCTTAAAATCCGGGGTCTGTTGACCTCAGGGAAAAGCACACACCATGACTTTGTTCCGTGGGTACCGCAGGATGGCTCCGGCCGGCCTGCTGCTGCTGGCCGTGCTGGCCGGTTGCGCCTCCCCCAAGTACCAGGCCCCCGTCGAGGATCGCTCCGCGAGCCGCACGGGCACGCACGCGCCCGCCGAGGCCCCCAAGCCCGTGGCACCTGTGGAGGCCAAGCCGGGCACCTATATCGTGAAGCCCGGCGACACCCTGATGCGCATCGCGCTTGAAACCGGCCAGGCCTGGCGCGATCTGGTCAAGTGGAACAACCTCGACAACCCGAATGTGATCGAGGTGGGTCAGGTGCTGCGCGTGATTCCGCCGGGGACCGAGCCGGGCGTGGCTTCGGCCAAGCCGCTGGCGTCGGGCAAGGTGGAGACCAAGCCGCTGGACAGCGGCAAGCCTGCTTCTGCGGCGTCCACCGCGGTGTCGGCTGGCAGCGCCGCTGCCTCGGCCTCTGCGGCGCCTGCACCGGCCCCGGCCAAGGACGCTGACGACGACATCTCCTGGGGCTGGCCGGCAGGTGGCCCCGTGATCGGCGGCTTCGACGAGAGCCGCAGCAAGGGGCTGTCGATCGGCGGCAAGGCGGGCGATCCTGTCTATGCCGCCGCCGATGGCCGGGTGGTCTACGCCGGCAACACGCTCAGGGGCTACGGCAACCTGATCATCGTGAAGCACAACGCCAACTACCTCAGCGCCTACGCGCACAACCAGACGCTGCTGGTCAAGGAAGATCAGACGGTGCGCAAGGGGCAGAAGATCGCCGAGATGGGCGCCAGCGATTCGGACAAGGTGCAGCTGCACTTCGAGATCCGCAAGCAGGGCAAGCCGCTGGATCCGGCCAAGCTGCTGCCGCCGCGCTGAGCCTGCGCGCTGCGCGTTCGACGGCCGCCCCAGGGCGGCCGTTTTTGTTGGAGGGCCGATGAGGCCGGCACCGGGATAATGCAGGGCATGACACAGAAGGATGAATGGCTGAAGATCGAGTCGCTGGACATGGAGGCCCAGGGGGTTGCCCACAACAGCGAGGGCAAGGTCGTCTTCGTCGAGGGCGCGCTGCCCGGTGAGGAAGTCCAGGTCCAGGTCGGCAAGCGCAAGAACCAGTGGGAGCAGGCCAGCTACGTGGCACTGCGCCATGAGAGTGCCCAGCGGGTGCGCCCGGGCTGCCCCCATTTCGGCCTGCATGCCGGCGCCTGCGGGGGCTGCAAGATGCAGCACCTGGAAGCTTCGTCCCAGGTGGCGATCAAGCAGCGTGTGCTGGAAGACAACCTGGCCCATCTGGGCAAGGTGAAGCCCGAGCGTGTGTTGCGTCCCATCGAGGGGCCCACCTGGGGCTACCGCTTCCGGGCCCGTCTGTCGGTGCGCTATGTGGCCCGCAAGGAGACGGTGCTGGTGGGCTTCCACGAGCGCAAGTCGCGCTACGTGGCCGACATGAGTGTCTGCCCCGTGCTGCCGCCCCATGTCAGTGCCATGCTGGTGCCGCTGCGGGGGCTGATCGGCCGCATGCAGGCGCGCGACACGCTGCCCCAGATCGAGCTGGCCATCGGCGACGGCGTGACGGCGCTGGTGCTGCGTCACCTCGAACCCCTGTCCGAGGGTGATCAAGCTCTTTTGCGGGCCTTCGCGGCCGAGCAGGGCGTGCAGTGGTGGCTGCAGCCCAAGGGGCCGGACACCGTGCACCTGCTGGACAGCGACGGCCCCGAGCTGGGCTACAGCCTGCCCGAGTTCGGTCTGCGCATGCCCTTCAAGCCGACCGATTTCACGCAGGTGAACCACCACATCAACACCGTGCTGGTGGGGCGCGCGCTGCGTCTGCTGGACGCGCGGCCGGACGAGCGGGTGATCGACTGGTTCTGCGGGCTGGGCAACTTCACCCTGCCCATCGCCACCCGGGCGCGCCAGGTGCTGGGGGTGGAGGGCAGCGAGGCCCTGGTCCAGCGCTCGCGCCAGAACGCCCTGCGCAATGGCCTGAGCGACAAGACCGCCTTCGAAGCCCGCAACCTCTTCGAGATCACACCCGACGACCTGGTGGCCTTCGGCCAGGCCGACAAGTGGCTGGTGGATCCGCCGCGGGAGGGGGCGTTCGCCCTGGTGAAGGCCCTGGCGGATCTGCAGTCGGCGCCTCGGCCGGACTGGACGCCGCCACGGCGCATCGTCTACGTCAGCTGCAACCCCGCCACCTTGGCGCGTGACGCCGGCCTGCTGGTGCATGTGGCGGGCTACCGCTGCGTGGCGGCCGGCGCGGTGAACATGTTCCCGCACACCGCCCATGTGGAGAGCATGGCGGTGTTCGAGCGACCCGCGGCGTGACCCTGCCGGCGGAACGCACATGAAAAAGGGGCTCCGAGGAGCCCCTTTCTTCTATCGGCCCGAAAGCCTCATTCCCGGTCGCCACCGAAAACGCCCAGCAGCATCAGCAGGTTCTGGAAGATGTTGTACAGATCCAGATAGATGGCCAGGGTGGCAGTGATGTAGTTGGTCTCGCCGCCGTCGATGACGCGCTTGATGTCGAAGACCATGAAGGCCGAGAACACGGCGATGCACAGCACCGACAGGGTCAGCATCAGCGCGCTGGACTGCAGGAACACGTTGATGATGCCCGCGGCCAGGATGATCAGCGCACCGACCATCAGGAACTTGCCCATGCCGGACAGGTCGCGCTTGATGGTGCTGGCCAGCGTGGCCATGCCCAGGAAGACCAGGGCGGTGCCGCCGAAGGCGGTCATGATCAACGTGGCGCCGTTCGAGAAGCCGAGCACGAAGGCCAGCAGCCGGGACAGCATCAGGCCCATGAAGAAGGTGAAGGCCAGCAGGAAGCCGACACCCGCAGCGCTGTTCTTGGTCTTCTCGATGGCGAACATCAGGCCGAAGGCGCCCACCATGAACACCACCAAGCTCATCACTGGTGACATGGCGGTGAAGATGCCGGTCGCCACGCCGATCCAGGCGCCCAGGACCGTGGGGACCAGCGACGCCGCCAGCAGCCAATAAGTGTTGCGCAACACGCGCTGGCGCTGCGACGCCAGCGAGCCCGCTCCGGCATAGCCGGTATAGGTTTGCAGGCCTTCGTTCATGAAACCTCCGATGGTTGGATGGGAAGCAGCAGTCGTTGCCGACTGTGTCGGATGGACTCCGAGAGGGGAGTTTAGTTCCTCGGCGGCCAGAGAGGGGTCGTGTCGTGACGCAGCATCGCCTGTGGGCACGGGCCGATACCCAGGGCCCCGTTGCTGGCATCTCCCTTGGATGAGGGGGATAGGCTACAATAGACAGGTTTACCCTAAAACAAAGCCACCCAGCGAAACTCCGTTTCCGATCTGTCCTCGCCGAGCCCGGCACCCGTGTCTTCCAGCCCCCTGGATGGCTCGCAGTGCGGTTCAGGTCACGGGCTGGGTGCGCGAAAACCGGAGTGTTCCCTTGCTGCCCGTCTTGCCCCCCGCAATCCTTGCACTCGCAGACGGCACGGTCTTTTCCGGCACCTCGATCGGCGCAGCCGGTCACACAGTGGGTGAGGTGGTGTTCAACACCGCCCTCACCGGCTACCAGGAAATTCTCACCGACCCGAGCTACTGCCGGCAGATCGTGACCCTCACGTATCCGCACATCGGCAACTACGGCGTCAACGACGAGGATATCGAGGCGCCCAAAGTCCATGCCGCTGGTCTGATCATCAAGGACCTTCCGGTCCGACTGTCCAATTTCCGCGCCACGCGCTCGCTGCCGGACTACCTGGCCGCCGAGGGCACGGTGGCCATCGCCGACATCGACACCCGCCGTCTGACCCGCGTGCTGCGCACCACCGGTGCCCAGAACGGCTGCATCATGACCTTGCGGCCG
>NZ_BADL01000282.1 GCF_000333615.1 Ideonella sp. B508-1 | reverse complement strand
GGTTGGGAAGTGATTGGCGCTGTGGGTCACTGCCTCCCGAGGTCAAGCAAAAAAGCCGGCCAACAGGCCGGCCGAGGTCTTGGCAGGTTGGCGTCAGGCCTGCTGGCGCAGGCTGACGAATACACCCTCCGGTGCGCCAGCCTTGCTCAACAATCGGCGGATCGCATCAGCGGCGGGGCTGGCATCCAGCGCGTCGGCGATTTCGTGCAGGGTCTGCTGCTGGTCGATCTGCTCCAACTCTCGTTGAGCACTCCCGAGCAGGAGCCCAGCATCCCGGGCTGCGCTATCTGCTGCGCTGGCGTGGGCTCGCATCTGGGGCAAGACCTCGCGGGCGAGTTCAAGCTCGGCTTTTGTCAGCGCTAGGTCGCGCAGGGTCTTTGTGCCTGAGGCTACCGCTGCTTTCCCCTCTTCGATCTCAGCCTCACTGCTGCGAATCTTGGCCAGCGTTTCCTGCACGCGCTGACCTGCGGATAGGGCGATGGCCTGCGCATCCGTCAGTTCCTTTGTGCGCAATTTGATGCGTTTCACGACTTCCTTGCGCTGAGTTTGTAGCTCGGCGGGGCTGCTTTCGGGCAGCGCCAGCGCGCCGCCGTTGGCGGCCTCTTGCTGCGGGGTGAAGTAGAGCAGGGCGGCGGCCTGCAGTTGGGTTTCGGCTGACATTGGTGTGGTCCTTTTAAAAAGGGTTGCTGGTGGTGCGCGCACGGCGCGAGGGGGATGGAGGATCTATGAGGCGGTCTCGGACAAGCTCGCTGCAGATTTGAAGCACCCGGCGGTCGCTGCACCTTTCAATTCGAGCTGTTTCCGGGATGCTCAAGCCTCTCTGCAGCATCAGTGCGATGCGCGCCCTGCGTGCTTCCGCGGCGTAGGCGGAGAGACCGGGGACCGCGAGGTATTCCTGGGGAAATGCTTCGGACAAGCGGCTGGCGGCGGGCAGCCCGATCAAGCGTGCAATGACTTGGTCTGCGCTGGCCTGCTCAGGCACATACAGATTCCCCCTATCGCCGTACCAAGCGGCTAGGCGCAGCGTTGGGGTGAAGCCGATTACGCAAGCGACGTCGTCCAAGGTGGTGTTGTTTCGGCTCATGTCAGAACAACGGGGTTGTTTGGGCAGCAAGGAGGGCGAGCCCGGCGGGAGTGAGGCTCCAGCGCTCGCCGGGGTGTCGATTTGCCTTCGTGTACGTCTCACGGGCGATCAGGCCCCGCGCCGCCAAGGTGCTGACGTGGCGCAGGGTGGTGGCGCGATCAATTGATGGAAAGCCAGGTTCAAACCTCAGCATTCCAAAGGCGTTCGATGCATTCGAGGTGGGGGCTGTTGACACGTCCAGTCCTCGCTCGCACGCCTGCGCGATGCAAGACAGCAGCGCCAGCCTCTCAGCGTCTCGTGCCGCATCTGCCTGCGCTGCCCGATCGACCGCCGGGGGCACACCGCCCAGGAGGGCAAGGCCTACCCCATGCGGTAGCGGCTCCAGGGGGAGCGTGGGGCCTAGCGGACCATAGTTCGATTTGGCGTGCTGCAGGGTGCGTACCATGCCATCGCCGATTTCCAGGAAGAGGCGCGAGCGCACAGAGTTATGCCACGCGACGCTGTCACTGAAGCTCTCGCCGGCATCCTGCTGTTTGCCTGCTGTTGCCTTGTTCACATGCGCGAGCAGCAAGACAGCGCCTTGCGACTGGCTCATGAGGCGAGCTAGTGCGCGGACGAATTGCGTTGCACTCGTTTTATCAAACCTATCTGCAGCGAATGCGTCTGACGCGTTATCGACCACCAGCAGACCTGCACTGGTTTCTTCGATCACAGCCCGCAACTTCCCGTAGGCTTGCGAGGGTTTACCGGGGCCGTGGGGTTGCGGGTCCCACAGCACTGGGCATTCGGTGGCGTCAAGCACCGTCAGGTGTCGGTCCAGGTCTACGGGGTCTAGATCGTGGGCTTCGCACAGGCGGGCAAGGCGGCGGCGCAGCACGCCGGCCGAGTCCTCAGCACTGAGATAGACAACGGGGGTTTTCTGAACCGGGAAGCCCAGGAATTCACGGCCGGCTGCGACATGCATCGCTAGGTCCAAACCAAGGCCGGACTTACCTGAGCCACCATGCCCCGCCAACAGCGTCACAGCAGCGCCAGCAGGGATGTATGGCTCCCAGACGAAGGGGTGTGGTGCTTCTGGGTGGGTCAGCACATCGGCGATTGCGACTCGGCGGAAGCCCGGCGGGGGCAGGGTGGCCGGCGCAGTCTCGACCGTGCCGGGTACCTCCTCGAAGCCTTCAAGGCAGGTGGACTGCCGCGCAGCCTCTGCAGCAGTTTCGGCGGCGCCTTGATCTCCACCATGCACCAGAACCACGAACGCTGTCCATGCATCGAAGGTGCCTTCCAGCGGGTCGGACCCGTGTGCCGACTGCCACAGCCCGCTCTTGCCTGGGATTTCGTGGATACCGGGCGCACCTGTGGCTGTGGGGCATGACCAGCGCCCGCCGCGATGTTCCGTGTAGCCGTGCTCACGCAGCAGGTCTTCCACGGCATGTGACTGATTGAAGGCTTGGCGGTGGGGTGAGGGGTATGCCAGCGTGGCGCCGCTGCTGACGGACAGGTGGGCATCAGGCCCGGCGACCAGGGCTTGCTGCTGACGTTTGAAGTCCAGATCGGCGCACAACCGAGACCACCAGGCCGCGAGGGCGGCCGGCAGTTCGAGGGCCGTGTCGAAGGTGAGAAAGGGGTCAGCATAGTCCTGCACCCACGGGCCGCTGCCGTCCTTTGAGTAGTAGGTAGTGCCAGGCAGACAGTCCTGCAGATTCGATTGACCGGCGCGCAGTTCCAGGATGGTGCCGCCGCTGGCGCTGGCGAACACCACCCGCCCCAGGTTCAGCCCGGCGGGTATGCGGAAGGTCACCCGGCCGCCCGAGCCTGGGCGGGTGCTGCTGGTGGCAACGCCTGCAGCGCGGATCGTGGCTGGATCGAAGCCGCAGGCCCGCAGCCCGGCCTCGGCCAATGGGTTGTTATCAAAATCGACGCTGCACATGCCGTTGACCGCCAGCGGCATCCCGAAGCCGCCGTGATCGGCACGGACTTGCTCTGGCCGGGTAAGCAGCCGGGCGGGGCTATTCCAGTCGTCTCCGAGCGGCTGCTTTGAGCCCGCTTTCAGCGGGACCAATTTAAGTCCAGCGGCGAGCAGCCGCCGGGCTTCGTCGTGGGAGTTGGCGGTCATGCTGCGGCCTCCGCGCGGACAAAAG
>NZ_BADL01000283.1 GCF_000333615.1 Ideonella sp. B508-1 | reverse complement strand
AGATCCGTGACGAGGCGCACCGCTTCGCCATCACCGGCATGCGGGCCAAGCGGGCCAGCATCCGCACCGGCGGCAGCCGGCTGGAGGACATTCCCGGCGTGGGGCCGAAGAAGCGCGCCCGGCTGCTGCAGCGCTTTGGCGGCGTGCGGGGGGTGACGGCGGCCAGCGCCGACGACCTGGCCACCGTGGAAGGCATTTCGAAGGAATTGGCAGAGGAGATCTACCGTGCATTGCACTGAACACAACACCCCGGGGGCGCGCCTGCGGCCGCGTGCGTGGGCCTGGGCGACGACGGCCACCGTGGTCCTGCTTCTGGCCTCCTGCGGCGCACCCGAGCCGCAGCAGCCAGCTGCGCCGGGCGGTGCGCCGTCATCGCGTCCCCCCGCGGCCGCTCCGCAGGCGCCGGCCCGCAGTTGGGCCGAGTACCAGGTGAGGGCGGCACAGCGCATGGTGGCGGCCAATCCCGACCGGACCTACATGGGACCGGTGGAGGAGCCGCTGCTGGCCATTCCTGTGCTGGAGATCGAACTCAAGGCCGACGGCGAGGTCGCGCGCATCATCGTCAAGCGCGTGCCTTCCCAGGCCACGGACACGGTGCAACTGGCCATTGACGCGGTGCGGCGCGGAGCGCCGTATGGCGAGGTGCGGCAACTGCCCAAGCCCTGGAAGTTCACCGAGGTCTTTCTCTTCAACGACGACCGTCAGTTCAAGCCCCGCACGCTGGACGAGGACTGAGCCGCGCTTCGTATCAGGGCGACGCAAGCAATTGCAGGCAGAATCGACGCATGTTCTTCACCATCCCCACCCTGCTGACCTGGGCCCGCATCGTGGCCATTCCGCTGATCGTGGGGGTGTTCTACCTGCCGGTGGACCCGGCCACCCGCAATCTGGTGGCCACCGTGCTGTTCGTGGTGGTGGCGCTGACGGATTGGCTGGATGGTTATCTGGCACGGCGCCTGAACCAAAGCTCGGCCTTCGGGGCCTTCCTCGATCCGGTGGCGGACAAGTTTCTCGTCTGCGCATCCTTGCTGATCCTGGTGCAGATGGACCGGGTCAATGCACTGATCGCCCTGGTCATCATCGGGCGGGAGATCGCCATCTCGGCGCTGCGCGAGTGGATGGCGCAGATCGGTGCCTCGCGCAGCGTGGCCGTGCACATGATCGGCAAGCTCAAGACCACGGTGCAGATGATCGCCATCCCCTTTCTGTTGTTCGATGGCGTGCTCTTCGGCGTGGTGTCCACCCACTTGTGGGGCACGGTGCTCATCCTGGGCGCGGCCGTGCTGACCATCTGGTCGATGGTCTACTACCTGCGCAAGGCCCTGCCCGAGATCCGTGCCAAGGCGCGTTGATCCCGCGCACGCCATCTGCGGCGTCCTGTGATCCTATGGGCCTAGAATCTGGCCCCTGCTTGACACCGCGGCGGCCGGCCGATGTAATCGATTTTTCCGCCACGGCGGACCACAACCGGATACCGGCATCGCCATTTCAGGCGCCCTGCGGCGATGCCCTCGAGGGAGTATTGTTTGTGAACAAGACAGAGCTGATCGACCTCATCGCCCAGCAGGCGGATATTTCCAAAGCTGCCGCCACGCGGGCGCTGGAGGCCATGATCGGCGGCGTGCAGACCACCCTGAAGAAGGGCGGTAGCGTGTCGATCGTCGGCTTTGGCACCTTCGCCGTGACCAAGCGAGCGGCGCGCACCGGGCGCAACCCGCGCACCGGCGCCACCATCAAGATCAAGGCGGCCAAGGTGCCCAAGTTCCGTCCGGGCAAGGGGCTCAAGGACGCCCTGAACTGATCATCTTTTGACGTCCGGCGGGTGCTTAGCTCAGTTGGTAGAGCGGCGCCCTTACAAGGCGTAGGTCGGGGGTTCGAGCCCCTCAGCACCCACCACCGCCGGTACGTGCAAGTCATTGGCTAGAATGCCGCGCGGCGTGCGCGAAGGCCCTTGAAGGCGAACCCCGGTTCGCCTTTGCTGTTTCTGGCCTGCGGCGCTTTCTCTCAAGGCGGAGCTTCATGTTCGATTTCGTCCGTTCGCACACCCGCTTGCTGCAAGGCGTGCTGGTGCTGCTGGTCTTCCCCTCGTTCGTCTTTTTCGGCGTGCAGGGCTATTCGCATTTCATGGACCAGGCGGCTGCCACCGTGGCCACGGTGGACGGGCAGCCGATCCGCCAGAGTGAACTGGAAGCGGCCCATCGCCAGCAGGTGGAGCGCATGCGCCAGCAGATGCCCACGCTGGACGTGAAGCTCTTTGACACGCCGGAGGCCCGCCAGCAGACGCTGGATGCGCTGGTGCGTGAGCAGGTGCTGCGCCACGCCGCCCAGAAGGAAAACCTGGTGGTGCCCGATCTTCGGCTGCAACGCCTGTTTGTCACCGACCCGGCCTACGCAGCGCTGCGCAAGCCCGACGGCAGCGTCAACAAGGACTACCTTGCCGCCCAGGGCATGAGCGTCGGCCAGTTCGAGGAGATGCTGCGTACCGAGTACAGCCTGCGTCAGGTCCTGGCTGGCGTGACGGGCTCGTCGCTGTCCGGTCAGACCGTGGCGGCCGCCAATGCCAATGCCCTGCTCGAACAGCGGGAGGTGCAGGTGCAACGCTTCGAGGCCAAGGACTACCTGGCCAAGGTCAACCCCAGCGATGCTGACATCGACGCCTTCTACAAGGCCCATGCCGACCTCTTCCGTGCGCCGGACGAGGCCAGCATCGAGTACGTGGTGCTGGACCTGGATGCGCTGAAGAAGCAGGTCACGGTGTCCGATGACGACCTGAAGAAGTACTACGAGCAGAACATCAGCCGCTACACGGTGCCGGAGGAGCGCCGTGCCAGCCACATCCTGATTGCCGTGGACAAGGATGCGGCTGCCGATGTGCGCGCCAAGGCCAAGGCCAAGGCGGAATCGCTGCTGGCTGAGGTCAAGGCCCATCCGGACAGCTTTGCCGAAGTGGCCAAGAAGAATTCCCAGGACCCGGGCTCGGCGGCCAAGGGCGGTGACCTGGACTTCTTTGCCCGCGGTGCCATGGTCAAGCCTTTCGAGGATGCCGCCTTCGGCATGAAGGTGAACGAGATCAGCGGGGTGGTGGAAAGCGACTTCGGCTACCACATCATCAAGCTGACCGCCGTGCGCGGCGGCGATCGCAAGCCCTTCGAGGCGGTGCGCGCGGAGATCCAGGACGAAGTGGCCAAGCAGCTGGCGCAGCAGCGCTACGCGGAGGCCGCTGAGCAGTTCTCCAACCTCGTCTACGAGCAGAGCGACAGCCTGCAGCCGGTGATCGACAAGCTCAAGCTCAGCAAGATGACGGCGGTGGTGCAGCGGGCGGTGGCCCCGGGCGCCACCGGACCGCTGGCCTCGTCCAAGTTGCTGGACGCTGTGTTCAGCGTCGATGCCCTGCAGAACAAGCGCAATACCGAAGCTGTGGAGACCGGCGCCAACCAGTTGGTGTCGGCCCGCGTGGTCAGCTATCGCCCCGCCCATGTGCGCGACCTGGCCGAGGTGCGGCCGCAGGTGCTCGAGCAGCTGAAGGCCGATCAGGCCGCCGCGGCGGCCCGCAAGGAGGGAGAGGCCCGTCTGGCGACCCTGAAGCAGAACCCGGCCGACACCCTGGCGCCTTCGGTGGTGCTGTCGCGGGCCCAGATCCAGGGCCAGCCCCGCCAGGTGGTCGATGCCACGCTCAAGGCAGATCTCGCCAAGGGGCCGGTGGTGGTGGGTGTGGACCTCGGCGCCCAGGGCTATGCCGTGGTGAAGGTGGTCAAGCGGGTGCCGCGCGCGGGCGATGACGCCGATCTGGCGCGCGCCAAGCCCTACATCGCCCAGGCTCTGACCCAGGCGGAAGAGGCGGCCTACTACGACGCGCTCAAGCGCCGCCACAAGGTCGAAATCAAACAGGCTGGCGCGCCGGCCGCTTCGGCCTCCGCGGCATCAAACTGATTGCCATGGCCCGAATTTTCGGGCTATAATGCACAGCTTACGGTGGTGGCTGTAGCTCAGTTGGTAGAGTCCCAGATTGTGATTCTGGTTGTCGTGGGTTCGAGTCCCATCAGCCACCCCACCAAATCAAGCACTTAGCCCGGTCCTGTGACCGGGCTTTTTGCTTTCTGGCTTTCATGTAGCCACCATGTAGCCAGAAGTGCATGCGTTTTCGGCGGGCCTGCAGCAATCGCATTTCACAATGCGAAAGATAAGCGTGGGATTTTGAATTTTTGGACTAGGTTTTCGGCGGGCTCATTGCGCCCCGCGGACTGAAAAGCTTCCGTCAGGGTCCCCCTGCGAAAAATTAATCCCGAAATGTTCGGCGGGGCGTGTGGTGTCGCCGACAGTGCTTCAACCCGCTGACCACCGTACGAGATGCGGTCAGGGATCTGCGGGCGGTGGGGTGCTGGAAGCGCTGTCAAAAGCGCGTTTGCGCCAGCGTGCGTCAGCGCGCGCCAGCGCTGCGTCACCGCCCTAGGACCCCCTTTAGGGGGTCCAGGGCTGACGCACGCCAGCGCATGGGTCGGTGACGCACCAGAAAGTGGGAAAAGTGCGCCAGCGCGCTGACGCAACCTCAGACCGATGCCGAGGTCCAGTAGCCCTCCCCGCTGACAACCGCCGAATTGGGCTGTCCTGGGGTCGCCGAGTGCTGGAGCTGGCGAGCCTGCCAACCACAGACCCTCAGGAAGGGGCCTAGAAATTCGCGTGCTGCGTGCGCGACGCTGAGGTGGTGCCGTGGGTGGCGGTCTGACATCACAGGCGTGCCAAGGGCCAAATATCGCGCCGAGCATTTCGGACCTGAGAACGGGGTGAGTGCGCCCGTATGAGGCAGGCGAAAGCGTGCCTACCTTGCCCACCTTGCCTACCTCATGCCCGGGGGAACGGGTCATCGCGCAAGCAATTGCGTTGGCGGCGTTGGCGGCGTTGGCGCATCCATTCTTCTGCGGACAGACCGCCGCGCCACGTCCTCGGGTGCCCCCTACAGTTGGAAAAGACTCGTAACAGTTAAGACACGGTGGGGGCAGGATGCGCAGGGGGTTGAGGTTTGCATTCGGGGCGGTGCTCGCTGGCTTGATCGGACAGGCCGCGGCGATCAACAAGTGCAAGACGCCTGAAGGCCGGACGGTTTACCAAGATGCACCGTGTCCAGGTGCTGAGTCGGTCAATCTATCCGGCGCGGGCAAGGCGGACTTGTCCTCACCCGGCGCGCTCTACATGCAGCGGGAAATTGCCCGGCAGGACAGGAATTCAAAGGTGCGGGATGCCATCGCCCGCGGGGCGGTGTCTATCGGCATGACCGCTGACGAGGTGGTGCAGTCCTGGGGGCGCCCAACGAAGGTGAACCGATCGATTGGGGCCGGCGGGGCTCATGAGCAGTGGGTGTATGACCGCGGGGACTTTCGCGCTCAATACGTCTATCTCGACAATGGCGTGGTCACTGGCGCTCAGTCTCAAGAGTAAGGCGTAAGGCGGCAGCGTTTGAATCCCAACAAGACAAGAGGGAAGGGCGATCAAGTCAAATTAATCCTGCTCGCGTTCCTGATTGTCCTCGCTGGCCTCATGTTCATTAGCCCATCGGAGACAAAAGCCGATCGGCGCGAGATTGCCGCAACCATGCGACGCGA
>NZ_BADL01000284.1 GCF_000333615.1 Ideonella sp. B508-1 | reverse complement strand
GGCGTCTCCGCTACTTCGACGCCCAGGGCAATGTGCTCTACGTGGGCAAGGCGCGCGACCTCAAGCGCCGCGTCTCCAGCTACTTCCACAAGGACCACGGCGGCACCCGCATCGGTCTGATGGTCACGCGCATCGCGCGGCTGGAGACCACGGTGGTGCGCAGCGAGGACGAGGCGCTGCTGCTCGAGAACAACCTGATCAAGACGCTGAACCCCAAGTTCAACATCCTGTTCCGGGACGACAAGAGCTACCCCTACCTGAAGATCACCGGCACCCGGGGTGGCCAGGCGCCGGGTCAGCCCGCCGCCCAGCGTTTCCCGCGGGTGGCCTATTACCGCGGCGCGGTGGACCGGCGCCACCGCTACTTCGGCCCTTACCCCAGCGCCTGGGCCGTCAAGGAGACGATCCAGATCCTGCAGAAGGTCTTCCGCCTGCGCACCTGCGAGGACACCGTCTTCAACAACCGTTCGCGGCCCTGTCTGCTGTACCAGATCCGGCGCTGCACCGGCCCCTGCGTGGGCTTCATTTCCACCGAGGACTACGCCCGCGATGTGCGTGACGCCGAGCGCTTCCTGCTGGGCGAGCAGCAGGCGGTGGTGGACGAGCTGCAGGCCCAGATGATGGCCCACGCCGAGGTGCTGGAGTTCGAGAAGGCCGCCGAGCTGCGCAACCGCATCGCCGCGTTAGCCAAGGTGCAGCACCAGCAGTCGGTGGAGGAAAGCAGCCTGAGCAGCAGCGGGCGCGACGTGGACATTCTGGCCGTCAAGGTGGCCGGTGGCCGGGCCTGCGTGAACCTGGCCATGGTGCGCGGCGGCCGCCACCTGGGCGACCGGGCCTTCTTCCCCACCCATGTGGAGGAGGCCACCGCGCTGGCCGCCGACGAGGCCGCCGCCCTGGACGATGCCGGCGAGGCGACCGCGCTGCCGGAGGACCCGGCCGAGGCCGCGGCCCTGCTGCTGCGCCGAGCCGAGACCCAGGTGCTGCAGGCCTTCATCGCCCAGCACTACCTGCACACCGCGCCGCCGCCCCTGCTGGTGCTGAGCCACCCGATCGACGAGGCCCTGCTGCAGGCCCTGGGCGAGCAGGCGGGCAGCAAGGTCAATGCGGTGCACCAGCCGCGCGAACAGCGCCGCATCTGGCTGGAGATGGCGGTCAAGGGTTGCGAGCTGGCGCTGGCGCGCCTGCTGTCCGAAGAGGGCTCGCAGCGTGAGCGCACCCGGGCGATGGTGGATGCGCTGGACCTGGCGGTGGAGGACTTGGACAGCTTCCGCGTGGAATGCTTCGACATCAGCCACACCGCGGGCGAAGCCACCCAGGCCTCCTGCGTGGTCTACCAGGACCAACAGATGCAGAACAGCGAGTACCGCCGCTTTCACATCGAAGGCGTGACCGGGGGTT
>NZ_BADL01000285.1 GCF_000333615.1 Ideonella sp. B508-1 | reverse complement strand
AGATGGTGGCGCGCGCCGCGGCGGTGGCCGAGAGCATCGCCGTGGCGACCCGCTCTCGGCGGGGACGGTGTCCGGACCGGTGATCTGCCGCGCCGCCTGCGAGCGCATCGAAGGCATCATCGAGCGTGCCCGGGCCGACACCCGCCTCGTCTGCGGAGGCACGCGCCTGGGCGGCGATCTCGCCGACGGTTTCTTCCTCCGGCCGGCGGTGTTCGCGGACGTGCGGCCCGGCAGCTCGCTGGAGCAGAACGAGGTGTTCGGCCCGGTGCTGTCCATCACGCCGTTCACCGACGACGAGGAGGCGCTGGTCATCGCCAACGGCACCCGATATGGGCTGGGGGCCTACCTCCACACGCGCGACCTCGATCGCGCGCACGGCATCGCCGAACGGCTCGAAGCCGGCTACGTGAGCATCAACGGCTTCGCGGGAATGGCGCCGATGGCACCGTTCGGAGGCTACAAGCAGAGCGGCTTCGGCCGCGTCGGCGGCTGGGCGGGGATGGAGGAGTACCTGCAGCTGAAGAACGTCTTCATCGCCCGCCGCGGCATTCAGTGATGACCGGCACCGAGTTCGACTACATCGTCGTCGGCGGCGGCTCGGCCGGCAGCGTGCTGGCCGCGCGCCTCAGCGAGGACGCGGGCACGAGCGTCCTGCTGCTGGAGGCCGGCCACGAAGGCCGGGGCTTCGTCTACGACATGCCGGCCGGCAGCTTCATGCTGATGGGCAATCCGAAGGCAGACTGGATCTACCCGACTGCGCCGGACGCCTCTGCGATGGGCCGCAGCACCACCTGGGCCGCCGGCAGGATGCTGGGCGGCAGCAGCGGGATGAACGGCATGGTGTACATCCGCGGCCAGCGCGGCGACTACGACGACTGGCGCGACTCGGGTTGCCCCGGGTGGGGCTTCGACGACCTGTATCCGTACTTCCTGAAGTCCGAGCACTTCGACGGACCGCCATCGCCCACGCACGGCACCAGCGGCCCCCTGAGCGTCTCGCCGCCCCGGGTGCTGCATCCGCTCGCCCGCGCCTTCCTCCAGGCCGCGGCCCAATGCGGCATGCCTTCGCGCGAAGACTACTGCGACGGCACGCTCGACGGCTCGTTCCTCGTGCTCGGCACGACCCGTCGCGGCAAGCGCTGCAGCACTCGCGCCGCCTATCTCGACCCCGCGATGAAGCGCCCCAACCTCTGCGTGCTGACCGGCACGCTGGTGGATCGCCTGCACATCGACGGCCGGCGCGTGCGCGGTGTCGAGGCCATCGTTGGCGGATCGCGCCGCCGCTTCGGCGCGCGCGCCGAGGTGCTGCTGAGCGCCGGCACGCTGGCGTCGCCGGGGGTGCTGCTGCGCTCGGGCATCGGTCCCGCCGACGAGCTCGCCGCACTCGGCATCGGGGTGGCGGTCGACGCGCCCGGCGTCGGCCGCAACGTGCAGGAGCACTGCGGCGTCTCCCAGAGCCGGCTGGTCGACCTGCCGACGTACAACACAATGGTGGGTCCCCTGCGGCTCGCGGGCCACCTGCTGCGCTACGCGGCAACCCGGCGCGGCATCCTGGCGTCGATCGCGGTCCACGCGATGGCCTACGTGCGCAGCGCGCCCGACCGACCGGAGCCCGACCTCGCGATGAGCTTCCTGCCGCTGGCGATCGGCTTCGTCGGCGGCCATCCGTCGCTGGCCAAGCGCGCCGGCGTGACGATCGGCTCGCAGGTCGTGCGCCCCTCGGGCCGGGGCCGCATCCGCCTGCGAAGCACCGATCCGGCACAACGGCCGCTGATCGAGCACGCGCTGCTCGAACATCCGCGCGACCTGGCGCTGACGATCGCCGGCGCGCGCAAGGTGGCGGAGGTGTTCGACGCGGCGGCGCTGCGCCACCACGTCGTCGGCCCCCACGAGCCGGCCGTCATCCCCGGCACCGACGCCGCCTGGGAGACCTACGTCCGCGAGCGGGTCGGCATCGGCTATCACCCGGTCGGCAGCTGCCGCATGGGCTCGGACGCGCAGGCGGTCGTGGACCCCGAACTGCGCGTGCGCGGCGTCGACGGCCTGCGCGTGGTCGACGCCTCCGTGATGCCCAACATCATCTCCGGCAACACGAACGCGCCGACGATCGCGATCGCCGAGAAGGCCGCGGAGATGATCGCGGCCGCGCGCCGCCGCTGACCTGCGGCCCGGGCCCGAGCGCCCGGCGGCGCTGTCAACGCCCCTGGAAGCGCGGCTTGCGACGCTCGGCGAAGGCGCGCTTGCCTTCCAGATGGTCCTCGGACAGCCACAGCATGGGCTGCAGGTCGAGTTCGGCGCGCAGCATGTCCTCAAGGCCGCGGGCGAACACCGACTTCACCATCTCGAAGGCCAGGGGCGGGCCGTCCGCGAAGCGACGGGCCACGCCGCGCGCGGCAGCCAAGGACTCGCCGTCCTTCACCCGTTCATCGACCAGGCCGAGGCGCTCTGCCCGCTCCGACGGGATGACCTCGGCCAGGGCGATCATCTGCTTGGCGCGCGCCATGCCGACGCGGTGGGGCAAGGAGTGCATCAGCGCCATGTCCGGGATGAAGCCGACGCGGGTGAAGGCGCAGCAGAAGCTCGCGCCATCGGCCGCCACCAGGTAGTCGCAGGCCGACGCAAGCGCCAGGCCGGCGCCGAAGGCATGGCCCTCCACCGCTGCCACCAGCGGTTTGCTTCCGGCGAGCATCTGCCGCATCAGCGGCATGCCGCCCCGCTTGAGCCGGCTGCGACACGCTCGGACGCTGGTCTCGCCGAAGCCGGCCAGGTCCGCGCCGGCCGAGAACTCGCCGCCGTGGCCGGTCAGAACGATGGCCCGACATTGCGGGTCGTCGTCCAGTTCGGCCAGCAGCACCGCCAGGCGATCGCGCATGGCGGCCGAGAAGGCGTTCTTGCGGGTCGGGTTGTGCAGCGTCAAGGTCACGATGTCCTCGTCGCGGTCGACGAGCACCGGTTCATCGCCGGGAGCGGTGTTCATGGGTGATCGGTCCTCCGGATTCACGGCTTCTCATGACCGTGGGGCGGCACAGACGCCCCCGTCTGTGCCGCTGAATTCGTACTGCTGATGTCGCTCGCGGCCCTGCCCCGGCCAGGGTCAGTGTATGGCCTGCTGGTGGGGCAGCGATCGCGCGGCCTGGGCGTCCTGGCGCACGCGCGGGGCGGCGCCGGACTCCGTCTTTGCCTCGGCTCCCCGCGCACCCACGCCGGGCAGCAGGAAGTGGGACAGCGCCGGGATCAGGATCAACGCGCCGATCATGTTCCACAGGAACATGAAGGTCAGCAGGATGCCCATGTCCGCCTGAAACTTGATCGGCGACCAGGCCCAGGTGACGACGCCGGCGGCCATGGTCACACCGATCAGCGCAACGATGCGCCCGGTGAACTCGAGCGAGCGCCGATACGATTCGGCGAGCGGAACGCCCTGGCGCTGCAAGGCCAGCTGGATCGACAGGATGTACAGCGCGTAGTCCACGCCCACGCCCACTCCCAAGGCAATGACGGGCAGCGTGGCCACCTTGATGCCGATCCCCAGCCACACCATCAACGCCTCGCAGATCGACGAGGTGATCAGCAGCGGGATCAGCGCTACGAGCACCGCACGCCAGTCGCGGAACGTGATGAAGCACAACAGGATCACGGCGCCATAGACGAGAAACAGCATCTCGTGCTGCGCCTTGGCGACGACGATGTTGGTCAGCGACTCGATGCCCGCGGAGCCGGCGGCAGGCAGGATGTGGACGTCCTTGTCCGAGTTCTCGGCCGCGAAGCGTTCCACGGCCGCGAGCACGCCCGCCAGCGTCGCCGCCTTGTGGTCGGAGAGATAGGCCGTGACCGGAATGAACGAGCAGTCGGTGGTGATGGTGCCGGGCTGGAAGTCCAGCAGCTGGCGCACCGCACCGTAGAGCTGACGTGGGCTGCGGCTGTTGAAGAGCCACTTCGGATTACCCTCGTTCAGGCCCGAGTTCTGGTAACGGCTCATCGAGCCGGCCGAGGTTGTCGCCTGCACGCCGGGCGTGTTCTGCAGGGTCCACTCGAGCTTGTCAGCGGTGCTGATGAGCTTGAACTTGTCGCGGTCGCAGGTCAGCGACTCGTCGGACGGCGAGACGTTCTTGTACGCTGGATCCTTGGGCGAGGCCCCCTGGACCATCACGACGAACTGGTCGGTGGACAGGCCGTAGTGCTCGTTGACGTAGGCGATGTCGCGGTTGTAGACCGAGTCCGAGCGGAGCTCCGGCGCCCCCGCATCGAGATCGCCGACCTGCACATGCCGGCTGACCAGGTAGGTGCTGCCCCCGATGATCGCGGCGGCGATCACGGCGGCGGTGGCGGGGCCGCGGCGCGTGAACGCCACCAGCAGCGTCCAGAAGCGCGAAGCGATGCCGCGCCCGGTGCGGTCCTCGCGGTTCTCTCGCACGCTACGCTGCGCGGCCGATGTGCTGACGCCGATGTACGACAGCGCCACGGGGATGACAACCAGCTTGGTGAAGATCAACACCAGCACGCCCATGCTGGCGGTCAGCGCCATGTCGTGGATGACGGGAATGTCGATCACCATCATGACGGCAAAGCCGACCACGTTGGTCAGCAGCGCTGTCAGGCCGGTGAGGAACAGGCGCCGGAAGGTGTAGCGCGCGGCGACGTACCTGTGGGTGCCGCGCCCCACGTCCAGCATGATGCCGTTCATCTTCTGGGCACCGTGCGACAAGCCGATGGCAAATATCAGGAACGGGACCAAGATCGAGTACGGGTCGAGATCGAAGCCGAACAGGCGCATCAGCCCAAGCAACCACACGACGCCGAGCACCGAAGCGGTCACCAGCAGCACCGTGCTGCGGATGCAGCGCGTGTACACCAGCACCACCACGGTCGCGATCAGCGCGGAGGCGGCGAAGAAGATCTGCACCATGCCGAGGCCGGAGATCAGGTCGCCCACCAGCTTGCCGAAGCCGACCACGCGGATGCGGAACTTAGGCGTCTGCATCGCGCGGATCTGGCTCTCGACCTCGCGCCCAAACTCGCCGTAGTCGATGGCCTTGCCGCTGTCCGGATAGGTGTCGAGCAGCGGCAGAACGATCATGCTCGAGCGCAGATCGTTGGCGACGATCGAGCCGATGATGCCGGCGCGCTGCACGTTGTCGCGGACCTGGGCAATCTGCTCGGGCGTGCCGGTGAAGCCCTGCATCATCACGGGTGCGCTCTCGAAGCCATGTTCGGTCACCTCCTGCCAGCGCACACTTGCCATCCAAAGCGACTTCACCCAAGGCCGGTCGACGCCCCGGATCAGGAAGGCCTTGTCGTTGACCTTCGAGAGGAACTCGAGATAGTCGCGGTCGAACACAGTGCCGTCGGTATTCTCGACGACGATGCGCACCGCGTTGCCGATCGGACGCAGGTCGTCCTTGTTGTCGAAGTAGTTCTTGATGTATGGGTGGTTCTGCGGGATCAGGCGGTCGAAGCTGCCGTTGACCACCAGGCGCGACCCCTCCCACCCCAGGAACACCGACGCCAGCAACATCACCAGCAGGATGAATGCGCGGTGGTTGAAGATCAGGCGCTCAAGCCAGCCTCCGGAATTGCGGTCGAAATCCTTGACATCGCGAACGACTGGCGCCTCGTCGATCGCAATACTGTTGCTGTCACTCATCTCATTCTTTCCGTGGGGGCTCACTTGATGGTTTCGATGCGGACGCCCTGGGCCCCGACCACCGCGACGGCGTTGCGTCCGGCGGGCGCGACCGCGCTGTAGCGCATCGGGGAGGATGTCGGCACGAGCGTGAAGTCGCGGCCCTGGTCCCGGCTGACGAACAGTTGGCCGGCCAGCGTCACAAGCGCGACTCGACCGTCGGGCAGCGTCGTCGCGCCGGAGAACGTGGCGGGGCTTGCGCCATGGAAGTCCACCGGCACCCAGCTCCCGCCCTGGTCGACGCTCAGGAACGCGTGGCCGCGCAGGCCGGCGGCGATCAGCATCGAAGAATTTCCGGCCAGAAGGAAGAACGAACCGTCGTAGGGCGTCTTGACCTTGACGAAGCGACCGCTGGCCGCGTCGAACCGGAGCACAAGGCCAAGCTCGCCGGCCAGGAAGACACCCTCGGGGTCGGCATGGATGGCGTAGATGTTGTAGCCGTCGGGATTCTCGGCGCTATCGATGAGGGGCTTCCAGCTGTGGCCGCTGTCGGTGGTCTTGAACAGCAGGCCGTAGGTGCCGGCCAGGTAGCCGGTGCGATTGTCCAGGAACGCGACATCGAGAAAGGGACGGGCCGGCGCCTGCGCCTGGTAGTCGTTGGCGGCCTTGAGCGCGGCGCTCACGGCCGCGTCGGCCGGCTTCGCGCTCGCCTGCGCGCCGTAGGTATCGACCATCACGGCGGCGGCAGCATTGCCGTCCAGTCGCTTGGTCCACGTCAGGCCGCCGTCGTTGGTCTCCAGCAGGATGCCGTCATTGCCGGTGACCCAGCCGTGCGTCGGGGTGGGAAAGCTGAGCGCGGTGAAATCCTCGCTCACCGGAACGCTCGCCTGACGCCAGGTCTGGCCATCGTCGTCGGACACCACGATCACGCCGCGCCAGCCTGCAGCGATGAGGCGGGAGCCTGCGCGCACGATCGCCGTCAAGGGCGCCTGCGCGGCGCGTGCCGTGGGCATCGCGGGCGTGGTCAACGGATCCTTGAACGCAGCCTGCGCGAGGCAGGCCGCAGTGCAAAGCGCCAGTCCGACCAAGAAGTGGCAAATGCGGAAATTCGACATATCGCGTGCAATGGGTTTGCCGCCCGGGACGCTCGCAGCGTCCCGGGCGGCTGGGGACGGGTCAACGGATGCCGTTGGCCTGCAGGTACTCGGGCGTGAGCATCGGCAGGCGGGACTTCCGCCAGCTGTCGTCCTTCGGGAACTCGAGCCCCTTCACGCTCGCATCGCCCGGATGACTGCCCAGCCAGTACATGCCCGTCGAGAAGTCGAAGAAGAAGTTGCCGAAGCTGTAGGGGACACCGATGTCGTACAGCTCGACCATCGTCGACCAGCCGGCGCGGAAGATCTTGCCGGCCTTGTCATAGGTCTCCATCTCGCTGCTGCCGTAGTCCTCGTCGATGTAGACCACCTTCTTCGAATAGATGTGGTGCACGCCGGCCTTGGGCGTCCCCTCGATCACCCACACGCGGTGCAGTTCCCAGCGCATGTCTTCCGGGTTCGGGAAGTTCGGCGTCAGGATGTGCGCGGACGTCGTCGCGAACTGCTGCGTGTAGTTGTTGTAGGGGATCAGCTTCTCCTGCTTGCCCACCAGCTTCCAGTCGAAGCGGTCCTGCGGCCCGTAGGTCATCTGGATGTCGTCCATCGTGATGCCGCCGTTGTAGCCAGGACAGGGCGTGTCGTAGAACAGGTCGGGCGTCGTGCGCACGCGGCGCGTGCCGGGGGTGTAGATCCAGCCCTTGCCGGCATGCGCACTCTGGTCGTACCAGGTCCAGTACAGGTTCACCTCACCGACGCGGCTGGCGGGCGCGGTGTAGTCGTTGTAGACCTTGTAGTACAGGCCATCGCCAGCGAGGAACTTCTCGCGCCCGACCTCCTGGTCGAAGTTGGGGAAGTAGAGGTCGGAGATGAAAGCGCCGTTGAGGCTCCTGCGTCCGGCGCTGTCCACGGTCCACGTCCCCACGTTGTTGCGGTGGTAGGTGCCCTTGTAGCGGACTTCGTTGTTCCACCAGACCTCCAGACCGGTCTTCGGGAACGGGAACGGAATGCCGCCGAAGGCCCCGCCCAGGGCATAGCCGTTGGGCAGGATCTTCGCGCTCGCTGCGTTCTTCGCCGTGTTCGCGTTGACCCAGTCCGGCACCCACACGGTGCGGTGCGAGGGGTAGACCTCCATTCGGAAGTCTTTCGGATAGCGCCTGAAGAGTTCCTGGGTCGAGCCGAGCAGCTTGTCCTGGTACTTCGCCGCGTTCTCGGCCGTGATCGTGAACAGCGGCTTCTCGCCGGCGAACGGATCGACCCAGCGCTTGCCGCCGCCGTTGGGGTTGAAGCCCGCAGGAAGGGCCTTCTGACCACCGCTCCAGGCGGGGATGCTGCCGTCCTTGTTCCCTGCGACCTCGGCGCCCCAGGGCGTCAAGTCCTTGCCCAGGCGGGCGACGTCATCCGGCGAGGCCGCCACGCAGGACAATGACGTTGCCGCGGCCAGGATGCCGGCGACCAGGGGCGTGCCAACCCATTTTGCTTGCCGATTCATGATGGATCCTTTGTCTCGTGGTCTAGGCTTCTTCAGAAGCTCGCCGTATAGCTGAACTGGATCTGCGAGCGATCGTAATAGGGCGCGCCGAGGATGGCATGGCCCTGCGTATTGCCCGCCGAAGTGCGGTTGGTGAAGCCGAGGTAGGTCAGTTGAAAGACCTGAGGTCCCGACTCGGTGTTCCATGTCGCCTTCAGGCCTGCCGACAGCGTATTGAAGCCCGCGGTCGAGCCGCTGTTGAGCGGCGAGTTGTGGAAGTTGGCCTGGATGAAGATCGGGATCTCGAGGTCGACGCTGGGCAACACCGAATAGATCGTCGGATCGAAGTACAGGCCCAGCGACTCCGCGGTGCGGTTGGCACAGCCGGCCACGGTGGGGCTGGCCTCGGCGCCCATGTTGCAGACGACTGGCGCGTAGCCGCTGCCGGCGGCCTGGAACAGTTCGGCGTTCTCGGTGACCTTCATCAGGTGGGTGACGGCCCCTTCGGCGGCGATCGTCAGCGTGTCCCACAGCGGCGTCTTGCCGAGGACCACCTGGGCATTCAGCAGCGCGTGCAGCGTGTTGCCGCGCGCGCCCTGCGTGGGCGTGACGGAGGTGTTCCCACCACCGAGCGCCGCCGGCGCGAGCGCCGAGAAATCCGACACCAGCGCCGCGTTCTTGCGGAAGTTCAGCTCGCCGGCCCAAGACACGTCCCACTTGGTGGTGTTGAAGGTGACGCCCGCCATCTTCGTGTCGCGGCCGTAGACGGACCGCGCCTGGCCCAGGCCCGGCATGCCGTCGGCCATGTCCCAGACAGCGTACCAGGGCGCCTTCTCGGAGAACTGGCGGTAGTTCACCGACACGCTCGCGTCCACCCAGCTCGGGCGCACCTTGTACTGCACGCCCCAGTCGCCGACCCTGCCGCGCAGCGACGAGCCGTACGGATAGCAGAGGCCCGCGGCCTGGTTGCAGAACAGGTAGGGCGCGCCGCCCACGCCGTCGCCGAAGCCCATGTAGGTGCCGCTGCCCGGCACGCGATCCGGACGCCATTCGAACGAGCGGTACATCGACAGGTTCGCGTTGTCGGCGACGTTGAAGACCAAACTCAGTTGCGCGGTGGGGACCGCCGTCTCCTTCAGGCTCGCATTGGGGTTTTGCGACGACTTGCGGCCGTCGTTGGGGCTCTGGGCATAGCCGATGGAATTCGAGCCGCCCACGCCGCCGAACACGCTCTCGCCCCAGACCTGCGCGAAGCGGCCGGCCTTGAAGCTGACCGGCACGTCACCGAGGTCCACGCGGGTGTAGACGAAGGAATCCAGCATCTCGGCGCCGCTGCCGTAGTAGCGCTTGATGTTGCTGGGCCAGTTCCCCTGGGGGCCGAACGACGAGTTGGCCGCACCGGCCGGTCCGACGCGAGGATGGCTGGGGAAAGACGGGTCGTACCAGCCGGCGGCGCTCAGGCGCAGGCCGGAGGTGCTTTGATAGGAGAGGTCGTATTCGCTGTAGGCGTCGAAGCGGGTGGTGTAGACCTCGCCGGCCTGGCGAAGTATCG
>NZ_BADL01000286.1 GCF_000333615.1 Ideonella sp. B508-1 | reverse complement strand
CCCGCTTCCTCGCCACCCATCCAGACCATCGCCGCCAGCTCGTCGAGGATCCGTCGAAGATCCCGGCCGCCACCGACGAACTGATCCGTCGCTTCGGCCTGTCCAACACCGTGCGCCTGGTCGTCCACGACCGCGACTTCCACGGTGCGCCGCTGCGCAAGGGCGACCTGATCATGGTGCCGATCTCGCTCGCGAGCATGGACGAGCGCAAGTGGCACGACGCGATGACCGTCGACTTCGCCCGCCGCACGGAGGGCCACGACACCTTCGGTAACGGGCCGCACCGCTGCCCGGGCGCCAATCTGGCGCGCATCGAAATCCAGACCTTCCTCGAGGAATGGCTGCGCCGCATTCCCGAGTTCGGCATCACCCCCGGCCGGCAGGCCGTGACGGTGACGGGCGCCGTCAACGGCGTCGAGTCGCTGCCGCTGTCCTGGCCCGTCACCGGATCCACCTGAGCCATTGCCTTCGACCTTCCGACAAGGACACCCATGAGCCCCTCCATCCTCGACAGAGTCTTCGGCCTGCAGGGCCGCACCGCCTTCGTGACGGGCGCCGCCTCCGGCATCGGCAAGGCGACCGCACGCCTGCTGGCCCAGGCCGGTGCGCAAGTGGTCGTCGCCGATCTCGATCTCGATGGTGCGCGCGCCGCGGCCGAAGACATCGCCGCGGCCGGCCCGCGCGCGCTGGCCGTGTGCTGCGACGTCTCCAGCGAGGTGCAGGTCGCCACGGCCTTCGCCGAGACGGCAAAGGCCTTCGGCGGCTGCGACATCCTGGTCAACAACGCCGCCTTCCGGCCCAAGGCCGACTTCATGTCGATGTCGGTCGAGCAGTGGGACCACATGCACGCGGTCAACACGCGCGGCAGCTTCCTGTGCATGCGCGAGGCGATCAAGCTGATGCGCGCCGGCGGCCGCGGTGGATCGATCGTCAACGTCTCCACCATCGGCAGCGTGCATCCCACCATCCTGTCGAACACCCACTACGACTCGTCGAAAGCAGGCGTCAACGCGCTGACGCGAACCTCGGCCTGCGAGTTCGCCGGCGACGGCATCCGCGTCAACGCCATCCTGCCGGGCGGCGTGGATACCGAGGGCTCGCGCAACATGCGGGCGGCCGGCATGGTCGCCCAGGGGCCGATGACCGCCTTCCCACAGCGCTTCCCCCTGAAGCGCCTGGCCACTCCCGAGGAGCTGGCACAGGCCATCCTGTTCCTGGCCAGCCCAGCGTCGAGCTACATCACCGGTGCGCTGCTGCCGGTGGACGGCGGCTATACGATCAGCTGATCTTCCAGTTCCGACATCGACACCCGCCATGCCACTTTCGTCCGACCACGACCGTCCCCTGGGCATTGCCGGAGCGCCGTTCATCGGCGGCCGATTCCTCGCGCGCACCTGCCAGCCCCCAGTCCCGCACATCAATCCGAGCAACGGCCGGCCGCAGGCCGACCTGCACCTCGGGGGCGCCGAGGAAATCGACCAGGCCGTGCAGGCCGCGCGCGCGGCGCAGAAGCGATGGGCCGCCCTGCCCTCGCACGGCCGCCTGCAATGCTTCAAGCGCCTGGGCGACCTGCAGGGACGCCATGCCGACGAAATCGCCTTCCTGGGCGCTCGCGATCCGGCTCCGGT
>NZ_BADL01000287.1 GCF_000333615.1 Ideonella sp. B508-1 | reverse complement strand
CGGCGGGCGGACGGCGCGCCAGGAAGACGGCGTCCGGCGTGGCCTCTGCCCAGTGCAGGAGGCGCTCGGTATAACGTCGCGGATAGGGGCCGAGCGGCTCCTTCAGGCGCATGCGCAGCGTGCCGTCGCCACCGCGTTGCACCTCGCAATCAATCGGCCCCAGGCGCACCGGCCGGAAAGGGGCATCGTCCCAGGGTTCGACTTGCTTCATCCAGGTGTCTCCAGCCCGTCCGGCGCCTCAACCAGCCGCCAAAGTAGATCCTATATGTGAACGCTGTACTATAATATAAACGCTCGATTCCGCAAAGCCGATTCAAAACAGTCACAGGAGCCCGCATGCCCGACATCCTCTTCGAACGCTCGCCGGACGGCATCGCCGTCTTGACGCTGAATCGTCCCGACGCCCTGAATTCGTTCAGCTTCGCGATGTACGAGGAACTCATCGCCGTGCTCGAAGGCCTGAGGCACGACGCGCAGACGCGCGTCGTGATCCTCACCGGCGCCGGCCGCGCCTTCTGCGCGGGCCACGACCTACGCTCCGGCGGCAGCGCGCCATGGGTGGAGGCGAACCTGGGCAAGCCCTACCTGAACAAGCATTCGATCACGCGTATCGCGCAGATCCCGCTGTTGATGCGCTCGATCCCCCAACCGGTGATCGCCGCCGTCAACGGCGCGGCGGCCGGCCTGGGTTTCGCGTTCGCGCTGGCCGCGGACATGTGCCTGGCGGCGCGCTCGGCCAAGTTCGTCAACTCTATCCACAACGCCGGCACCGGTCACGAACTGGGCATGAGTTGGATGCTGCCGCGCGCCGTGGGCACCCAGCGCGCGGCCGAGATCCTGCTGACCGCGCGGCCGGTGCTGGCCGACGAAGCGGAACGCATCGGCCTGGCGCTTCGCGCCGTGGACGACGACAAGCTCCTCGCCGAGGCGCGCGCGCTGGCCGAATCGATGTGCGCCAACGTGCCGCTGGGCGTGTGGCTGACCAAGCAGTCACTGTGGCTGAACCAGGGGGTCGCCAGCCTAGAGGCGGCCTGCGAGATCGAGGCCCGCGCAGTCTTCATCGCGCAGTCGTCGGAGGACGCCGCGGAGAAGCGCAAAGCATTCGTGGAGAAGCGCCCGCCCGCATTCCGCAACCGATGACGCTTTGACGCGAGGCCGGTCCGCTGATGAAGAGCCCCCCCATGACCTCTCCCACCACACCCACCGATCGCCCCCTCCTCGTGACGGGGGCCACCGGCGCCCAGGGCGGCGCCACCGCGCGTGCGCTGCGCGCGGCGCGACGCAGGGTGCGCGCACTCGTGCGCGATCCGGACTCGCCCGCCGCGCGCGCGCTGGCCGCCTCCGGCGTCAAACTCGCCCGCGGCGACCTCGGCGACCCCGCCAGCCTCGATGCCGCACTGGCCGGCGTCGAGGGCGTCTTCTCGGTGCAGGTCCCCGATGCGACGCCCACCGACAGGGAGCGCCGTCACGGCTTCGCGCTGGTCGAGGCCGCGCGCCGCGCCGGCGTCGCGCAATTCGTCCACACCTCGGTCTGCGAAGCGGGACGCCACACCGGTTTCCCGCACTGGGGAGAAGGCCGCTGGACGGAGAAGTACTGGACCGACAAGTGGGACATCGAGCAGGCGGTTCGCGCCGCCGGCTTCGCGCACTGGACCGTGCTGAAGCCCGCGTTCATGATGGACAATTTCGCGCAGCCCAAGGCGCGGTTCATGTTTCCGCATTTGCGCGAGGGCCGCCTGCTCACCGCGCTGCATCCGTCGACCCGCATGCAGCTGATCGCGGCCGAAGACATCGGCACCTTCGCCGCCGCCGCGTTCGCGCGCCCTGCGGAATTCGACCGCCAGGACATCGACCTCGCCGCCGAGGCCCTGACGATGGGCGAAGTCGCCGCGGCGCTGTCCGAGGTCACCGGGCGCCGCGTCGCGGCGCAGGCCCTGTCGCCCCAGGAGGCGCTGGCCGCGGGGCTGTTTCCCGGCTGGGTCCGCTCGCAGGAGTGGACCAACCTCGCGGGCTACCGCGCCGACATCGACGCCTGCCGCCGCCGCGGCATCCCCCTGACCGCCTTCGCCAGCTGGGCCCGCCGACACGGCGAGGCCCTCCTCGTCGACGCCTGACCCAGGCGCCGAGCACCCGGGTCGACGGCGCGCCTCACAACATGCCGCGATCCTTCGCCGTCTTGACCTGCTCGCCCAGCAGGCCACGTTCGCGCAGCACGGCGACGGTGGCCTCGATGGCCTCGGCCACGGCCGGGAAGCCGCAGTAGGGGATGGCCTGGATCAGCACTTCCTGAAGCTCCTCCACGGTCAGACCGTTGTTGAGGCCGGCTCGCACATGGTTCTTCAACTCGTTGGGCTTTCCGGTGCCGATCAGGATGCCCAGCGTCACCAGGCTGCGCTCGCGCCGCGGCAGCCCGGGCCGCGACCAGACCGAGCCGAACGCCGTCTGCAACGCAATCGACGCGCAGTCCGCGGCGAAGCCCCCGGATGCCGCCGAGGCCTGAATGCCGGCACCGAACTGCTCACCCAACATCTCGGTGACCAGCTGCACGCCCCTCCTGTAGTGCACGCTCTGTTCGAAGTCGCTCGAAACCGCCATGGTCTTGCCTCCTTGGACTCTTCTTCAGGGATGGCGCGAAGTGCTCTTTCCATTTCGCGGACGCCGTCATACCACTATGCGTCTTGTTCTATTTTACGAACAATATTCAAAAATAAGCAAGCCATGAATGACCTCACCGACGCGAGACCTTCCATGCCATACACCCTTCCGAAAGAAGTCGGGCAGTTGTTCGACCGCCAGGAGATCCACGACTGCCTCGTGCGCTACTGCCGCGGCGTGGACCGCTTCGAGCGGCCCTCAGACATCCGGCTGCGCCTGCACCGCATCGCCCGGCTCCGGCCGCACGTCCACGAGAGAGACGCCGGCGCCGCGACCGTCGAAGCGTGCGTACAGGAAATCGAGGACGACCCGCACCTTGGCCGGCAGGTGCTCCCGATGGGGATAGTTGACGTAGATGCTCAGCTTGTCGTGCGGTGCGGTGTGCAACCGGTAGTGCGGAAGCACCCGCACGAGACGCCCGGACTCCAGGTAGGGCTTGACGATCAGCTCCCAACTGGGCGCGATGCCGGCGTCACACAGGGAGGCCATCAGGCTAGCGTCCAACTGCCCGGACACGGTCAGCGAGCCCTGCGGATGGTGCACATGGCGCTGGGCGGCGCCCCGCGCAGCGTCCTGCGGCGCCGCCGGATCGAGCTGCAGGTCCCACACGGCCAGCCCCGCGGCCGTGCGGATCCCGATGCAGTCATGCGCGTCGAGTTCTTCCGGTGTCGCCGGCAGCCCGCGCCGCCCCGCATAGCCGGGGCTCGCGACGAGGACCAGTGAGTATTCGCACAGCAGGCGCGAGATGTGGGTCGTCTCCCGGCCGCGCCCGTACTGCAGGCGCACGTCGATCCCATATTCCACCAGGCTGGGCGGGACCTCGTCGAAGCTGACCTCGAGGCGGATCGCCGGATACAGCCGCGCGAAGTCGGCCATCAGCGGCATCAGGCAGTAGCGGCCGAAGGTCGGCGTCACCGAGATGCGCACCAGTCCGCGGGGCGCGGTGCCCGCGTCGCGGACATTGGCCACAGCCTCGTCGATCCCCGCCAGCAGCGGGTCGACCCGATCGAACAACACGCGCCCTTCCTCCGTGAGATGCAAGCGGCGCGTCGTCCGCGTGAACAAGCGAACGCCCAGGTCCTCCTCGAGGCGCGCGATGCTCTTGCTGATGGCCGGTGGCGTCACTTCCAACTGGAGCGCTGCGCCGTTGAAGCTGCCGCTGCGCACGGCATGGATGAAAGGCAGCAATTTCTGCAGGTCACGCACTTTGGATTGGTGAAGCGAATTCACTTGATAAGTTGCCATGAGTGATGAGTGTGAACGCCGCGCGGAGCCAACAATGAAGGCAAGACAAGAACCATCATCAGCGATGGCCGATGGAGACAAGGGGTCCGCGACCCGCGAGGATTCTCTGATGCTAGCGAGCAATAGGCCTTCTTGGGCGCGGGAGAACGATGCTGCCCGCAGCAGTCGGTCAGCACGACCGCATCGCCCGTGTCATTCGCCACGCCTGATCGACGGAACGCGCTCCTCTGCGAAAGGCCTCTGATGAATACACTCCGGCTCACCGAGATGTTTGGGCTCGATGGCAAAGTCGCCGTCGTCACCGACAGCGGCGCCCTGTCAAGCGTCGACGTCGCGCCCGTGCTGGCCGATGCCGGCGCCACCGTCGTGATTGCCGACCGTGACGCCGCCAGCGCAGCCGCGCTGGCCGAACGCATCGTCGCCGCCGGTGGCCGCGCGCAGGCCATCGCCACCGACATCGAGGACGAGGCACAGGTGAAGGCGCTGTTCGCCCAGGTCGGCGCGCGCTACGGCCATCTCGACATCCTCGTCAACTGCGCCGGCGCCACCGCCAACCAGCCCCTGCTGGAGACCACCACCGAGCTGTTCGACGCGATGCTCTCGGTCAACCTGCGTTCGGTCTTCTGGTGCATGCGGGAGGCCGTCCGGCTGATGTTGGACAACGGGGGCGGACGCATCGTCAACATCACCACGATGGGCGCACTGCACCCGGTCCTCCATGGCAACCAGGCCTACGGCTCGGCGCGCGCCGGGGTGACGATGCTGACGAAGACGACCGCGATGGACCACGCGAAGGACGGCATCCTGGCCAATGTCGTGATGCCGGGGGCGATCGGCGGCAAGGTCCGCTTCCACGACCAGACCCGCCAGGCGATGGCGGCCGGCTACCAGCTGAGCGGCCCCGCCGTGGACGCCCAGCGCCGCCTGCCGCTGGGCATGGGCAGCGGGGCCGACATCGCCAGCGCCGTCCTCTATCTCGCCGGCCCCGCCGGCCGCTACATCACCGGCCAGGCGATCGTCCTGGACGGCGGCTTCCTCTCGGCGTGAGCGCCAGGCCACGCATCGCAGAAACGGAGACCCCATGAACGAGAAGCTCGAGCACGTACCCCCCCATGTTCCGTCGCACCTGGTGATCGACTGGGACTTCAACCGCATCCCCGGCGCCGAGATCGACACGCACCTCGCCTGGAAACGGCTGCACGAGGGGCCGGACGTGGTGTGGACCCCCTATTACGGCGGCCACTGGATCGCGACACGCGCCGAGGCGATCCGGCAGATCCAGACCGAGCACGAGACCTTCTCGCACGAGGTGTTTTCCCTTCCGCGCGTGCCCAAGACGCTGCCCTTCGTGCCCATCGAGCTCGACCCGCCGCGCCATGGCGACTACCGCCGCATCCTGAATCTGGCGTTCTCGCCCAAGGTCGTGGCCCGCCTCAAGGACGACATCCGCGCGCTGGCTGTCGAACTCGTCGATCGCGTGCGATCCGCCGGGCGCTGCGACTTCGTGACCGACTTCGCGCGCCATTTCCCGATCACGATCTTCCTGCGGCTCGTGGAGCTGCCGCTGTCCGAGCGCGAGCGCTTCCTGGGCTGGC
>NZ_BADL01000288.1 GCF_000333615.1 Ideonella sp. B508-1 | reverse complement strand
GCTGACGTTGATCACCGGGTCGCCCGGTGCGGTACCCAGGGTTTGGGCCATCTGCGCATCGGCCCGCGCCACACGCAGCGTCTCGCGGGCGGTGGCCACCACCTGGTGGCACAGGCGCTCATAGAGGGGATAGAGCAGGCCGCCCGGCGCGGTGCCCACGCCTACACAGTCATTGTCCGAGGGCCCCCCACGCCATGAGTTCGCCCCCCCTGGTTCGCTTCGCCGGTGTTCAGAAGACCTATGACGGTCTGAGCCTGGTGGTCCGTTCGCTCGATCTGGAGATCCAGCGCGGCGAATTCCTCTCGCTGCTGGGCCCTTCCGGCTCGGGCAAGACCACCACGCTGATGATGCTGGCGGGGTTTGAATCCCCGACGGCCGGCGAGATCCTGCTGGACGGCTCACCCATCACGAAGACCCCGCCGCACAAGCGCAACTTCGGCATGGTGTTCCAGAACTACGCGCTGTTCCCCCACCTGACGGTGGCGGACAACGTCGGCTACCCGCTGACGGTGCGCAAGCTGCCCAAGGCCGAGATCGCCCAGCGCGTGGTCAAGGCCCTGGACATGGTGCAGCTCGGGGGCAAGGGCGACCGCTACCCCGCCCAGCTCTCGGGTGGCCAGCAGCAGCGCGTGGCCCTGGCCCGCGCCCTGGTCTTCCAGCCCCAGCTGGTGCTGATGGACGAGCCCCTGGGCGCGCTGGACAAGCAGTTGCGCGAGCACATGCAGATCGAGCTCAAGGAACTGCACCGCCAGCTCGGCATCACCTTCGTCTACGTCACGCACGACCAGGGCGAGGCCCTGACGATGAGCGACCGCGTGGCGGTGTTCAACGACGGCGAAATCCAGCAGATCGACGCCGTCGAACGCCTGTACGAGACGCCCAACAACCGCTTCGTGGCCGGCTTCGTGGGCGACAGCACGCTGCTGACCGCCACCACGGCCAGCGCCAACCACGATGCCTGCGAGATCGTGCTGCCCTCGGGCGAGCGCCTGAGCGGCATCAACGTCAATCACGTGCCTCCGGGCACCTCGGTGGTGGCTTCCATCCGCCCCGAACGCATCGAGGCCTGGTTCACACCCCCGGAGAACGAGGGCAACACGATCAAGGCCGCGATCACCGATGTCATCTACTTCGGTGACCACCTGCGCCTGCGATGCGCCATCGCAGGCCAGGCGCTGGCCACCGTCAAGCTGCCGCTGTCCAGCGGCGAGCAGCCGGTGGCCGGCCAAGCGGTGTGGCTGCACATTGCCACGCCGTACCTGCGCGTCTACGCCTGAACGCGCAGTCAAAAAAATACAGAAGAAGAAACGAACTCTCCGCTCCACCTTACCTGTTGAGTTCCCCAACCCTCCTTTCAGGAGACATGCGTATGTTGAAGACTTCCGTGGCCCTTGCGGCCGCCCTCCTCGCCGCCCTGCCGGCCATGGCCGAAAGCCAGCTCACCGTGGTGAACTTTGGTGGCGCCAATGGTGCGGCCCAGAAGAAGGCCTATGTCGAGCCCTTCGAGAAGAACACGGGCACGAAGATCGTCTCGGTCGAATACAACGGCGAGCAGGCCAAGATCAAGGCCATGGTGGAAACCAAGAAGGTCACCTGGGACGTGGTCGAGGTGGAGAGCCCGGACGCCGCACGCGGCTGCGACGAGGGCCTGTTCGAGAAGATGGACTGGAGCAAGGTCGGCAACAAGGCCGACTTCAACCCCGCCGCGGTGAGCGAATGCGCCGTGGGCGCCTTCGTGTGGTCCACCGTGATGGCCTACGACGGCGACAAGCTCAAGACCGCCCCCAAGACCTGGGCCGATTTCTGGGATGTGAAGAAGTTCCCCGGCAAGCGCGCCATGCGCAAGGGTGCGCGCTACAACCTGGAGTTCGCGCTGATGGCCGATGGCGTGAAGCCGGCCGATGTCTACAAGGTGCTGGCCACCAAAGAGGGTGCCGACCGCGCCTTCAAGAAGATGAGCGAGCTCAAGGCCAACATCCAGTGGTGGGAAGCCGGCGCCCAGCCGCCGCAGTTCCTGGTCGCGGGTGACGTGGTCATGGCCACGGCCTTCAACGGCCGCATCGACGCGGCCCAGCGCGAAGGCAAGAACCTGAAGATCACCTGGACCGGCGGCATCTACGACCTGGACTACTGGGTCATCCCCAAGGGCACGCCCAACAAGGACCTGGCGATGAAGTACATCGCCCTGGCCGCCTCGCCGGACGCCCAGGCCGAATACGCCCGCCACATCTCCTACGGTCCGACCAACAACAAGGCCCTGGCCAAGCTGGACGCGAAGGTGCTGGCCCAACTGCCCACCTCGCCGGCCAACGCCAAGGACGCGCTGAAGTTCGACATCGCCTTCTGGGCCGACCAGGGCGAGGCCCTGGAGAAGCGCTTCGCCTCCTGGGCAGCGCAATAAGCCGGTGCTGAGGTGAGTCCACGATGACCGTCACTGCCACGACCCCCGCCCCGGCGTCCGCCGGGGGCGCGAACGCGTTGACACGCGCCCTGGCCCGCTCGGAGCGACGTCGCCGCATGACGGCCATCGCGCTCACCCTGCCACTGCTGATCTTTCTGCTGGTGACCCTGCTGGTGCCCATCGGGGCCCTGCTGGTGCGCGCCATCGAGAACCCCGAGGTGGCCGACGTGCTGCCGCGCACCAGCCAGGCCCTGTCCGACTGGGACCGCCACAGCACGCCGCCGGCCAGTGCCTACGCGGCCCTGGCCGACGACCTGGGCCAGCTCAGCGATGGCTCGGACGCCGGCGCCCTGGCCCGCCGCCTGAACACCGAGCTGCCGGGCTCCCGCTCGCTGATCATGAGCACCTACCGGGCCCTGCCGCTGGGGGATCACCTGGCGCCGGACGCGGTGAAGGAGCGCATGCTGGCCCTGGACCCGCGCTGGGGCGAACTGCCCTACTGGCAGGCGATTGCGAAGAACGCCTCGCGCTGGACCCCCGACTACCTGCTGACCTCGGTGGACCTGCACCGCAAGCCCGAAGGCGGCATCGAGCGGGTCGACCCCGACCAGCGCGTCTTCTTCAGCATCCTGCTGCGCACCTTCGAGATCAGCGCCGTGGTCACGGTCTGGTGCCTGCTGCTGGGCTATCCGCTGGCCTACTGGCTCTCCACCCTGACGGCGCGCCAGGCCAATGTGCTGATGATCCTGGTGCTGGTGCCCTTCTGGACCTCCATCCTGGTGCGCGTGGCCGCCTGGATCGTGCTGCTGCAGCGCGAGGGCCTGGTCAACAGCGCACTGATGGGCATCGGCGCCATCCACGAGCCCCTGGCCCTGCTGTTCAACCGCACCGGCGTGATCATCGCCATGGTGCACATCCTGCTGCCCTTCATGATCCTGCCGCTGTACAGCGTGATGAAGTCGGTGCCGGGCACCTACCTGCGCGCCGCGGTGTCGCTGGGCAGCTCACCGCTGGCGGCCTTCTTCCGCGTGTACGTGCCGCAGACCTGGCCGGGTGTGGGCGCGGGCGGCCTGCTGGTCTTCATCCTGTCCATCGGCTACTACGTGACGCCCGCCCTGCTGGGTGGTGCCGACGACCAGATGCTGAGCTACTACATCGCCCAGTACACCAACGTCGACATCAACTGGGGCATGGCCTGCGCGCTGGGCGCCATCCTGCTGGCGGCCACGCTGCTGCTCTACGGCCTCTACCGCCGTGTGGTGAAGTCCGAACTGAGCCTGGGGTGATCCGATGAGCTTCTTCTCCTTCCTGCGCCCCCAGTTCCCGGCCTATGCCACGCCGGCCGACAAGGCGGGCTGGTGGCTGCTGCGCCTGTTCAGCCTGGGCGTGCTGCTGTATCTGCTGCTGCCCATCCTGGTCATCATGCCGCTGTCCTTCTCGGCCAGTTCATTTCTGGCCTACCCGATGCCGGGCTGGTCGCTGCAGTGGTACCAAAACCTCTTCACCTCCGAGGAATGGGGCCGCGCGACGAAGAACTCCTTCATCGTCGCCCCGGCCGCCACCCTGCTGGCCACCACGCTGGGCACGTTGACGGCCGTGGGCCTGGCCCGGGTGAACTTCCCCGGCAAGGGCCTGCTGATGAGCGTGCTGATCGCGCCGATGGTGGTGCCCATCGTGGTGGTGGGCGTGGCCTGCTATCTGTTCTTCGCCCGCCTGGGCCTGGCCGACACCTACACCGGCCTGATCGTGGTGCACGCGGCACTGGGCGCGCCCTTCGTGGTGACCACCGTGCTGGCCACGCTGCAGGGCTTCAACCACAACCTGGTGCGCGCCTCGCTGAGCCTGGGCGCGGGCCCGGTGCAGACCTTCTTCCGGGTGACGCTGCCGGTGATCGCGCCGGGCGTCATCTCCGGCGCGCTGTTCGCCTTCGCCACCTCCTTCGACGAGGTGGTGGTGACGCTGTTCATCGCCGGGCCGGACCAGGTGACGCTGCCGCGTCAGATGTTCACCGGCATCCGCGAGAACATCAACCCGACGATTGCCGCGGTCGCCACGCTGCTGATCCTCTTCACCACCGGGCTGATGCTGGTGCTGGAGTGGATTCGGGGCCGCCGCCGTTGATGCGCCCATGAACGACCGCGTCCTTCATCAGCCCCTGGGCGGCAATGCCATGCCGCGCTTTGGCGGCCTGGCCAGCATGATGCGTCTGCCCGTGGTGGACAGTCCGGCAGGCCTGGACGCCGCCTTCATCGGCGTGCCGCTGGACATCGGCACCTCCAACCGGTCCGGCGCCCGCATGGGCCCGCGGCAGATCCGTGCCGAATCGGCCCTGCTGCGGCCCTACAACATGGCCACCGGCGCGGCGCCCTTCGACACTCTGCAGGTGGCCGACCTGGGCGACGTGCCGGTCAACACCTACTCGCTGCAAAAGTCGGTCGAGCTCATCACCGACTTCTACCGCCCGGTGCTGGCCGCCGGCTGCATGCCGCTGACGCTGGGCGGCGACCACACCATCGCCCTGCCCATCCTGCGCGCGGTGGCCGAGCGCCACGGCCCGGTGGCCCTGGTGCATGTGGATGCCCATGCCGATGTCAACGACACCATGTTCGGCGAGCGCATCGCCCACGGCACGCCGTTTCGCCGCGCGGTGGAGGAAGGCCTGCTGCAGGGCGACAAGGTCTGGCAGATCGGCCTGCGGGGCACCGGCTACGCCGCCGACGACTTCGACTGGCCGCGCCAACAGGGCTTCACCGTGGTGCCGGCGCACGAGGTCTGGTACCAGTCGCTTGCGCCGCTGATGGCCCGGGTGCGCGCGGCCATCGGCGACGCGCCCTGCTACCTCAGCTTCGACATCGACGGCATCGACCCGGCCTATGCCGGCGGCACCGGCACGCCGGAGATCGGTGGCCTGAGCGTGCCGCAGGCGCTGGAGATCATCCGGGGCTGCCGCGGCCTGAACCTGGTGGGTGCCGACCTGGTCGAAGTGGCTCCGCCCTACGACCCGACCGGCAACACCGCCCTGCTGGGCGCCAACCTGCTGTACGAGATGCTGTGCGTGCTGCCCGGCGTGGCCTACCGCTGAAAGGGGCGTCCGCCCCGCGATAGAGTGTGGTTTCAACCGCTTCCGGTGTCACCGGAAGCCTTGCTCAGGAGATTTACATGGACTCGTCCACCTCCCCGCTGGCCCTGTTGAAGGACCCCAGCCTGCTGAAGACCGACGCGCTGATCAACGGCGAATGGGTCGGCGCCAACAGCCGCTTCGAGGTCACCGACCCGGCCACCGGTCAGAAGCTGGCCGACGTGGCCAACCACGGCCCGGAATCGGCCCACCACGCCATCGTGGCCGCCAACAAGGCCTGGCCGATCTGGCGCGCCAAAACCGCCAAGGAACGCGCCACGATCCTGATGAAGTGGTTCCAGCTGCTGCAGGCCAACGCCGATGACCTGGCCCGGCTGATGACCGCCGAGCAGGGCAAGCCGCTGGCCGAGGCCAAGGGCGAAGTGGGCTATGGCGCCAGCTTCCTGGAGTGGTTCGCCGAGGAAGGCAAGCGCGTCTACGGCGAGACCATCCCGACCACCGACAACAACAAGCGCTACCTGGTCATCAAGCAGCCCATCGGCGTCTGCGCAGCCATCACGCCCTGGAACTTCCCGATCGCGATGATCACCCGCAAGGTGGCCCCGGCCCTGGCGGCCGGCTGCCCGGTGGTGATCAAGCCGGCCGAGCAGACCCCGCTGTCCGCCTTGGCGGTGGCCGAACTGGCCCAGCGCGCCGGCATGCCCGCGGGCGTGCTGAATATCCTGACCGCCGACGGCGCCAACTCGATCGAGATCGGCAAGGTGCTGTGCAGCTCCGACGTGGTGCGCCACCTGTCCTTCACCGGCTCCACCGAGGTTGGCCGCATCCTGGCAGCCCAGTGCGCCTCGACGGTCAAGAAGGTCTCGCTGGAACTCGGCGGCAATGCCCCCTTCATCGTCTTCGACGACGCCGACCTGGACAGCGCGGTCGAAGGCGCCATGGTCAGCAAGTACCGCAATGCCGGCCAGACCTGCGTCTGCGCCAACCGCTTCTATGTGCAGGAAGCCGTGTACGACACCTTCGTCGAGAAACTGGCCGAGAAGGCCCGCGCGATGAAGACCGGCAGCGGCTTCGAGGCCGGCGTGACCCAGGGCCCGCTGATCGACGATGCCGCGGTTGCCAAGGTGGAACGCCATGTGGCCGACGCCCTGGACAAGGGCGCCACCCTGGTGGCCGGCGGCGAGCGCCTGGGCGACCGCTTCTACACGCCGACCGTGCTGGCCAATGTGACCGGCGACATGCGGTGCGCCAAGGAAGAAACCTTCGGTCCGGTGGCGCCGATCTTCCGCTTCAAGGACGAGGCCGAGGTGGTGGAACTGGCCAATGCGACCGAGTTCGGCCTGGCCAGCTATTTCTACAGCCGCGACATCGGCCGCATCTTCCGCGTGGGCGAAGCGCTGGAATACGGCATGGTGGGCATCAACACCGGCCTGATTTCCACCGCCGAGGTGCCGTTCGGCGGCATCAAGCAGTCCGGCCTGGGCCGCGAAGGCGCCCACCAGGGCATGGAAGACTATGTGGAGGTCAAGTACCTCTGCCTGGGCGACATCCAGAAGTGATGCGCTGATCAGTCGGCGGCTGGCGGCACTTCGTCGTTGGCCGCCGCCCCCCGGAGCTGGCGGCTGATACCGTCACCCGAGACCTGCCCCAGGGCCCGGCTCAGCAGAGCGCGGGCCTCTTTACCATGGGCCGGGTACTGGGCCACCCCCAGGCGCGCGGACAGGGGCAGCGTCTGCCCTGCCACCAGATAGGGCTGGCTGACCGTCTGCAGCAGCTTGCGGGCCACCCGCTCGGCGTCTTCCTGGGCATCGATCCAGGCCAGCAGCACGCAGAAGAGATCGCCACCCAGCGAGGCCACCACGTCGCTGGCACGCAGCGAGGCACGCAGGCGCACCGCCAGCTTGCGCCGCAGCACATTGGCCGCCTCAACGCCCATGGAGGCCTCCACCGCCCCCATGCCATCCAGTTGCAGGGCGATCAGGGCCATGGCGGCCGGCTCGCGCTCACGCAGCGCCAGCAGATGCGTCATGTGCTCCTGCAACTGCTGCCGGTTGGGCAGGCCGGTGGACAGGTCGATGCTGTAGGCACGGCGCGCCGTGTCGTCCAGCTGCTTGCGCTCGATGGCCAAGCGCAGACAGCGCCCCAGCACATCGGGCTGCAGGTCGCTGGGCGAGAGGATGTCGCGGACACCGCGCTGAACCAGCTTGAGGCAGTGCGCCGGCGTGGGCGTCTGAAGCACCGCGAGCACGGCGCTGTCCAAGGCCGCGCGGCTCAGCCCCGACCAACCCAGCAAGGCCGCTGCGCCGCTGGGCGACTGCAGATCCAGCAGCACCGCATCGTAGGTTTGGGTCTGCAGCGCTTCAGCCGCCTCGTCCAGGGTGCGGCACGCGTGCAGCACAAAAGGGCCGAAGGGCGATGTCGCCAGATCCGGCGAGCCCGGGCTGAGGAGAAGGACTTGGTAGGGCGTGCTCATGGGGCTCTTCGTATCGTCCCGACATGATGCCGCATGGCACGCCCGGTGACCATGCCTGCCGACAATGGGGCGAACCCATCATCGACAAGACAGATCAAGGGTCAGAAGGCGTAGCCGACCGACAGGGTGTAAGTCAAAGGACGGAAGTTCAGCTTGTCCTGGCGGATCACCGTCACCGGACCGTCACCGGTGTTGGTCTCGGTGGTGTTGGTCACCGTGCTGCGCACGTCCACATAGGCCACCGTGCCCACCACCGACCAATGGTCGTCGATCTGGTAGGTGCCGCCCACGTGACCCGCCAGACCCCAGGAGGGAGAGAGCTTGATCTTGGTGGGGCCACCGCTGGCTGCATCTCCGGCCTGGGTGCTGCGGGTGCGGATGAACTTGGTGTAGTTGATCCCCAAGCCCACGAAGGGCGAGAAGCCCGGAAGCACTTCGTCGAAGTGGTAGTTCAGGAAGGCCGTGGGCGGGGCCTGCTTGACCAGGGCCACCTGGCCGAAGGACTGGATGGCGTCCGTGCCGGTCACGCTGTGCTCGGGCGGGATACCCAGGGCCAGTTCGGCACTCCACTTCGGATTGAAGCGGTAGGCGACGCCGAAGCCGACGGTGGCCTTGTCATCGACGGCCAATCCGGCCGTGGTGCCGTGCGCAGCCTGGGCTTCGTCGACCGGCGTCGGTGTGCTGGTGGTGAAGTGGTTGGGCGCAACGTTCACGTGGATGTAGGCGCCGCCCAGGTAGACGCTCCAGCCCTTGAGGCTGGACTCTTCTTCGGCATGGACGGTCAGGCCCGCCAGACCCAGGGTGGCGGCCACCGCCACCAGACGCAGGGCATGCGAGGTTTTCTTATCGAAGTGGCTCATGAAAAACATCCTTGCTGAAGACCGATCACTGAGCGAAGTTCGCGAAGTAGCCGCGGACGAAGGCTGCGCAGAACGGCGCGGCGTCGGCATGGTCCTGCTCCGTGCCCGGCGTTCCCACCGCGCTGGAGGCCGCCGGATAGGTCGCCTGGAAGCCACCCGCCAGCGTGGCCGCCGAAGTGCCCAGCGTGGTGGCGATCGTGGCCACGTTGCCGCGCAGATCCAGCGCCGGCACGGTCACGCCCTTGCTGCCGAAATAGGTCTGGGCGTCGGTTGTGTTGTAGGCGAACACGGTCGGATCCGCCGCGCTATAGCACATGGCCATCGGGGCCTTGGGCGTCCAGTTCAGCAGGCTGTTGGTTGCCGCAGCCCCCAGCATGCCGGTGTTGGGGTTGGCCAGCGCGGCCGTGCGGAAGCTGTCGTTGATCATGCCGCCCGTGCCGAACAGCTTACGGAAGGTGCTGTCCGCCGGCAGCTTGCCCGCGGCGATGAGATCGCTCACGGAGCTGTTGCTGGGCAGCAGCGTTTCCATGAACCCCGCATAAGGCGACTGGTAGGCGTCCGCAGGGGTGCTGTAGACATTGCCATAGGACTTCTGCCAGCTGGTCAGCAGCAGCGGGGTGAAGAGCGTGGCGCCAGCGTCCACCGCGCAGTTGGGATCGGAAGACCCCAGACTGGCGCAGTAGTCCGGGCTGGCCAGGATCTGCGTCACGAAGCGGCTCAGGTTGTAGGGGCCGGACATGGGCGCCGCGGCGGTCACGGTGAATTCGCTGGCGTAGTCACGCTCCAGCACCTTCTGCGTGGCCATGGCCACGTGGCCACCTTCCGAATAACCCGTGACGAAAAGCTTGGCCGAAGGCGTGCCCAGACCCGACGCCTTCAGGAAGCTGTTGGCGGCACGCAGGCCGTCCACCATGTCGATGGCTTGCGCTTCGGCATTCAGATAGGGGTGGTAGCTCAGGCTCGAGAGGTCATAACCGAGGAAGTTCGGCGCCACGACGATGTAGCCATGCGCGGCGAACATGGCCGCGGTCAGGCTGCCTTCCTGGTTGTTGGCGATGTCGGCCATGTTGAAGGCCTTCTCGGTCGTCGTGCCGTGGGCATACAGCACCACCGGCCGAGAGCCCGTGCAGGCCGCGTTCGTGCCGGAAGGCACGAAGACCGCCGTCGACGCCGTGGCGGCCTCACCCTTGGGGTCGCGCGTCATGTACAACACATAGGCGATGTGCACATCGCAGGTTGCGGTACCGGTCAAGGCCTGAACGCCGGACGCCGAGGTGCCAGCATCGATCTGGGCAGCCGGGATGGGCCAGGTCTGTCCGGGGTTGAGCTGGGCATCGGCCAGCGCGGACATGATGGTTCCCCGAGCCGGCGGGGCATCCTCGCTGCCACCACCACAACCGGCCAACACAAGTGCCGCGGTCAGCGGCAGCAAAGACAATGGGCGCAGGAAACGCATCCAAGACTCCTTCATTTCATCGCGTTTCAAAAGCGAACGGTCGTTCGCTTCTGGATAAGAAACTTTAAGCCGGGCAGATCCCTTTTCCGTCTTGGGACTAACCCGTGTCGAACGCCAATAGACACAAAAAAGACCGGGCCCCATGGGCCCGGTCTTGATCCAGATAAAGGGATGGGTGGCGGCGAAGGCCGCTCAGGCATTCACTGGCAACCGCCAGAGGTGGTGGACGGGGTGAATTGAAACGACACGGCGTACTGCGGCGGCACCACCGAACCATCGGCGGGCGGCTGGAAGGCCTGGTACTGCTGAAGCACCTGGACAGCGGTGGCACCGGGGAAGGCAGGAATCTCCAGCCGTGCGTCGTTGAAATAACCGGACATCCCGGTGTGGACCCCACGCGTGGTACAGGCCCAGGTGGAGCCGCTGTTCGCGCTCTGGTAGACGTTGATGCCGGAGCCGAAGTTGCTGACGAGCGCCACCTTGGTTCCCCCCAGCCAGGCCAATTGCGCATAGGTCGGATTGGCCGAGGGATAGCTGGTGCTGTTGCCGGTGATGCGGGTCTGGGCCGTCCACTGCCGGGTCGCCGCGTTGCGGATGCGCAGGTAGAGCACACCGGCATCGGTATAGGCGGCATAGACATTGTTCTGCCCGTCCACCACGGTGCTGAAGTGGCTGGACATCGGATCGTTGTCGGCCGTGCCGCTCAGCATCAGCACCGACGAGTTCCAGGTGGACGTGAGGGTGCCGGTCAAGGGCCGCTCGGCCCAGTAGATGTTGGGGCCGACCGAATACATCAGGCCAATGCCGCCGGGCAACCCCACCAACCGTGCACTGCGCTTGTCGCTGCCAAAGGTCAGGCCGTTGCTGTAGCCATAGGACTGGCTGCTGCGGGACCAGGTGCTGCTGCCTGCCGCCTTCACGTACAGCGCGATCATCACGTAGCCCGTGCTGCTGTCCTCCTGCACGTAGGCCAGCCAGGTGTTCCCGTTCTCGTCCACGGCAAAGCTGGGATTGACCGCGGCAATGCTGGTCGAGGCACGTGGCAGCTTGCTGGTGCTGGCCAGCGACCAGGTGCGGGTCGCGCTGCTGTAGTTCAGCGTGGACATGCGTGCGATGCCATCACTGCACTGATAGACCACGGTCAGGGAGTCGCCCGTCAACATGCCATCGGAAACGCTGTTCTCATCGGTGTTGGGCAGCACCAGCTGGCGAGCCCACTGCACACCATCATCGGTCGAGTGCAGATACAGCGATCCGTCGGTGCCGGCCGCCGTCCCCAGGTTCATCAGCGCATGGGTGCGACCATCGGACGTGACGAACATGTGGCGCTGATGGCGGTAGGACACCAGCCGGGTGGCGGTGCTGACGATGTCTGTCTGAGCCACCTGAACAGCAGCCTGCGCTTTCCAGGGCAGACACAGCGCGGCCAGCGCAACAACACCGATGGCAATGCGTTCAAGAGAGCTCATGACGGCTTCCGCAAAGTTGACCTGCCCCTGCATGGTTGCAGGACCTGCGCCACCTGACCACCCCCAGGATGCATGGCGATGCGGTCCACGGCAGGGAGCGCTGAATGTGCAACTGGCCCCGGATGGGGCCAGTTCTGTGTCGGTTGGAGCGGGTGAAGGGAATCGAACCCTCGTATGAAGCTTGGGAAGCTGCCGTTCTGCCATTGAACTACACCCGCAGCGCAAGCGCGTAGTTTACGCGATTGTTTGGCGTTCGAAGACCAGATCCCACACGCCGTGCCCCAAACGGATGCCTCGGCTCTCGAACTTGGTGAGCGGGCGGTAGTCCGGGCGGGGCGCATAGCCCGGCGCGGTGTTGCGCAAGCGGGGCTCCCCGCCCAGCACCTCCAGCATCTGCTCGGCATAAGGCTGCCAGTCGGTGGCGCAATGCAGGATGCCCCCCGGCTTCAGGCGCGACGCGAGCAGCGCCACGAACGCTGGCTGGATCAGTCGGCGCTTGTTGTGCTTCTTCTTGTGCCAGGGATCCGGGAAGAAGACATGCACCCCGGCCAGAGAGTCGGGGGCGATCATGTGCTCGAGCACCTCCACGGCGTCGTGCTGGATGATGCGCAGATTGCTCAGCCCGTCTTCGCCGATGCGCTTGAGCAGGGCCCCCACGCCCGGCGTGTGAACCTCGATGCCGAGGAAATCCGTGTCAGCGCGAGCAGCGGCGATCTGAGCCGTGGCATGCCCCATGCCAAAGCCGATTTCAACGATCAGCGGCGCATCGCGACCGAACAGGGACGGCGGATCGAGCGGCTCAGCCGCATAGGGCACCAGGTATCGGGGCCCCAGTTCTTCGAGCGCGCGCTGCTGCCCTGTGCCCATGCGCCCGGCGCGCAGCACAAAGCTGCGGATGCGTCGCTGGGGTGCCTCTGCGACTTCGCCTGCCTGGGCGGGCAGATCATTGGCAGTCGGATCGTCGGGAAGAACGGTGTCGTCGGTCATGGCGGCGGCGGTGAGCAAGGGGCGGCATTTTGCCTGATGCCCCCGGCACCGTCGCTCAGTCGGCCCAGACCACCCAACCCGTCCAGGCAGTGACCAGCACCAGCACCCCGAAGGCGATGCGGTACCAGGCAAAGGGGATGAAGGTGTGGCTGGCCACATAGTGCAGCAGCCAGCGCACGCAGACCCAGGCGCTGAGGAAGGACACGAAGAAGCCGACGCCGAAGAGCGGCAGATCGGCCATGCTCAGCAGTGCCCGCTCCTTCCAGAGACTGTAGGCGCCGGCCCCCACCAAGGTGGGAATCGCCAGGAAGAAGCTGAAGTCCGTGGCGGCCTGACGCGACAGGCCAAGCAGCATCCCGCCAATGATGGTTGAGCCGGATCGGCTGGTCCCCGGAATCATGCCCAGACACTGGACCAGTCCGACCTTCAGGGCATCGAGCCAGCTCATCTCGTCCACCGAGTGGATGCGCACGCGGGGTGACGCACGACGCTCGGCCCAGAGGATGATCAGGCCGCCGACGATGAACGATGCAGCCACCACGGGGGCGTTGAACAGATAGCCCTTGATCACCTTGTAGACCAGCAGGCCCAGCACGGCAGCCGGCAGGAAGCCGATCAGCACATTGAAAACGAAGCGGCGGGCAGACGCCTGGCTGGCCAGGCCGGTCACCGCGTCGCGCAGCCGCTGCCAGTACACCAGCACCACCGCCAGGATGGCCCCCGACTGGATCGCGATCTCGAAGACCTTGGCCTTGGCATCCGCGAAGCCCAGCAGAGAGCCCGCCAGGATCAGATGCCCGGTGGACGAGATGGGCAGGAATTCGGTGAGACCTTCAACCACCCCCATGATGGCGGCCTTGAGCAGCAGGAAGTCCAAGTCGGGCGCTCCTTGAGGTGAGGCGTTGCGAGGGCGGGATCATACCCGCGGGTTTTCACCCCCCGGGGCATCGGAACGCCACGACGCCCCCTTCCCTGCGGACTGGCTTTTCGACAAAATACCCGCATGGGTATTGAGTTCGCCAAACCGGCTGCTAGTATTAATGACCGATGGGTCATTAGCCTGATGACGGTTCACAGTTCACGCCAGCGCCGCAAGGATGCCCGCCCCCAGGAATTGCTGGAGGCGGCGCTCGCCCTGTTCGTCGAGAAGGGCTTTGCCGCCACCCGATCCGAGGAGGTGGCGCAGCGTGCCGGTGTGTCCAAGGGCACCCTGTACCTTTACTACCCCAGCAAGGAAGAACTGCTCAAGGCCGTGGTGCGCTCAACGCTGGCCCTGGAGGTGGCCGAAGGCGCGCGCCTGCTGGACGAGCACCAGGGCACCTCCACCGAGGCCCTGCTGGGGCCCCTGGTGGACTGGTGGATCCGGGTCTACAACAGTCCGTCCTCGGGCGTCTTCAAGCTCCTGCTGACCGAGATGTGCAACTTCCCGGAGCTGGCGGAGTTCTATGCCCAGGAGGTGCTGGAACCGGGGATGGGGGTGATGGGCCGCCTGTTGATGATGGGCGTGGCGCGTGGGGAATTCCGCCCCATGGACATCGAGATGGCCGCGCACTCCATCGCCATGCCTTTCGTGATGATGTGCGTGCACAAGCATTCGCTGGGTGCCTGCGGCTTCAAGGACATCCAACCCGAGGTCTTCATGCGGGCCCACATGCATTTGCTGCTCAGCGGCTTTCAGGGCCCCGGGCCGACCGGCGCCGGACAGCAGGCGGACTCCAAAGCCACCTAGAATGAAAGGTTGACCGGCCCAGACGCCGCCGGACCTTTTCGAGGACGCCGTGATGAACATCGAACAAGCCCGCTTCAACATGATCGAACAGCAGATCCGCCCCTGGGATGTGCTGGATCCTGCCGTGCTGTCGCTCCTGGCCGCCGTCAAGCGCGAGGACTTTGTCCCTGCCGCCTACCGGGCCCTGGCCTTTGTCGACACCGAAGTCCCGCTGCCCGGCGGCCAGTGCATGCTGGCCCCCCGGGTGGAAGCCCGCCTGCTGCAGGAAGCCAAGGTGCAGCGCCACGAGACGGTGCTGGAGGTGGGCGCCGGCTCGGGCTTCATGGCCGCGCTGTTGGGCCACCGCGCCCAGCGCGTCATCACGCTGGAAAGCCGCCCCGAACTGGCCCGCATGGCCAGCGAGAACCTGCGCCGTGCCGGCCTGTCCAACGTCTCCGTGCGTGAGGCCGATGGCCGCGAGGGCCTGGCCGCCGAGGGACCGTTCGACGTGATCGTGCTGTCGGGCTCGGTGGCCCAGGTGCCGCAGGCCCTGTTCGACCAGCTCAAGGTCGGCGGCCGGCTGATCACCATCGAAGGCACCGAGCCTGTGATGCGCGCCGTGCTCTACACCCGCCAATCCGACAAGGCGCTGTCCAAGGTCGAGTTGTTCGACACCGTGGCACAGCGCCTCGACGGTTTTGCCGAACCCACCCGCTTCCACTTCTGATGAACCGGCTGCACGTCCAGGAGCTGCTCCCCTTCACCCAGACCCGCGAGGGCGTGGTGCTGCTGGACGTGCGTGAGCCGTGGGAGGTGGCACGGGCCCCTCTGGTGGTGGAAGGTGCGAGGACCCTGGCCATGCCCATGGGAGATGTGCCGGCCCGACGCGCGGAACTGGATCCGCAGCAGCCTGTCGTCTGTTTTTGCCATCACGGGATGCGCAGCGCGCAGGTCGTCGCATTCCTGATGCACCAAGGTCACACGGCTGTGTACAACCTGGAGGGTGGCACCGACGCCTGGGCCCGCCAGGTCGATCCGACGATGCCACGCTACTGAAGCCCGCCGCCATCCGCTGCGGGCGCCACCCCCACCTTTCGACCCAGAGGAAAACACCATGCCGACTCCGCGCTCCCTGTTCCGTCCGAGTGCCCGCCTCGCCCCGCTGGCGCTGGCGGCGCTCTGTCTCGGAGGAACCGCTCGCGCCCAGAGCCTGCAGGAGCTCTACGAGGCGGCAAGGTCCTACGATGCCACCTACCTGGGTGCCCGCGCCCAGTCGGAGGCGGCGGAGTATCAGGCTGCACAGACCTACGCGCTGCAGCGCCCCAGCGTCGGGCTGACTGCGTCGGCCAATCGCAACATCGACGAGACCCCGTACAGCCCGAGCGCCACGCGCACCAGCAGCACCACGACGCCGGTCACGGTCTCGGCCCAGCAGAGCCTGTTCAACCGCCCCAACAGCCTGACCATCGACCAGGCCGACAAGACCGTCGAGGTGGCCAAGTCGCAACTGCAGGCGGCCGAGCAGGATCTGATCGTGCGCCTGTCCCAGGCCTACTTCGACGTGCTGGCCGCACGCGACACGCTGGCCACGGTGCAGGCCAACAAGAAGGCCATCTCCGAGCAGTTGGCCTCGGCCAAGCGCAACTTCGAGGTCGGCACGGCCACCATCACCGACACCCGCGAAGCCCAGGCGAGCTATGACCTGGTCGTGGCCCAGGAGCTGGCCGCCGACAACGACCTGCACGTCAAGCAACTGGCCCTGGAACAACTGGTGGGGCGTACCGGCGTCAAGCCCTGGCCCCTGGCCCAACCCGTGGCCCTGCCGCCCCTGCTGCCCGCCGATCTGAACACCTGGCTGGGTGCCGCGGAAGAGCGCAGCCCAAGCATCGCCCAGGCCCGCCTGGCGCTGGACATCGCCAAGCTGGAAACCGAGAAGGCGCGCGCCGGCCATCTGCCCACGGTGGCCCTCACCGGCAGCTACACCAAGGGCCGCGTGGACATCGACACCGATCCCACCTCGCACCTGTCGGGGAGCAACACGAACAAGGCCATCGGCGTGACCCTCTCCCTGCCCCTGTTCAGCGGCTTCGCGACCCAGAACCGCATCCAGGAAACGATCAAGCTCGAAGACAAGGCCAGCAACGACCTTGAAGGCGCGCGCCGGAGCATTGCCCAGAGCACCCGTTCGGCCTTCCTCGGTGTCCAAAGCGGTCTGGCACAGGTCAAGGCCTACGAGGCCGCCGAGGCCTCCAACAAGCTGTCCCTGGAAGCCACCCAACTGGGCTACAAGGTGGGCGTGCGCGTCAACCTGGACGTGCTGACCGCCCAGACCCAGCTGTTCAACACCGAGCAGCAACTCTCCAAGGCCCGTTACGACGTCATCATGGGCGACCTGAAGCTGCGCCAGGTGACCGGCCAGTTGGGCGACGCCGACATCCAGCGCGTCAACGGTCTGCTGGCCCGCTGAAGCCTCAGCGAGCCGGCGGTGCGTCCGCCGGCAACAGGCCCAGGATGGCCGAGGCCATGCGCTCGGCCGCGCCCCGGTGGGCACGGGTAAATGCCTCGGCACGCTCGGCGGCCCGGTGCAGGGTTTCGGGGGCCAAGAGCAACTGCCGGGCCTGGGCCATCGCGTCATCCCACCCGGTCGCCCGCCAGGCGGCGCCAGCAGCCAACGCGCCCTCTGCCGCCTGCGCGAAGTTGAAGGTCGAGGGGCCCAGGATGATCGGGCAGCCACAGGCCGCCGACTCGATGAGGTTGTGCCCCCCCAGCGGGGCGAAGCTGCCGCCCAGCCAGGCCAGGTCGGACAGGCCGTAGTACAGGGCCATCTCGCCCAGGCTGTCGCCCAGCCAGACGTCGGTGCCACTGGCGACCTGGGCCGGCAAAGCCCCCCCTGAAGCCGCCCCCCACTGCGAGCGCCGCGACAGACTGAACCCGCGCTGTCGCACCAGCTCGGCCACGGCATCGAAGCGCTGGGGATGACGGGGCACCAGCAGCAACTGCGGACGCGGCGCCGGCCACGCCGCCCAGTGCTCCAGAAGAGCCTCCTCCTCGCCCTCACGCGTGTTCACGGCGGCCACCACGGGCCGCGACAGACCCGCCCGCCAGGCCCGCCCCTGGGCCAGTTGGATGGCATCGGGCTGCAGGTCGTACTTCAGGTTGCCGCTCACGCGCACGTCGGCCGCACCCGCCGCGCGCAGGCGCTGCGCGTCGGCCTCGGTCTGGGCCAGCACCAGGGTCAGGGCATCGGCCGCGGGCCGCATCAGCAGCGACAAGCGTCGCCCCTGGCGCGCACTCTTCTCACTCAATCGCGCATTGGCCAGCACCATGGGCAGTTGCCGGGCCGCCGTGGCGTGCAGGAGATTGGGCCAGATCTCCGTTTCCATCAGCACGCCCAGGGCGGGCTGGGCTCGGCGCAGAAAGCGGTCCACAGCCCCCGGCGTGTCGAAGGGCAGCCAGACCTGCTGGTCCCCTTCGCGCAGCAATGCCTGCCCCGCCTCGCGTCCAGTGGCCGTGCCGTGGGTGAGCAGCAGGCGCAGCCCCGGCCGCTGCGCGCGCAGGGCGGCAACGAGGGCAGCGGCGGCGCGGGTCTCGCCCAGCGACACGGCATGCAGCCACACCGCACCCGGCGTGATCGGCGGCAGGTGCAGGCCGAAACGCTCGCCGATGGCGTGGCGGTACAGGGGCTCGCGCCCGCCCCGCTGCCAGAGCTTGGCCAGGTAGGCTGGCGTGCCCAGCCGCAGCGCCCAGGAATAGGCCTGCCGCGCCAGCAGGGCGGACAGGGAGGCGCTGGCTTCGGGCAAGGCCGGGTGGGTCTGCTTCAAGGGTTCAGTGCGCCGAAGCACCGATCTCGGCATCGGGCTTCACCGCCCGCAGCGCGGCCATGAAGTCAGCCTCGATGCGGTGCATCGCCTCCGGGGTGTGGCCCTCGAAACGCATGACCAGCACCGGCGTGGTGTTGGACGCCCGCACGAGACCGAAGCCATCCGGATACTCGGCGCGCAGACCGTCGGTGGTGATGATCTCGGCCCCCGGGAACTTCGCGGTCGCCAGCAGCTTGGCGATCACCTGGGCAGGTTCGCCCTCGGCGCAAGGCACGTTCAGCTCGGGCGTGTTGAAGCTGGTCGGCAACGCGTTCAGCACGGCGCTGGGGTCGTCCGAGCGGGAGAGGATCTCCAGCAGGCGGCCGGCCGTGTACATGGCATCGTCAAAGCCGTACCAGCGCTCGGCGAAGAAGATGTGGCCGCTCATTTCGCCGGCGATCGGGGCCCCGGTTTCCTTCAGCTTGGCCTTGACCAGCGAGTGGCCGGTCTTCCACATCAGCGGCACGCCGCCGGCAGCCTTGACCTCGGGCGCCAGGCGTTGCGTGCACTTGACGTCGTAAATGATGGTGCCGCCCTTCACCCGGGTCAGGATGTCGCGGGCGAAGAGGATCAACTGACGGTCCGGGTAGATGATCTGGCCATCCTTGGTCACCACGCCCAGGCGGTCGCCGTCGCCGTCGAAGGCCAGGCCCAGTTCGGCGTCGGTGGCATGCACGACCTTGATCAGATCGGCCAGATTGGCCGGCTTGGAGGGATCCGGGTGATGGTTGGGGAAATCGCCGTCGACCTTGGAGTACAGGTCGATCACCTCGCAGCCCAGGGCCCTCAGGATGCCCGGCGCACTGGCCCCGGGAATGCCGTTGCCGGAATCGACCACGATCTTCATCGGGCGCGCCAGCTTGCAGTCGCTGACGATGCGGTGGGTGTACTCCGGCAGGATGTCCATCGCGCCGACGCGACCCCGGCCCTGGGTGTAGTCCTCAGCCTCCATGCGGCGCATCAAGCCCTGGATCTCATCGCCGTAGATGGCCCGGCCCGCCAGCACCATCTTGAAGCCGTTGTAGTCCTTGGGGTTGTGGCTGCCGGTGACCTGGATGCCGCTGTTGCAGCCATGGCGGCCGCGCGTGGCCGCCACGTAGTAGACCATCGGGGTGGTCACCGCGCCGATGTCCACCACATCCAGACCGGTCGAGGCCAGACCCCGCTTGAGCGCATCCACCAGCCCCGGGCCGGAAAGACGCCCATCGCGCCCCACCACCACGGCCTTCTGGCCGGCCTTCAGGGCCTCCGTGCCGAAGGCTTTGCCGAGGTGCTCGGCCACGGTCTCGTCCAGGGTCTTGCCGACGATGCCGCGGATGTCATAGGCCTTGAAGATGGATGCGTCAACTTTCATGGGGGCTTTTCGGATGTCTGTTGAAGAGGGGGAAACACCGAGAACTGCGGTCCCATTGTAGAGACGCCCATGGGCACCACCCCGCGGCAGTGTGAAGTTGTCCCATGCCCTCGGCCTGGGGCATAGGCATGTGTCCGAAAACGGCCAGACAGCCGTCCGGCGCTCCGTATCATGAGCCCATGCCCGCCACGCCCCGCGCCCTCCGCCCTGCCCCGCCCCTGGACGAAGGCGCGGCCTATCTGGCGCTGCAGACGCATGATGCCCGCTTCGACGGCCGCCTCTTCGTCGGCGTCACCTCCACGGGCATCTACTGCCGGCCCGTCTGCCGGGTGCGCCTGCCACGGCGGGAGAATTGCCGCTTCTTCCCCGAAGCCGCGCAGGCCGAGGCGGCGGGCTTTCGGCCCTGCCTGCGCTGCCGCCCCGAACTGGCGCCAGGTCTGGCGCTGGTGGATTCATCCCGCAGCCTGGCCCGCAGCGCGGCCGTGCTGCTGGAACGCCTGCTGGAGTCCTCGGAAGAGATCGCCCTGCCCTCGGTGGCCGAACGCCTGGGCGTCACGGAACGGCATCTGCGGCGCATCTTCCAGGCCGAGCATGGCGTCAGCCCGATCCAGTGGATCACCACGCGGCGCCTGCTGTTGGCCAAGCAGCTGTTGACCGACACCCCGCTGCCCATCGCCCAGGTGGCCGAGACAGCCGGCTTCGGTAGCCTGCGCCGCTTCAATGCGCTGTTCCAGGAACGCTATCGGCTCAGCCCCAGCTCACTGCGCAAACAGCGGCCGGGGCAGGACGAGGGCGACATGGAAGGCACCCGCGTGCGGCTGGGCTGGCGCCCGCCCTACGATGCCCAGGCCATGCTGGCGTTTCTGGGGGCCCGCCCGCTGCCCGGCGTGGAGGCCTTGCACCGTGGCATCTGGTGGCGCACCCTGTCGCTGCCCGGTCGCCAGGGGCCGTGTCAGGGCTGGCTGGGTCTGCGTCTGGACCCCCGGAACGAAGGGGCGGAATTGACCGTCTCCCCGGGACTGGTGCCGGTGCTGCCCCAGGTGATGCGGCGGGTGCGCCATCTGCTGGACCTGGACGCGCAGCCGCAGGACATCCACGAGGCCCTGAGCAACCTGCCCCAGGCAAGCCCGGGCCTACGGGTGCCCGGCTGCATGGATGGCTTTGAGACCACGGTGCGCATCATCCTCGGCCAGCAGGTGACCGTGGCCGCTGGCTGCACCCTGGCCGCGCGCCTGGTGGACCGGCTGGGCGAGCCCTGCGCCACGCCGGTGCCTGCCCTGACCCATCTGTTCCCCTCACCGCTGGCGATGAAGAACGCCAGCGTCGACACGCTGGGCCAGTTGGGCATCATCCGCAGCCGCATCCAGGCACTGCAAGCACTGGCGGCGGCCGTGCTCGATGGCCAACTGGACCTCTCCCCGGGTGCAGCGGTGGACGACACGCTGGCCAGCTTGCGTGCTCTTCCCGGCATCGGCGACTGGACCTGCCAGCTGGTGGCCCTGCGGGTACTGGCCTGGCCCGACGCTTTTCCCGCCAGCGACGCGGGCGTGCTGCGCGCCCTGGGCACACGCGACCCCAGGCAGGCCCAGGCACTGGCCGAGGCCTGGCGCCCGTGGCGCGCCTACGCCGTGCTGCAGCTGTGGCAGGAACCGGCTTCCTCCAGCCCCCTTCGCCCCTCCACCGGACACCCCGACCATGAGCCTCTCGCTGCACCGTGAATGGGTCGCCCAGGCCCTTGTCGACACCCCGCTGGGGCCGCTGCGCCTGGCCGCCAGTGCACGTGGTCTGGGTGGCGCCTGGTTCGAGGACCAGAAGCACCACCCTGGCCCCTTGGACGCGCCCGAACAGGCCGGCCACCCCATCCTGGCCCAGGCGCGCGAGGAACTGCGGGCCTACTGGGTCGATCCTCGCCACACGGCCTTCTGCACGCCGCTGGATCCCGCGGGCACTGTCTTCCAACTGGCCGTCTGGGCGGCTCTGCGCGAGCTCGCCCCCGGGCAGACCTGCAGCTACGGCGCGCTGGCGATGTTGCTGCAGCGGCCGCAGGCCGTGCGCGCCGTGGGCGCCGCTGTGGGGCGCAATCCTCTGAGCCTCTTCATCCCTTGCCACCGCGTGCTGGGCGCCGATGGTTCGCTGACAGGCTATGCGGGCGGGCTCGCGCGCAAGCGTGCCCTGCTGCACGAAGAAGGCGCCGCGCTGCCCAATGATCTCTTTGCCTCTGCCGCATGAAACCCAAGGATTTGGTCGAACTGGCCCTGCTCGCCGCCATCTGGGGTGCCTCCTTCCTGTTCATCCGCCTGGGCGCGGCCGCCTTCGGTCCGTTGGCCCTGGCCGGGCTACGGGTGGTGGGCGCCGTGGCCTGTCTGCTGCCCCTGCTGGTCTGGCGAGGCGAACTGGGCGCCCTGCGCCGGCATTGGCGGGCCATTCTGCTGGTGGGCATCACCAACTCTGCCCTGCCCTTCATCTGCTTCGGCGTGGCGGCACTGGCCATCACCGGGGGCTTGTCGGCCATCTTCAATGCCACCACGCCGCTCTGGGGTGCCTTGATCGCCTGGGGCTGGATGGGAGAGCGCCCCGGCGGGCGCAAGGGATTGGGCCTGGCCCTCGGATTTGCCGGCGTGCTGTGGCTGGCCTGGGACCGGGCCAGCTTTCATCCCGGCGAGCATAGCGTGAGCCCGGCCTTGGCGGTCGCGGCCTGCCTGTGCGCCACGCTGATGTACGGCTTCTCGGCCAACTTCACGCGGCGCCATCTGGCCGGCGTGCCTTCCATGGCCCTGGCCGCCGGCAGCCAGGCAGGCGCCGGGCTGCTGCTCATTCCGCTGATGGTCACGCATTGGCCGCAGGACCCACCGTCCCGGCTCGCCTGGCTGGAGGCCGGCCTCTTGGCGGTGCTGTGCACCGGCTTGGCCTATGTGCTGTATTTCAGGCTGATCAGCCGGGTCGGCGCGTCCAACGCCATGACCGTGACCTTCCTGATCCCGGCTTTCGCGGTGCTGTGGGGTGCCCTGTTCCTGGGCGAGACGCTGAGCGCCACGATGGTGGGCGCCTGCGCCGTCATCCTGCTGGGCACCGCGCTGGTCACCGGGCTGCTGCCCCGCCGGCGCCCGACGGGGGCCTGAAATGACAAAGCCGCTGACCCCGACATCGGAGACAACGGCTCAAACCCTCAAACGGCAAATACTTGGCGGAGTGGACGGGGCTCGAACCCGCGACCCCCGGCGTGACAGGCCGGTATTCTGACCAACTGAACTACCACTCCGCAGTGGTATCCCTCAGGGAATTCAAACTCCTGCACCGGCCACGCAAGGCTTGCCAAACAAACCCAGGGACCAATGAAGAGGAAAATAAGATGGGTGGCGGAGTGGACGGGACTCGAACCCGCGACCCCCGGCGTGACAGGCCGGTATTCTAACCAACTGAACTACCACTCCGCAGTGGCGCCGGCTTCGGCGACATCGTTGCGATGCCCGCCCAGGTGCCGACCACCTGACCAGTGTGACTGGTACGCCCTAGGGGATTCGAACCCCTGTAACCACCGTGAAAGGGTGGTGTCCTAGGCCTCTAGACGAAGGGCGCCTAAAACCCGTTGCTGCCATCGAAGGTGGTGGAGGTAAGCGGGATCGAACCGCTGACCTCTTGCATGCCATGCAAGCGCTCTCCCAGCTGAGCTATACCCCCACATGTCGATGACGGCATCGAATTTGAAACGCCTGCGGGAATCTCTTCCAGCAGGCGCTGCTGTTCGATGGCGGAGTGGACGGGACTCGAACCCGCGACCCCCGGCGTGACAGGCCGGTATTCTAACCAACTGAACTACCACTCCGCAGTGGTGCTGAACTTCAAGTTGCGTTTCCGACAACTCCAGGCTTCTGCGAACCTGACCAGTGTGACTGGTACGCCCTAGGGGATTCGAACCCCTGTAACCACCGTGAAAGGGTGGTGTCCTAGGCCTCTAGACGAAGGGCGCCAAGGTTGTTGCCATCACGACGCCACCAGATGTTGGTGGAGGTAAGCGGGATCGAACCGCTGACCTCTTGCATGCCATGCAAGCGCTCTCCCAGCTGAGCTATACCCCCCATTCGCGCATCAATCAACTTCTGCAATCTGCGTCTGTCGTTTGATTTGCTGAATCGGTTACGCCGTTCAAGCAAGACCAAAAGTATATACCGCTTTTCAAAGAGCTTGCAAGCGGTCGATGACAATTTTTCGATCGAACAGAGACAGCACGGCGTCGACCGAGGGCGTCTGGGCCCGGCCGCACACCAGCACGCGCACCGGAATCGCCAGTTGCGGCATCTTCAGGCCGTGCTCGCCAATGGTGTCCTTGATGGCCTGGTTGATCGCCGCCTTCTCCCAGTCGACCGTGGCCAGACGGGCGGCCAGCGCCAGCAGCGCAGGCTTCACCGCCTCGGTGACGTGCTGGGCCTGTTCCTCGGCCGACGGTGCCACCGGCGCGAAGTACATGGCCAGCCAGTCGGCCAGATCGGCGGTGGTGGTGCAGCGGTCCTTGAACAGCGCGCAGTGGGCCGGGGTCACCTGGGCATCGGACACGGCCACGCCCTTGCGACGCAGTTGCGCCGTGGCCAGCGTGGCCAGGCGGCCATCGTCCGCCTGCTTCAGGTACTGGGCGTTGACCCAGGCGAGCTTGGCGGCGTCCCATTGGGCCGGGCTCTTGGACAGGTGCTCGCCATCGAACCAGCTCACCAGTTGCTCGCGGCTGAACAGCTCATCGTCGCCGTGGCTCCAGCCCAGACGGGCCAGGTAGTTCAGCATGGCTTCGGGCAGGTAGCCCATCTCTTCGTAGGCGGTGACGCTCACCGCGCCACGGCGCTTGGACAGCTTCAGGCCATCGTCGCCCAGGATGACCGGCACATGGCCAAATTGCGGCAGCGGCGCGCCCAGTGCACGGAAGATGTTGATCTGCCAGGGCGTGTTGTTGACATGCTCATCGCCACGGAAGACGTGGGTGATGCTCATGTCCCAGTCGTCCACCACGACGGCGAAGTTGTAGGTGGGCACGCCATCGGGCCGCAGGATGATCAGGTCGTCGATCTCGCGGTTGTTGATGGTGATCGGGCCCTTGACCAGGTCGTTCCAGGTCACGTCGCCCTCGGCCGGATTGCGAAAGCGCACCACCGGCTTCACGCCCTCGGGCACCGGCGGCAGCACCTTGCCCGGCTCGGGACGCCAGCGGCCGTCGTAGCCGGTCTTCTCGCCACGGGCCTTCTGGGCCTCGCGCATGGCGTCCAGTTCCTCGGGGGTGCAGTAGCAGCGGTAGGCGGTGCCAGCCGCCAGCATCTGCTCGACCACGGCCTGGTAACGCTCCAGGCGCTGCATCTGGTAGAACGGGCCTTCGTCGTAATCCAGGCCCAGCCAGTGCATGGCCTGCAGGATCTGTTCGACGGACTCTTGGGTCGAGCGGGCCACATCGGTGTCCTCGATGCGCAGCACGAAGTCCCCGCCGAAGTGGCGGGCGAAGGCCCAGGAGAACAGGGCCGTGCGGGCGGTGCCCAGGTGCAGGAAGCCCGTCGGCGACGGGGCGATGCGGGTGCGGATCTTCTGAGTCATGGAAAGGTTCACAGGGAATCGAGGCCACGCGCCAGATCGGCGGTGATGTCGGCCACATCGTCCAGGCCCACGGCCAGGCGGATCAGGCCCTGGCCGATGCCCGCGGCCTGGCGCTGCGCTTCGCTCAGGCGCCCGTGCGAGGTGGTGGCCGGATGACTGATGGTGGTCTTGGTGTCACCCAGGTTGGTGGTGCGCGAGCAGACCTGGGCCGCGTCCAGCACCGCGAAGGCCTGGGCTCGCAACTGCTCGGGGCTGTCGCCCTTGACCTCGAAGGACACCACGGCGGCCCCCAGGCCGGACTGCTGCTTCATGGCCAGCGCATGCTGGGGATGCGAGGCCAGGCCGGGGTAGTGCACCCGCGCCACGGCGGGATGGGCCTCCAGCCACTGGGCCACCGCCAGGGCGTTGGCACTCTGGGCCTTCATGCGCACCACCAGGGTCTCCATGCCCTTGAGCACCACCCAGGCGTTGAAGGGCGACAGCGTCAGCCCGGCCGAGCGCTGCACCGGCAGCAGCTTGGACTGGATCAGTTCTTCGGGGCCGCAGACAGCGCCGGCAATCACCCGTCCCTGGCCATCCAGGTACTTGGTGCCGGAATGGATGATGAAGTCGGCACCCCACTGGGCGGGCTGCTGCAGGGCCGGCGAGCAGAAGCAGTTGTCCACCGCCAGCCAGGCCCCGGCCGCGTGCGCGACTTCGGCCAGCGCGGCGATGTCGCACACCTCGGTCAGCGGGTTGGTCGGCGACTCGGCGAACAGCAGGCGGGTGTTGGGGCGCATCGCGGTGCGCCACTCGGCCACATCGGTCTGCGACACGAAGGTGGACTCGACACCGAAGCGGCCGAACACATCGCCCAGCAGCTTGATGGTGGAGCCGAACACGCTGCGCGAGCAGACCACATGGTCCCCCGCCTTGAGCAGGCCCATGGCCAGCAGCGTGATGGCCCCCATGCCGCTGGCCGTGGCGATGCAGCCGCTGGTGCCCTCCAGCGCCGCCAGACGGCGCTCCATCATCATCACCGTCGGGTTGGAGAAGCGGCTGTAGGTGAAGGCCTCTTCCTCGTCGGCGAAACGGCGCGCGGCCGTGGCGGCGTCCGGGTAGACAAAGCTGCTGGTCAGGTACAGCGCCTCGGAGTTCTCGCCCCATTGCGAGGGCGGCAGGCCTTCGCGCAGGGCCCGGGTGGACAGGCCCACGCCCTCGGGCAACTCAACGCGCGGCAAACGCTTCTTCTCGCTCATTGCGCGCCCTCCCCGCTTTGCAGCGCCAGGCGGGTGCGGGCCGGACCGTCCTCTTCTTCCGGTTGGGACGCGCGCTGGGCCTTCATCGTCGCGAAGTCTTCCACGGACACGTCACCGGTGACGTAGCTGCCGTCGAAGCAGGAAGCCTCGAAGCCCTTGAGCGAAGGGTTGAGCGCATGGACGACGCGCTTCATCGCGTCGACGTCCTGGTAGATCAGGGCATCGGCCCCGATGAACTGGCGGATCTCCTCGATGGTGCGGTTGTGGGCCACCAGCTCTTCCTGCGTCGGCATGTCGATGCCGTAGACGTTGGGGTAGCGCACCGGCGGCGCGGCCGAGGCCATGTAAACCTTGGCGGCGCCGGCTTCGCGGGCCATCTGCACGATCTCCTTGGAGGTGGTGCCGCGCACGATGGAGTCGTCCACCAGCAGCACATTGCGGCCCTTGAACTCCACGCCGATGGCATTGAGCTTCTGGCGCACGCTCTTCTTGCGCACCGACTGCCCCGGCATGATGAAGGTGCGGCCGACATAGCGGTTCTTCACAAAGCCTTCGCGGTAGGGCTTGCCGATCTTCTGCGCCAGCTGCATGGCCGAGGGGCGGCTGGACTCCGGGATCGGGATCACCACATCGATCTCGGAGGGCGGCATCGTGGAGATCACGCGCTGAGCCAGCGTCTCGCCCATGTTCAGGCGGGCCTGATACACCGACACGCCGTCCATCACCGAGTCCGGACGGGCCAGGTAGACGAACTCGAACATGCAGGGGTTGAGCGTCGGGTTCTCGGCACACTGGCGGCTGTGGATCTGGCCCTTCATGTCGATGAAGACGGCTTCGCCCGGCGCCACGTCGCGCAGGATCTTGTGGCCCGTGCCTTCCAGCGTGACCGATTCGCTGGCCACCATCACCTCCTGACCTTCGGGCGTGTCGATGGTGCCCAGGCACAGCGGACGGATGCCGAAAGGATCGCGGAAGGCCAGCAGGCCGTAGCCGGCGATCAGCGCGATCACGGCGTACGAGCCCTTGATGCGCTTGTGCACGGCGGCCACGGCCTTGAACACCTCCTCGGGCGTCAGCGGCAGGTCCCGCGCCTTCTGCTCCAGCTCGTGCGCCAGGATGTTGATCAGCACCTCGGTGTCGCTCTCGGTGTTGATGTGGCGGCGGTCGATGTCGAACAGCTCCTTCTTCAGCGCGTGCGCGTTGGTCAGGTTGCCGTTGTGCACCAGCACGATGCCGAAGGGCGCATTGACGTAGAAGGGCTGGGCCTCTTCCTCGCTGTAGGCATTGCCGGCCGTCGGGTAGCGCACCTGGCCCAGGCCCACCGTGCCGGGCAGGGCCCGCATGTTGCGGGTGCGGAAGACATCCCGCACCATGCCACGGGCCTTGTGCATGTAGCACTTGGTGCCCTGCATGGTGACGATGCCGGCTGCATCCTGGCCGCGGTGCTGCAGCAGCAGCAGCGCGTCATAGATGAGTTGGTTGACCGGCTGGTTGGAGATCACGCCGACGATGCCGCACATGGGAGGAGTCCGTTCAAGAGGAGGAGAGATTCAGAAAGCGCGCCGCCGGCGATGAGGCCCGCGACGGTTGGGGCAACCAGGGCTCGATGGCCTGGTGCAGGATCAGGGTCCAGGCCACCACACGGGAGGCCCGCCAGCCGTCCGATCCGGCCAGGGGCGTCCAGCCCACGGCCGTGACCAGCAGCAGCAGCAGCAGCACGCCGCGCAGCAGGCCGAAGCCGCCGCCGAGCACGCGGTCCGGCACGGTCAGCGGGGTGGCGGCGATCAGCATCTTGATCAGGCGGGCCAGCAGGCCCCAGGCCAGCAGCACCACCACGAAGGCCAGCAGGAAGCCGCCGCCCAGGCGCAGGGCACTGCCCTCCCCGCCCAGGTGGACGAGCTGACCGGCCGCCTCGGCACCATGGCTGGCCACCCACCAGGCGACCACCCAACCGGCCAGGGACAGCACCTCGAAGACCAGGCCGCGCCAGATCCCGATCACCACCGACAGCAGCAGCAGTGCCAGCAGCACCGCATCCAGCGGGGTCAGGCTGTGCGACGCGGCCATGGCGCGCTCAGAGCTTCAGCACGGCCGCCTGCAGGCCGGCCGACTTGATCTTCGCCGCGGCCTTGTCCGCCTCGGCCTTGGTCGTGAAGGGCCCCACGCGCACCCGGATGCGCCGCCCGGTGGACGACTCGATCACCTGGGTGTAGGTGGACAGGCCCAGCAACTCGACCTTGCCGCGTGCGTCACGCGCGCTGCTGGTCTCGGCAAAGGCACCGATCTGCACGACGAAGCGCCCTTCATCGGACTTGGCATCCGTGGCCTTCGCATCGGTCGGCTTCGCATCGGCGGACTTGCTGTCCGTCGGCTTGGCATCGGTCGGCTTGCTGGCGGCCGAAGACTTGCCGGCCTTGGCATCCGTGGCCTTGCTGTCCTTGGACTTGACCGCATCCGCAGACGCCGCCTTGCCACTGTCCTTGTGCGCATCAGAGGCCTTGTCGCCGCTGCGGCTGTCCGACTTCTTGTCGTGTGCCAGCTCGGCGACCTTGGGCGCGACAGCGGCCACTGCCTTCGGCTCGGGCTTGGGCTCCACCTTCTTCGGCTCGGGCTTGGGCACCGGAGCGGGGGCGGGAGCGGAGGGCGGGACAGACGCCGGCACCGTGGGCTCGATCACCTCGTCGGCTCCGGCATCGCTGCCGGTGGGCTCGACGGGCGGCGGTGCCACCACGGCAGCGCGGGACGAGGACGCCTGCGGCGCAGCCACGTGCAGCGGCGCTGCCCCGTCGCGAGAAGGAATTTCGATGGGAATGTCGACCGGGATGGGCCGCGGCTGGGTCTCGAACAGCAGGGGAAAGCCGATGATGCCCGCCACCAGCAGCAGGGTGACACCGATCAGGCGGCGGCGCGCCTTGATCCGCACCTCACGGACCTGCTCCGCAGGATCGGAGGCGGCCCCTCGCGGAGCGGGCTTGTCGGAGCGGCGGATCTTGAACTTGGAGAGCAATCCCATGCGTGGCAGCAGCGTGCGTTGGGGCCGGGCAGGCGGGTAGCGGCCGTCCGTGGCTCACGCACGGCCACCGGCCGTCACGCCTGATGAGGGGCGCCCAGGCGGGGCAATCCCTCCTTCAGCACGCCGCCCACGGTGTAGAACGAACCGAAGACCACGATTCTATCAGCCGGGTCCGCCCCCTTCAGGGCTGCGGCCAAGGCGCTGGCCGGCTCGGCGTGGCATTCGGCCGGCGGCGCCTTCGGTGCCGCGTCGCGCACCACCTCAGCCAACTGGGCCGCGGTGGCCGCACGCGGCAAGGGCAGATCGGTCACGTGCCAGACGTCCACCAGGGGGGCCAGGCGGGCGACCAGCGAGGCCAAATCCTTGTCATGCATGGCCCCCAGCACGGCGATGGTGCGGGGGTAGAAGCCCATCTGGTCCAGGTTCAGGGCCAGCGCGCCGACCGACTGCGCGTTGTGGGCCACATCCAGCACCAGGGTCGGCTGGCCCGGGACGATCTGGAAGCGCCCAGGCAGCTCCACCGTGGCCAGGCCCACCCGCACCGCCTGGGCATTCACCGGCACGCGGTCACGCAGGCTCTCCAGCGCGGCAATGGCACCGGAAGCGTTGAGCAGTTGGTTGGCTCCCCGCAGCGCCGGGTAGGACAGCGCGTGGTAACGCCGCCCTCGCCCGCTCCAGGACCACTGCTGGCGGTCGCCCTGCTGGTTGAAGTCGCGCCCCACCAGCCACAGGTCGGCGCCCAGGGCCTCGCCCGCCGCGATGACGCTGGCCGGCGGCACCGGGTCGGCGATGATGGCCGGGCGGCCGGCCCGCAGGATGCCGGCCTTCTCGCGGCCGATGCTTTCACGGTCGGGCCCCAGGTACTCGACGTGGTCGATGTCCACGCTGGTGATGACGCTGCAATCGGCATCGAAGGCGTTGACCGCATCCAGGCGGCCGCCCAGCCCCACCTCCAGGATCACCAGGTCCAGCCCGGCGGTGGCCAGGGCCCGGGCGATGGCCAGGGTCGTGAACTCGAAGTAGGTCAGCGTGGTGTCGCCCCGCGCGGCCTCCACCGCCGCGAAATGCGGCACCAGCGCCTCGGCGGCGATCTGCTCGCCGTTGATGCGACAGCGCTCCTCGAAATGCACCAGATGGGGCTTGCTGTACAGCCCCACCCGCCACCCCGCCGCCCGCGCGATGCTGTCGATCATCGCGCAGGTGGAGCCCTTGCCGTTGGTGCCGGCCACCGCAATCACCGGGCAGTCGAAATGCAGGCCCATGCGCGCCAGGACCGCCTTCACGCGGTCCAGCGTCATGTCGATGGTCTTGGGGTGCAGGCGCTCGCAGTGGGCGAGCCAGTCATCAAGGGAAACAGGCAGGGACACGTCAGGACTCTTCAAATGCAACGCCCCGGACCGCTGCGCGCGGGCCGGGGCGCATCGAAAGACCGAGAGGATACTCAGGCGACGGCGTCGACGCTCTGACGCTGGAGCATGGCCAGCTGGTGAGCAATGGTATGACGCAGCTGGCGGCGGTCGACGATCATGTCGATCGCGCCCTTGGTCAGCAGGAACTCGGCGCGCTGGAAGCCTTCGGGCAGCTTCTCGCGCACGGTGTTCTCGATCACGCGGGGGCCGGCAAAGCCGATCAGCGCCTTGGGCTCGGCGATCACCACGTCACCCACGAAGGCGAAACCAGCCGACACGCCACCCATGGTCGGGTCGGTCAGCACGCTGATGTAGGGCAGCTTGGCCTTGGCCAGGTAGGTCAGGGCTGCATTGGTCTTGGCCATCTGCATCAGGCTCAGCAGGCCTTCCTGCATGCGGGCACCGCCGCTGGCAGCAAAGCTGATGAAGGGCACCTTCTGCTCGATGGCCGCTTCCACGCCCCGGACGAAGCGCTCGCCCACCACGGAGCCCATCGAGCCGCCCAGGAAGTCGAACTCGAAGCAGGCGGTGACCACCGGCACGCTCATCACCGAGCCACCCATCACGATCAGGGCATCGGTCTCGCCGGTGGATTCCAGCGCAGCCTTCAGGCGCTCCGGGTACTTCTTGCTGTCCTTGAACTTCAGGGCATCGACCGGCAGCACTTCCTGGCCGATCTCGTAGCGGCCTTCGGCGTCCAGGAAGGCATCCAGACGGGCCCGCGCACCGATGCGGTGGTGGTGACTGCACTTGGGGCAGACGTTCTGGTTGCCCTCCAGGTCGGTCTTGTAGAGCACCGACTCACAGGAGGGGCACTTGATCCACAGGCCTTCCGGGACCGAGCGCCGCTCGCTCGGGTCGGTGTGCTGGATTTTCGGCGGCAGCAGTTTTTCAAGCCAGCTCATGGATCAAGGCTCCTTTCAAAACGACGCGCGTTTATAGCGCATCCAGTGCATTGCGGATATCCCGCAGAAAAGCAGTCGCGACGGCGGGCGCCCGTTCGCGGGACTCGTTCTCGATCAGCTGGATCAGCCGCGAGCCGATGACCACGCCATCGGACACCCGGCCCACGGCCTGGGCCGAGGCGGCATCCCGGATGCCGAAGCCCACACCCACCGGCACCTTCACGTGCCGCTGGATGCGCGGCACGGCCTCGGCCACCGCGGCGGTGTCGAGGCTGCCCGCGCCCGTCACGCCCTTGAGCGAGACGTAGTACACATAGCCGGTGGCAATCTGACCCACCTGGGCCATGCGGGCCTCGGTGGAGGTGGGCGCCAGCAGGAAGATCAGGTCCAGCCCGTGCGCCTTCAGCTTGGCTGCGAACTCGGCGCACTCCTCGGGCGGATAGTCCACGATCAGCACGCCATCGACCCCAGCGGCCGCGGCATCCTTCACGAAGGCGTCGGCACCGTGTTTCTGGTCGTAGCGCTCCACGGGGTTGGCGTAGCCCATCAGCACCACGGGCGTGGTGGCATCCTTCTGGCGGAAGGCGCGGACCATGTCCAGCACCTGCACCATGCCGATGCCCTTGGCCAGCGCGCGCTCGGCGGCCTTCTGGATCACCGGGCCGTCGGCCATCGGGTCCGAGAAAGGAACGCCCAGCTCGATCACGTCGGCGCCGCCCGCAGCCAGGGCGTGCATCAGCTCGACCGTGCCGTCGGCGAACGGGTCACCCGCGCAGATATAAGGGATCAGGGCCTTGCGGCCCGAAGCGCCGAGCTTCTCGAAGGTGGTGGCGATGCGGCTCATGCGATGCCCTCCAGGCCCGCCAGCTTCGCGACGGTGTTGATGTCCTTGTCGCCCCGGCCGGAGAGGTTGACCAGCACATGCTGGTCCGGTCGCATGGTGGCGGCCAGCTTCATGGCATAGGCCACGGCGTGGCTGGATTCCAGCGCCGGGATGATGCCCTCGGTGCGGCACAGGCGGTGGAAGGCGGTCAGCGCCTCGTCGTCGGTGCAGCCGACGTACTCGGCCCGGCCGATGTCGTGCAGGTAGGCGTGTTCGGGTCCGACACCGGGGTAGTCCAGGCCGGCCGACACGGAGTGGGTCTCGATGATCTGGCCGTTGTCGTCCTGCATCAGGTAGGTGCGGTTGCCGTGCAGCACGCCCGGCGTGCCGGCGGAGATGCTGGCCGCATGCTTGCCGCTCTCCAGGCCCAGGCCGGCCGCCTCGACGCCGATCAGGCGCACGTTCTCGTGGGGGATGTAGGGGTAGAAGATGCCCATGGCGTTGCTGCCGCCGCCCACCGCCGCCACCACCGCGTCCGGCTGGCGATTGCCGCCCAGCATCTCGGGCATCTGCACCAGACACTCGTCGCCGATGATGCGCTGGAAGTCGCGCACCATGGCCGGGTACGGGGCCGGGCCGGCCACCGTGCCGATGATGTAGAAGGTGTTCTCGACGTTGGTGACCCAGTCGCGCAGCGCCTCGTTGAGCGCGTCCTTCAGGGTCTTGCTGCCGCTTTCCACCGGCACCACCTTGGCGCCCAGCAGATGCATGCGGTACACGTTGGGGCTTTGGCGCTTGACGTCCTCGGAGCCCATGTAGACCACGCACTCCATGCCGTAGCGCGCGCAGACGGTGGCCGTGGCCACGCCGTGCTGGCCGGCACCGGTCTCGGCGATCACCCGCGGCTTGCCCATGCGGCGGGCCAGCAAGGCCTGGCCGATGGTGTTGTTCACCTTGTGGGCGCCGGTGTGGTTCAGGTCCTCGCGCTTGAGGTAGATCTGCGCGCCCCCCACCTCGCGCGACAGGCGCGCGGCGTGGTAGATCGGGCTGGGCCGGCCGACGAAGTGCTTGAGCTCGTAGGCGTACTCGCGCTGGAACTCCGGGTCCTGGCGGTAGTGCTCGTAGGCAGCCTGCAGCTCGTCGAGCGCGTGCGTGAGCGTCTCGGAGACGAAGCGGCCGCCATACGGCCCGAAATGGCCCGACGCATCGGGCTGGTGATACTCGAACATGATCAAAGAATCCTTGGCATTCAGGTGAGTGCATCGGCGATGCGGGCATCGGCCTCGCGCACCGCCTCGCAGAACCGGCGCATCAGGCCGGCATCCTTGATGCCCTTGGCCTCTTCCACGCCGGTGCTGACGTCAACGGCCCAGGGCCGGACGTGCATCACCCCATCGATCACGTTTGCAGGATTCAACCCACCAGACAAAACGACCGGAGAGGGAACGCTGGCGGGAATGAGTGACCAATCGAATGCCTTTCCACCACCCCCGTAGCCGTCCACATGGGCATCCAGCAGCAGGCCGCTGGCTCGGGGGTAGAGAGAGCCGAAGTTTAACAAATCGAATCCAGGTGCCATCCGCGCCGCCCGCAGATAGGGCCGCCCCGCGCGGTCGCAGTCGGCGGGTGTCTCGTCGCCATGGAACTGCAGCAGGGCCTGCGGCACCGCGGCCAGGCCGCGGGCGATCTCCTCGTCCGTGGCGTTCACGAACAGCAGCACCGGCGTGACGAAGGGCGGCAGGCGCCGGGCCAGTTCCCCTGCCCGCTCGGCGGTCACGGCCCGCGCGCTGCGCGGGTAGAGCACGAAACCCAGCGCATCGGCACCCGCAGTCACGGCGGCATCGACATCGGCCTCACGGGTGAGGCCACAGATCTTGATGCGGGTGGGGGTGCCAGGGATGGGGCGCATGGGCGAAGCGGGTGCAAGGTCAGGGAAGCCAGTCCATCGCGGGCGTATGCCGCGGCAGATCCAGTTCCGCATCGTAATTCGGCCCGAGAAAGTAAAGCCCGTCTGGCGCAAAGGTCGGTGCCGCCGCGTCGCGCGAGCGAGCCGCCAGCACCTCGGCCATCCAGCCGGCGGGCCGCGTGCCGGTGCCCACCGCCACCAGGCAGCCCATCAGGTTGCGCACCATGTGGTGCAGAAAGGCCACCGCCTCGAACTCGAAGCGCCAGTAGGCGCCGCGCCGCTCGATGGCGATGCGGTCCATGCGTTTGATGGGCGACAGCGCCTGGCATTCGGCCGAACGGAAGGAGCTGAAATCGTGCTCGCCGATCAGGCAGGCCGCCGCACGGCGCATGGCCTCGCCATCGAGCGGCCGGAAGACCCAGCCCACCCCTCCCCGCTCGATGGCCGGCCGCACGGGCGATTCCAGCAGCATGTAGCAGTAGCGGCGCCCGCGGGCGCTGTTGCGGGCATGGAAGCTGGCAGGCACCTCGCGCGACCATTGGACGGCGATGTCCGGCGGCAGGTAGCGGTTGGTGCCACGCACCCAGGAAAAGGGCTCGCGGTGCAGGGGCGTGTCCAGGTGGACCACCTGGTTGAGCCCGTGCACGCCGGTGTCGGTGCGGCCAGCGCAGACGGTCTGCACGGGCATGGCAGCGAACTGGGACAGGGCGGACTCCAGATGATCCTGGACGGTCCGCCCGCTGGGCTGGCTCTGCCAGCCGTGGTAGGCGTCGCCCCGGTAGGCCACGCCCAGGGCGATGCGCCGCACCGCCGGGCCGGCGTGCGGTGGCACGCCAGCCACTGCGGTGTCAGCCAAGCTCATCCAGCATGGCCTGCGCCTTGCTGCGCAGCGGTTCGGTGGCCTTGCTCACCACCTCTTCCAGCAGGTCACGCGCACCTTCCACGTCGCCGATGCGGCGGAACTCGTCGGCCAGTTCCACCTTGCGCTGCAGCGGATCGGCCGCATCGCCTTCCAGATCGAAGGCGATCGAGTCGGTGAAATCGTCCGCGGTCGGGGCAGCCGGTGCGGCAGCAGCCGACTGGATGGGTTCCAGTGCGGGCAGATCCAGCGTCTCCGGAGAAGCCGTGGTGACCTCCTCCGCCTCGTGGCTGGGCGAGACTGTCGAGGTTCCCAGATCGAGGGACAGATCCCCGAAATCGAAGTCCATGGACTTGCTCTCGCTGACCTGCTCCACCTCCGGCTGGGGCAGCGCCTCTTCAGCAGCCCGGGGCGATGCCTCGGGCGCCACCTCGAACGGCGGCAGCTCCGCCAGATCCGGCAGCGGCTCCATGCCGGTCGCAGGCACCTCAGGCAGAGCGTGCAGACCGGACTCCTCGGTCACCGGCAGGTCCGGCAGACCGCTGGTGGTGGAGATCGGACGGGTGCTCTCCAGCCCGGTCAGCTTGGAGGCGGCCGCCAGATCGATGTCCAGATCCAGCGGCGGGAGTTCGGACGGCTGGGTGTCCGGACTGTGTTCCTCAGGCTCCGGCGCAGCCATGGACGCCGCGGGGGCGATCGGACGGGACAGCTCCTCATCCGGATCCCCGCGCAGGTCCGGCGGCGGCTCGGAGGACGTGTCGATGTCCACCTCGGTGATCGGCCCACCTTGCTGGTACAGCTCGTTGGCCGGATCCACCTGGCGGCCCAGTTCCTTGGCACGCTCCCACTCGTCACCGACGCCGCCGGTCATCTCGAGCACCTGGCGCGCCTGGGTTTCGAAGCTGCGGGCGTCGGCCCGCTTGGCGTAGACCTCCAGCAGCTTGCTGCGGATGGCCACCCGGCCGCCGTCGGCCCGCAAGGCCTCCTTGAGGATCTCCTCGGCCTGCAGATCGCGCCCGTAGGCCAGGTACACATCGGCCTCGGCCACTGGATCCACGTCACCGATGGCATCCAGCTGGCTGAGCGAGTAGCTCAGGGAAGAGGAACTGCTGGCCCCGTCGCGGGTGTCCACCCGCTGGCCGCCGCTCACGCCGAAGAAGGAATCCGGCTGCATGCGGCTCTCGACGAACGAGGTCTCGCTGCCACCGCCCTGCTTGCGGCGGCGCAGCAGGCGCGTCACCCCCAGGCCGGCCAACAGGGCGACGATGCTGATGCCCGCCACGGGCACGATGGGATTGCCCATCATCGAGGAGACAAAGCCCTCCTCCTCGACCGGCGCCGGCACCACCGGCGGCTTGACCTTCGGCTTGGGCTTGGCGGGCTGGGAGGCGGGCAGCGAGGCCGTCTCGGCCACGGCCGACGCCACCGAAGGCGCCACCGTGGCGGCGCTGGCGGCCAGCGGCGGTGTCACGGGCGCAGAGGCCACGGCTGCGGGCGCCGATGCCGGAGCGGGCGCGGGCTTGGCCACCGAAGCGGTAGCGGCAGGCACTGCGACCCCGGGCTTGGCCGGCGCCGAGGGGGCCCCGCCCATCGCCGCAGCGGTTCCCTGCGAAAGCTTCTTGAGTTCCTGGACGTTGCGCGAGAGTTCGGCCACACGCGCCTCGGCAGCCTTGCGCTCGGTTTCCTTGGAGACCTTGGCTTCAGCGCCAGGCTTCACGCTGGGGCGCGACAGCTTGAGCTCGTCGGCCTGCCCCGCCGCAGGGGCCTTGCGGTCCTGCACGGCGGCCTCCACCTTGCCGGAGGTCTGGCGCTCCGGCTCGCTCGACTTCACAGCGGGTGCCGACTGGGCCAGGCGCTGCCGGAAGGCCGCGAAATCAGAGCTCTGGGCCTGGATGACCTGACGGGCTTCTTCCGAGGAGATCGCCCCCGCGGTCTGGGCGTCCGGCATCGACAGCTTGGCCCCGGCCTTCAGGCGATTCATGTTGTTGCCGGCGAAGGCGTCCGGATTGCTGCGGTACAAGCCCACCAGCATCTGGTCCAGGGACACACCGGACTGGGCATGACGACGCGCAATGCCCGAGAGCGTGTCGCCCGCACGGACAGAGTAGGTGTCGCTGGACTCCGAGGCGGGCGCGGCGGGCTTGCTGGCCGGACGCGGCGCTGCAGCCACCGGCTTGGGCGGCGCGGGCTCGGCAGCGGGCGCACGCACGGGCGCCGCGGGTGTGGCAGCCCGGGGTGCGGGCGGTGAAGACAGAACGGGCGAGGTGGTCGGCGCTGCGGGGGCCGGCGCAGCCTTGGTCGTTGGTGGATCGATCAGCAGCGTGTAGGAACGCTGCAGCCGCCCGCCCGACCAGGTGAAGTTCAGGATCAGGTCCACGAAGGGCTCGGACACCGCGCGCGTGCCGGCGATCCGGATCACGGCACGGCCATCGGCGCGCCGCTGCAAGGTGGCCTCGGCCCCGGACAGCGCGGGGTTGAAGTCCACGCCCGCGGCCCGGAAGGCCTCGCCGGAAGCGATGGCACTTTGCAGCGTGGCCGCTTCTTCCGGAGACAGGTTGGTGACCTCGATCTCGGCACGCAGGTTCTCACCCAGTGCAGACTGAACGGTCATGCGGCCCAGGCTGAAGGCCGACGCCGAGGTGTGGCAAAGCAGCAGGGCTGCCGCGCCGACGGCGCTGAGCAGGTAGCCACGGGCAGGGGTGGTGGGATTCTTCAAAGCGTCTCCGAAATCGCGATCCGTCAAAAGCTGTGAGGAGACAGGACCTCAACGACTGGGCATCCCCATGCCTGGCGCGCAGGCGCAGCCGGACATCTGGAAATGCGAAATGTATCAAGCATATAGCTTGCCAAACTCATCCAATCCCTAAGCTAGGCTGGAGTTACCCTGCTGTCGACGCAATTGGTAACAGGCAAAAGAACGGGCGTTGCCTTGCGACAACGCCCGTTCCCATGAAACCAGGCGGGAACCGGTCACCCAGCTTACGCACAGGCCGAACCGGTGAACCCGATCGATATCAAGCTTCCAGCAGGATGCGCAGCATGCGGCGCAGCGGCTCCGCCGCGCCCCACAGCAACTGGTCACCGATGGTGAAGGCGCCCACATACTCCGGCCCCATCGCCATCTTGCGAATGCGCCCCACGGGGATCGTCAGCGTGCCGGTGGTGGCCACCGGGGTCAGGTCCTGCATCGTGGCCTCGCGAGTGTTGGGCACCACCTTCACCCATTCGTTGTCGGCCGCGATCATGGCCTCCAGGTCGGCCACCGGCACGTCCTTCTTGAGCTTGAAGGTCAGGGCCTGGCTGTGGCAGCGCATGGCGCCGATGCGCACACAGAAGCCATCCACCGGCACCGCGGCGGTGCCGAAGCCCTCGCCCTGGCCGAGGATCTTGTTGGTCTCGGCCATGCCCTTCCACTCTTCGCGGCTCATGCCGTTGCCCAGATCCTTGTCGATCCAGGGGATCAGCGAGCCACCCAGCGGCACACCGAAATTGGCGGTTTCAGCGGCCGACAGGCTGCGCTGCTTGGCGATGATCTTGCGATCGATCTCCAGGATGGCGCTCTTGGGGTCGTCCAGCAGGGCCTTGACCTCGGCATTGAGGGTGCCGAACTGGGTCAGCAGCTCGCGCATGTGCTGGGCGCCGCCGGCCGAAGCGGCCTGGTAGGTCTGGGTGGACATCCACTCGACCAGACCCGCCTTGTACAGCGCGCCCACGCCCATCAGCATGCAGGACACGGTGCAGTTGCCGCCGATCCAGTTGCGGCCGCCCTTGGCCAGCGAGTCCTTGATCACCGGCAGATTGACCGGGTCCAGCACGATGACCGCGTCATCCTTCATGCGCAGGGTCGAGGCGGCGTCGATCCAGTGACCGTTCCAGCCGGCGGCGCGCAGCTTGGGGAAGACCTCGGAGGTGTAGTCGCCGCCCTGGCAGGTGACGATGATGTCGCAGCGCTTGAGCGCGTCGATGTCGAAGGCGTCCTGCAGCTGGGTTTCGTTCTTGGCCTGGGCCGGGGCCTGACCGCCGGCATTGGAGGTCGAGAAGAACAGGGGTTCGAAGTGGGCGAAGTCGTTCTCCGCCGCCATGCGGTCCATCAGGACCGAGCCGACCATGCCGCGCCAGCCGACCAAACCTACGAGTGCCATTTCCAGTTTCCTTGTGAAGCGTGTTGTCCCGGACCCCTGACTCCCCCGGCTCGTTCGCCGGGGTCCAGGGTGTGGGGGCGAGACGGAACCGAGCTGTCAGCTCTTGGTAATGGTGGTAATGGTTTTACCGGCGACGGCCGCAACCACGGCATCGCCCATCTCGCGGGTGCTCACCTTCTGGGTGCCCTCGCTCCAGATGTCCACGGTGCGATAGCCCGCGGCCAGCACAGCGCGCACGGCCGACTCGATCCGGTCGGCGGCTTCAGGCTGTTGGAGTGAGAAACGGAGCATCATGGCAGCGGACAGGATTGTAGCCAAAGGGTTGGCGATGCCCTTGCCCGCGATGTCCGGCGCACTGCCGTGGCTGGGCTCATACAGGCCGCGGTTCTCGGCATTGAGCGAGGCCGAGGGCAGCATGCCGATGGAGCCGGTCAGCATCGCGGCCTCGTCCGAGAGGATGTCGCCGAACATGTTGCCCGTCACCACCACGTCGAACTTCTTGGGCGCGCGCACCAGTTGCATGGCCGCGTTGTCCACGTACATGTGCTCGAGCTCAACGTCCGGGTAGTCCTTGTGGACCTCGGTGACCACGTCCTTCCAGAACTGGAAGGTTTCCAGCACATTGGCCTTGTCGACGCTGGTGACCTTCTTGTTGCGCTTGCGGGCGGCCTGGAAGGCGACATGGGCGATGCGCTCGATCTCCGGGCGCGAGTAGCGCATGGTGTCGAAGGCCTCTTCGGCGCCGGGGAAGTGCCCGTCCACCGCGGTGCGGCGGCCGCGCGGCTGGCCGAAGTAGATATCGCCGGTCAGCTCGCGGATGATCAGGATGTCCAGACCGGCCACCAGCTCGGGCTTGAGGCTGGAGGCGTGGGTCAGCTGCTCGTAGCACAGGGCCGGGCGGAAGTTGGCGAACAGGCCCAGGTGCTTGCGCAGACCCAGGATGGCCTGCTCGGGACGCAGCGGGCGGTCCAGGGTGTCGTACTTCCAGTCGCCCACGGCGCCAAACAGGATGGCATCGGCCGACTTGGCCAGGGCCAGCGTGCTCTCGGGCAGCGGATGGCCGTGGGCCTCGTAGGCGGCACCGCCCACCTTGGCCTCTTCCATCTCGAAGGGCAGGTCCAGCACCTTCAGGACCTTGACGGCCTCGGCGACGATTTCGGTGCCAATGCCGTCACCCGGCAACACGGCGATCTTCATGCTCATGGGGATTCCTTGGTTCTTGGTTCGCGGCGAAGCGAAGGCGCTCAGCCCGGCAGGCGGTGGTTCAGCCAGGGCATCTTGGCCAGACGCTCGGCCTCGTAGGTCTTGATCTTGTCGGCGTGGCGCAGGGTCAGGCCGATGTCGTCAAAGCCATTGACCAGGCAGTACTTGCGGAAGGGCTGGACGTCGAAGGGCAGTTCGCTGCCGTCGGCTTTCACCACCACCTGGCGCGGCAGGTCGATGGTCAGCTGGTAGCCCGGGAAGGCCGCCACCTCGTCGAACAGGCGGGCGATCTGCGAGGCCGGCAGCACGATGGGCAGCACACCGTTCTTGAAGCAGTTGTTGAAGAAGATGTCGGCAAAGCTGGGCGCCAGGATGGCGCGGAAGCCGTACTGCTGCAGCGCCCAGGGCGCGTGCTCGCGGCTGGAGCCGCAGCCGAAATTGGCACGCGCCAGCAGCACCGAGGCGCCCTGGTAGCGCGGCTGGTTCAGCACGAAGTCCGGGTTGGGCTTGCGGCTGGCCGGGTCCTGGCCGGGCTCGCCGTGGTCCAGGTAGCGCCACTCGTCGAACAGGTTCGGGCCGAAGCCGGTCCGCTTGATCGACTTCAGGAATTGCTTGGGGATGATCGCGTCGGTGTCGACGTTCTCGCGGTCCATCGGGGCCACCAGGCCCTTGTGCACGGTGAATTGGTCCATGTCAGTGCCTCATTTCTTCTTGGCTGCGCCTTCGATGCTCTCGCCGGCCTTCTGGATGTCCTTGCCCATGCCTTCGATGGTGTTGCAGGCGGTCAGCAAGAACAGAGCTGCGATCAGGGATAAAACGACTCTCATGGGATGTTCCTAACTCTGCTCAGCCCCTCCGGCGGCCACCGCGGTCCGGCTTGGCCGGTCCGGTGGTGGCGCCCCCTTAAAGGGGGTGGCCGTCAGGCCGTAGGGGGTGGTCACATGACTCGACGCACATCGACGAAGTGGCCGGCCATCGCGGCGGCGGCGGCCATGGCCGGGCTGACCAGGTGGGTGCGGCCACCCGCGCCCTGACGGCCCTCGAAATTGCGGTTGGAGGTGGAGGCGCAGCGCTCGCCCGGCTCCAGCCGATCAGCGTTCATGGCCAGGCACATGCTGCAGCCCGGCTCGCGCCACTCGAAGCCCGCGGCCTTGAAGACCTGGTCCAGGCCCTCGGCCTCGGCTTGGGCCTTCACCAGGCCCGAGCCCGGCACCACCAGCGCCAGCTTGACGTTGGCGGCGATGCGCCCGCCCACGCGCTTGACCACCGCGGCGGCCTCGCGCATGTCCTCGATGCGGCTGTTGGTGCACGAGCCGATGAAGACCTTGTCGATGCGCACATCGGCCAGCGCCTTGTTGGGCTCCAGCGCCATGTAGGTCAGCGCGCGCTCCATCGCGTCGCGCTTGACGGCGTCCTTCTCCTTGTCGGGATCGGGCACGCGGTCCTCGATGGACAGCACCATCTCGGGCGAGGTGCCCCAGGTGACCTGCGGGCGGATCTGCGCAGCGTCCAGCTCGACCACCTTGTCGAAGTGGGCGCCGGGGTCGGAGTGCAAGGTGCGCCAGTAGGCGATGGCTTGCTCCAGCTCCACACCGCTGGGGCTGAAGGGGCGCCCCTGGACGTAGCGGATGGTGGTGTCGTCCACCGCCACCAGGCCGGCACGGGCGCCCGCCTCGATGGCCATGTTGCACACCGTCATGCGGCCTTCCATGCTCAGGGCGCGGATGGCCGAGCCGGCGAACTCGATGGTGTAGCCGGTACCGCCGGCCGTGCCGATCTTGCCGATGATGGCCAGCACGATGTCCTTGGCGCCAACGCCCTTGGCCACCTGACCTTCCACCTTGACCAGCATGTTCTTGGCCTTCTTGGCCAGCAGGGTCTGGGTGGCCAGCACATGCTCCACCTCGGAGGTGCCGATGCCATGGGCCAGCGCGCCGAAGGCGCCGTGGGTGGAGGTGTGGCTGTCACCGCAGACCACGGTCATGCCGGGCAGCGTGGCGCCCTGCTCCGGGCCGATCACGTGCACGATGCCCTGGCGCACATCGCCCATCTTGAACTGGGTGATGCCACTGCGGTCGCAGTTGGCGTCCAACGTGTCCACCTGCAGCTTGGACACCGGGTCGGCGATGCCGTGGCTGCGGTCGGTGGTGGGCACGTTGTGGTCGCTCACCGCCAGGTTGGCCGACAGGCGCCAGACCTTGCGACCGGCCAGATCCAGGCCCTCGAAGGCCTGCGGGCTGGTCACTTCGTGCAGCAGCTGGCGGTCGATGTAGAGCACGGCAGTGCCGTCTTCCTCGGTGTGGACGACGTGGTCGTCCCACAGCTTGTCGTAGAGGGTGCGAGCGGTCATGGCAAGGGCTTCTGTGGCGGGAGAAATGGCGAAAAAGCCAGAGACGGGATTGTCGGGGATTCAGGCCTCGGAGGCACGGGCCACCAGGGCGTCGATGAAACGCTGCACCACGGTGGGCAGCACGGGCTGGCTGCGTGCGGCCAGCAGGTAGCGCCGGTGCGCCCAGGGCTCGTCCAGCGGACGCACCTCGATGGCGAACAGGCGCTCAAAGCGTCTGGCCACGGCCGCGGGCAGCACCGCCACCCCCAGGCCGGCATCCACCAGCTGGGCAATGGCGTCGAAGCCCCGCACCTGCAGGCGCGCATTCAGGGTGCGGCCGGCCTCCAGGGCGCGCTGCAGCATGCGCTGGTGCACCGAGGCGCCGCTGGGCAGGCCGACGATGTCGAAATCGAGCAGTTGGTCGAAGTTGAGCGCCTGGCCCGAAGCGGCCAGCACATGGCCGCGCGGCAGGGCCACGGCCAGGTCACCGGCGCGGTAGGGCCAGGTGCTCAGGCGGCCATCGGTGGCGGGGCCGACGAAGATGCCCACGTCGGCACGGCCATCTGCCACGGCCGCCTGCACTTCGGCGCTGGTCAGGTCTTCCAGGCTGATGCGGATCTGCGGATGCTCGCGCGAGAAGGCCGCCAGGGTCACGGGCAGGGACTCGGCGATGGCCGCCGCATTGGCCGCCACCCGCAGATGGCCCTTGATGCCGCGNCTGAACTCGACCACCTCGCTCTCCAGCGCATGCAGGGAGGCGTTGAGGCTGCGGATGTGGCGCACCAGGGGCGCGCCCGGGCTCGGTGGTCTCCCCCCCCACGGGCGCCGCGCTCGAACAGCTGCACGCCCAGGCGGGTCTCCAGATCTTCAGGCGCTTGCTGGCGGCGGCCAGCGCCAGGTGCTCGCGCTCCGCGCCCGTGTGATGTTGCGGGTTTCGGCGATGGCGAGCACCAGATTGAGCGTGACGAGGTCGAAGCGCATGTGAGCAAACGCCCCTTCCACAGGGGCAAGGACGCAATGTTGCACGAAGGCTTGCAAACCTGCACACGGAGCTGAATCACAAAGCCTTCGCAATCCGCGAATTCTCATACCCCCTCGGGGAAACCGCAAGCACGCCCTCAGCGTCAGCGTCCTGGCCTCTCGGGCAGCGGGACGCGGCAAGGGCTACAGTCAGGCCTCAGGCCGCCTCCGCGGCACCCCTTCCTGCATGACCGAGTCCCTGTCCGCCCCAGCCGCCCCACGCCCCCCGGCCGATGCCTTGCGATGGCAGACGGGGGCATCCGAGTCCCGCCTGGTGCTGGCTGGCGATGGGCGCGACGGCATGCTCGCATGGCCAACCCCGCCGACCTCCGGCCCGCTGGTGGTGGACGGACGCGGTCTCACCCACTTCGACAGTCTGCTGGCCGCCCGGCTGTGGGCGCTGGCGCGCGAGGCGGGAGACCGACTGCGCTGGGAAGGACTGCCCGCCGGGCTGGGGGAGGTGCTGGCCCTGGCCCGCGCCGCGGAAGCCAGCCCCGGGGCCGAACCGGCCCGCCATGGCTGGCTGGCTCGCGTGGGATTCCTGCTGGCCGAATCCCAGGACCGGCTGCGCATCACGCTGGGCTTCATCGGCGAACTGATCCAGGCCCTGCTGCGGGGCCTGCGCGGGCGCAGCGCCATGCGGGCCGAGGACCTGATGTTCCAGCTCCATGCCACCGGCCCGGCCAGCCTGCCCATCGTGTCGCTGGTCAGCTTCCTGGTCGGCCTGATCGTGGCCTACATGGGCGCGGCCCAGTTGCAGCGCCTGGGCGCCCAGATCTACATCGCCGACCTGGTCACGATCGGCGTGGTGCGAGAGATCGCCGCGCTGATGACCGGCATCATCCTGGCCGGCCGGGTGGGCGCCGCCTTTGCCGCCCAGCTGGGAAGCATGCAGGCCAATGAGGAGATCGACGCCCTGGCATCCCTGGGTCTGCCGCCGATGGAGCACCTGGTCCTGCCGCGGGTGCTGGCCATGGTGCTGATGGCCCCACTGCTGACCCTGTACGCCGCCATCGTCGGCGTGGCCGCGGGCTGGCTGGTGGCCGTGGGCATCTACCACGTGGAATCGGCCGAGTACCTGGTGCGCTGCGGCCAGGCCCTGACGCTGACCCACCTGAGCATCGGTCTGCTCAAAGGCACGGTCTATGCCCTGCTGGTGGCGCTGGCCGGCTGCCGCCAGGGCCTGAACGCGGGCCGCAGCGCCCAGGCCGTGGGCGATGCCACAACCGCGGCGGTGGTGCAGTCCATCGTCTGGATGGTGGTGGCGGCCTCGGTGCTGACCATCATGTTCCAGCGTCTGGGGTGGTGAGGATGGACAGCGCGCCTCCCATGACCCCACCAGCCCCGCTCGTCCGGGTGGATGGTCTTACCATGGCCTTCGGCGAGAAGGTGGTCCAGCGCGATCTGAGCTTTGCCGTGCAGCCCGGCGAAATCCTGGTGCTGATGGGCGGCAGCGGCTGCGGCAAGAGCACCCTGCTGCGCCATCTGATCGGCCTGCAGGCCCCTGCGGCCGGCCACATCCACTACGGCACCATCGACCTGGCCGAGGCCGATGAGGACCAGCTCGACACCGTGCGGCGCTCCTTCGGTGTGATGTTCCAGGCCGGCGCGCTCTGGAGCAGCATGAGCGTGGGCGAAAACGTGATGCTGCCACTGCGCGAATACACCGATCTGGAGGAGGCGCAGATCGAGACCGTGGCGCGCTTCAAGCTGGCCCTGGTCGGGCTGGATGGCGCCTTCGACGCCTCGCCGGCCGCGCTCTCCGGCGGCATGAAGAAGCGCGCGGCCATCGCCCGCGCCATGGCCCTGGATGCTCCCCTGCTCTACCTGGACGAGCCTTCGGCCGGTCTGGACCCCCTCACCTCCGCGCGGCTGGACGAACTCATCCTCAGCCTGCGCGACCACCTGGGCACCACCATCGTGATGGTGACGCATGAACTCGACAGCATCTTTGCCGTGGCCGACCGCGCCCTGTTCCTGGATGCCAAGGAGAAGACGATGACCGCATTGGATGCACCGCGCGCACTGCTTGACCACGGCCCCGAGCCGGTGCGCCAGTTCCTGCGCCGGGGAAACCGGCCATGAGCGCCGCCCACCGCAAGTCCCACCCGGCCATGCTGGGCCTGTTCGTGGTGACCGGGCTGATCGTGCTGTTCGTGGCCGTGCTCACACTGGCCGGCGGACGGCTGCTGGTGCACAAGCAGAAGGTCGTGATGCACTACGCCGGCTCGGTCTACGGGCTGCAGGTCGGGGCACCGGTCGTCTTCCGTGGTGTGCGCCTGGGCAGTGTCAGCGCCATCGGCGTGGCCTATGACGCCGACACCCGGAACGTGACCATTCCGGTGACCGCGGAACTGGACCGCGCGATGGTCGCCAGCATCACCGGCCGCAAGACCGATGGTGGCGATGACAGCACCCTGCCCGGCCTCGTGCAGCGCGGCCTGCGCGCCCAACTGGCCACCCAGAGTCTGCTGACCGGCCAGCTCTATGTGGACCTGGATTTCCACCCCGAGAAGCCCGCCCGCTACATCAGCGAAGACACCCACAGCGAGATTCCCACCATCGCCACCGCCTTCCAGGAACTGCGCAACCAGGTGGACAACCTGGACCTTCGGCGCCTGGTGAACGATGTCTCGGCCATCGCCAGCTCCACCCGCCGCATGGTCAGCGGGCCCGAGGCCAACCATGTGCTGAAAAACCTCGAGGTGGCGACGGACAACCTGCGTCGGGTCAGCAGCACGCTGGACAAGCGGCTCAACCCGCTGCTGGATTCGGCCCAGGACACCCTGGCCACCACCCGGCTGAGCATGCAGCGCGTGGGTGAGGCCGCCAGCAGCGTCAAGGGCACCTCCCAGCGCGTCGGCGCCAACTTCGGGCCCGATTCGCCGCTGATGCAGAACCTCACCCGCTCGGCCGACGAGCTCTCGCGCAGCGCGGCGGCGCTGCGGGATGCCGTCGGCGACGACTCGCCGATGAACCAGAACCTCCAGCGGGCGCTGCACGACGTGTCCCAGGCCGCCCGGGAGTTGCGCGAGCTGGCCAACACCCTGGACGAGCAACCCGAATCGGTGATCAAGGGCCGCCGCTGAACGGCGCCCGGAAAGCAGCCCATGCCCACACTCCGCTCCCTGTTCTTCTGGCCGCGGCCCGTCCGGGCTGCCGTGCTGACGCCCTGGCTGTTGGCCCTGGCCGCCTGTGGCAGCTCGCCGCCGGTCGAGCTCTACCGCCTGCCCAGCGCGCCCCTTGGCGTCACCGCGGCGCCCCCCTCTGCCGCCACCAGTGGCGTGTGGCTGGTGTCCAGCGTGCGGCTGCCCGACTACCTCGACCGCGATGCCCTGTTGTGGCCCAGCGGCGCCACCGGCCTGCGCGCCCTGCCCGGTCAGCGCTGGGCCGAGCCGCTGCGCGACGCCGTGCCGCGGGTGCTGCGCGCCGACCTGGCTCGGCTGCGCGGGACGGACAAGGTCTGGGCGTCCCCCTTGCCCGGCGGCCTGCGCGCCCAGCAGGTGCTGAGGGTGGAAGTGCAGGCCTTCGAGGCGTCGGCCGATGGCAAAGCGTTGTTGCTGAGCGCCCGTTGGTGGCTGGCCGACCCCGACGGAAAAACCACCGCACTGGTGCGCCAGTTCGAGCAGCGCGTGCCGCTCCAGGATGCCGCGCCAGACACGCTGGTGGCCGCCCACCGCGAGGCCCTGTGGGCCCTGGCGCAGGACATCGCCAGGACCGCGGAGCACCCCTGAAGCCCCACGTCAGCCCCCCATCCGCAATTGAGCGAGGTCAAGGCGAGTGCCGCCCCAGGTGATCGAATCGCGACTGGGCACACACACGCCCGGGAGCCCTCTCATGAGCCTGACACGCCTGTGCCGCCACCCTTTGGTGGCGGTGGATGACAGCGCCACGCTGGCCGATGCCGCGCGGCTGATGCGCGCCCAGCATGTAGGCGCCCTGGTGGTGGTGAACCGCCAGGAGGGACCTCACCCGCATGTGCTGGGCCTGGTGACCGACCGCGATCTGGCGGTGGAGGTGCTGGCCCGTGAACTGCCGATCGAGCCTTTGCACGTGGGTGCCCTGGTGGGGGGCGAGCCGGTCGTCGTGCCTGCACGGGCCAGCCTGGGCGAGGCCGCGCACGCGATGCGCGAGGCCGGCGTGCGCCGGCTGCTGGTGGTCAACGAGGAGCACGCCCTGGTCGGCCTGGTGTCGGCCGATGACCTGCTCGAAGCCATGGCCGGCGAGCTGACCGAACTGGCCCAGGCCCTGCGCAGCGGCCTGCTGCGGGAGACGCAGGAACGCGGGCCGCTGACGGCCGCATCGCCGCCATCGCCCCCCGCCAGCCAGGCGGCCGCGGCCGCCTCGCCCAGCCCCGCGGGCAGCACCGCGCCTCGGCGGGTGGTGTTCAAGCCCTGGGGCACGCCCGGCATGCCCGCGCCCGAACTCTGAACCGGCGGCCTCAGCCCCGACGCAGCCAGCCCTGGTCCCAGCAGCGGGCCAGCCACTGTGCCAGGGTGGTCTGGTCGGGGGCCTCGCCCCTGGCCTCCATCGCGGCCAGGGACACCGCGATGTTCTGCCCCTCCTCGCCCAGGGACGCCAGCCAGGCGGCCTCGGCCGGATCGTCCAGGCTCATGAAGTGAGGCTGTTCCCCCTTGCGCCAGACCAGGACGGGCCTCGGCACGGTGTGGTGAAGCACGTCGGGCAGCGCTGGCGCGGCCTCTTCCTGCGTGCCCGCCTTCCCACGCTGCACAGCCTGCAGGGCTTGCCAAAGTGCCGGCGCCGAGGTGTGCAGCCACAGCAGCGTCACGGTGGGATGCAGCACCGGCCACTGAGACAGGCTGGCCTCGGCCCCTTCGGCAGCGAGGTCGGCAGTGGTCCAGGCGGCCACATCGGCCGCATCGAAAACCCCGCGCAGCGCCCACTCCAGCGCGGCCAGCTCGGCCACCTCTGGGTGCTGGGGATGGCGCGCCGCCAGGCGGGCGGGTAGTTCGGCCCCGTAGCGCCCCAGGTTCCGCACCCGTGGTGGCTGTTCCTCGGCATGCCAGCGGGCCAACTCGGCGAACTGGGTGTCGCCCAGATAGGTGTGCAGGCAGGGAAAGCTGTCCGCCAGCGCATCGTGCAGGCGGGCGCGGTAGGCATGGTGGCAGATCTGCGCGCCGCGCAGACCCGGCAACGGTCCCGCCGGGTCCAGTGCGGCCGGGGTCTGCGTGGGCGCCAGGGGCGCCAGCACCATCTCGGCCAACTCGGTCTGAACCGCCTCCAGGGTGGGCACCTCGGGCACGCTGCGCCCATGCGGCACGGCCACCATCCCGGGCGAAGCCGCCGGCAGGAGGGCGTCTCGGGCCACGGCGCGGGCCCGATCCAACTCGCCGAGAAGGTCGGCCAGCGGCGGGATGTCGTCGTCGCGCTCGATCATGGTCGCCACCGGACCGAAGCGACGGCAGGCTTGCGCATACAAAGCCCAGACCGCCGGCGCCACCGGATGGTCGTGGGTGTCGATCAGGAAGTCGCCCTGGCGGGAGTGGCCGGCCAGGTGGATCTGGCGCACCCGATGCGCCGGCAAGGCCGCCAGGTAGGCCTCTGCATCGAAACCATGGTTGACGCTGCTGACGTGGATGTTGTTCACGTCCACCAGCAAGTCACAGTCGGCCTCCTCGGCCACCTGGGCCAGGAAGTCCCACTCGGTGGCCTCGGAAGAACGGTAGCGAACGTAGCTGGAGACGTTCTCCAGCACCAGGCGCCGGCCCAGCACGTCCTGGGCCTGGCGGATGCGTGCCACCAGATGGTGCGCGCATTCTTCGGTGTAGGGCACTGGGTAGAGGTCGTGCAGCACGCGTCCACCCTGCCCCGTCCAGCACAGGTGCTCGGACACCCACATCGGCTGCACCCGCTCGGCCAGGCGCCGCACCCGCTGCAGGTAATCCAGGTCCAGCGGATCGGTGCCCCCCAGGGACAGGGCCACGCCATGCATGGCCATGGGGTAGTCCGCGCGAAAGCGCTCCAGCATGGCCAGAGGCTTGCCGCCATCGACCAGGAAGTTGTCGGTGATGATTTCCAGCCAGTCCACCGGCTGGGGACCGGCCAGGAAATCGGCGTAATGCGCGGTGCGCAGCCCCAGGCCGAAGCGGGGCTGCGTCAGTGGCGCGTGCATGGTGGCTGCGTGTGGCATGGCGGGTCCTGCGTGCCAGGACGGCTGACTGCCGCCCTGGCCGGAGTTCATGAGCGCAGGCTCACAGGTCGCCGATGACGCCGCCCTTCATCAGGCAGCTCTTGGCGTCCATGGCCTTGAAGCCATGGCCCTTGCAGCTGTTCTGGCCCTTGCAGGCATGCTCGGTGGTCTTGCAGTCGGACATGCCCTTGCAGCTGTTGACCTCGTAGCAGTGCACGGCATCGGCCGCGCCCACGGCGGCGCCGGTGGCCCCCGCCGGTGCGGTGGCCGCCGCGGCCAGGCTGGAGACGGCCAGGGCGCTGGCGCCGAGCAGGTAGGAAGACAGGGTGGAGAGCTTGGTGTTCATGGTTCGTTTCCTCGTTCAATGCGTGCCCTGGGCACCGGGTGTGGAATGCCTGCCGTCGCGATCGCCTGTGCGAGCTTCAACGGCGGACAGGAGTCAGTCGACAGCGCACCCGCTTCCTTACACCCCAAGCGAAAAAAAACGAAGCGACCACGAAAAAGCCGCCCGGAGGCGGCTGTTCGATCGGGCTGGGGCCGCTCACTTGGTGGCGACCAGCTCCTTGACCTGCTGCAGCGCCGCCGGGTCTTCCATGGTGGTCAGGTCGCCGGGGTCGCGGCCCTCGCACACCGCCTGGATGGCGCGGCGCAGCAGCTTGCCGCTGCGGGTCTTGGGCAGCACGTTGACGAACTTGACCATGGCCGGCCGGGCCACGGCGCCCAGCTGATCGTCCACGACCTTCATGATCTCGGCCTCGTGCGCCTTGGCCTGTTCGGCCGTGGCCGCCTTGGCCGGGTCCTTCAGCACCGCGAAGGCCACGGCCACCTGCCCCTTGAGCTGGTCGGCCACGCCCACCACGGCCACCTCGGCCACGTTCGGGTGGCTGGAGATGCTCTCCTCGATCTCGCGGGTGCCCAGGCGGTGGCCGGCCACATTGATCACGTCGTCGGTGCGGCCCAGGATGTAGAAGTAGCCGTCCGCGTCACGCACGCCCCAGTCGAAGGTGCTGTACATGACCCGGTTGTGGATGCTGGACCAGTAGGTCTTGACGAAGCGGGCGTCGTCGCCCCAGATGGTCTGCAGGCAGCCCGGGGGCAGCGGGCCTTCCACCGCGATCACGCCCTTCTTGTTCGGCTCGGTGATCTCCTCGCCGGTGGCCTCGTCGATCAGCTTGATGTCGTAGCCGTAGACCGCCTTGCCTGGCGAGCCGAACTTGGTGGGCGCCTGCTCGACCCCATTGCAGATGGCCATGATGGGCCAGCCGGTCTCGGTCTGCCAGTAGTTGTCGATGATGGGCTTGTGGATCGCCTCGGCCATCCAGGTGGCGGTGGGCTCGTCCAGCGGCTCGCCGGCCAGGAACAGGGCCTTGAGGCTGGAGAGGTCGTACTTGCTGAGGTAGGCCGGGTCCTGCTTCTTGAGCACGCGGGCCGCGGTGGGGGCCGAGAACATCACCGAGACCTTGTACTTCTCGACCAGGC